>NZ_AP023189.1:2721428-3022857 GCF_012767755.2 Pseudomonas tohonis
TCCTGCTGCTGGTGTTCTACCTGCGGGTGACCCGGCCGCTGCGCAGCCTGATCCTGTCCATCGCCCGGGTGGATATAGACGCCCCGGAAGACACCCGCCTGCGGGAGCCCGCCGGCCACGCCGACAGCGAGATCGGCGTGCTGGTGCGCTCGACCAACCAGCACCTGCAGGCCCTCGGCGACAACCTGCGCCAGGTGCGCGAGGCCGAGGGGCGCTTGCAGTTCCATTCCGAGCAGCTCGAATCCACGGTCGCCGAGCGCACCCGCGAGCTGTCGCGCAGCGTGCAGCAGCTGCAGGCGGCGCAGCGGCAGCTGATCGAGTCGGAGAAGCTGGCGGCCCTGGGCGGGCTGGTGGCCGGGGTGGCCCACGAGGTGAACACGCCCCTGGGCATCGCGGTGACCGCCTCCTCGGTGCTGTCCGAGGCGCTGGCGGACCTGCGCACGCAGTTCCAGGCGCAGACCCTGACCAGCGAGAGTTTCCAGGCGCTGCTGGAGCTGGCCCAGGACAGCAACGCCATGCTGGCCAGCAACATCGCGCGGGCAGCCAAGCTGATCAGCGACTTCAAGCAGACGGCCGTGGACCAGGTGTCCGAGGCGCGGTGCGAGTTCGAGGTGCAGCAGGCGCTGGATGCACTGATCGCCAGCCTGCACCCGGAGACGCGCAAGGTGCCGGTGACCGTGGAGCTGGACTGCGAGAGCGGCCTGCACATGCGCAGCCTGCCGGGGGTGCTGACCCAGGTGGTGGCCAACCTGATCATCAACAGCGTGCGCCATGCCTTCGCCGACACCCCCGAGGCACGCATCACGCTGCGCATACGCAGCCAGGGGGAGGGCGTGGAGCTGGACTATCGTGACAATGGCTGCGGTGTGCCGGCGGCGTTGCACGAGCGGATCTTCGAGCCCTTCTTCACCACACGCCGCGGCATGGGGGGCACGGGGCTGGGGCTGAACATCGTCTACAACCTGGTCACCCGCAAGCTCCAGGGGCGCCTGGAATTCCACTCCGAAGAAGGTGCCGGGGTGCATTTCCTGCTCTGGTTGCCACGCCGGCTGGAGTCCGCCGAGCCGGCCTGAAACGTATCTGTCATCCGGAGGGAACCCGATGAAATCGACGGCTGTCGTGGTGCTGCTGGCCTGGCTGCTGCCGGGGCTCGCCTGCGCCGAACGCGTGACCCTCGCCGCCGAGGACGACTGGGCACCCTATTCGGTCATCGGCCAGGACGGCTCCTCGCCGGAGGGCTTTGCCGTCGACCTGGTGCGCGCCGCCTTCGCCACCCAGGGCGTGGAGGTGGATTTTCTCACCGTGCCCTTTTCCCGCTGCCTGTTCTACGCCCAGGGCACGCGGGCGGTGGGCTGCTTCGACGTGACCATCACCGAGGCCAATCGCGAGCAGTACATCTGGCACCCGACGCCCCTGTTCGAGGAGGGCCTGGCGATCTTCGGCCGTGCCGATGATCCGCACACCGGCATGGGCGCCAAGGACCTGGCCGGCAAGCTGGTGGGCATCACCAACGGCTACACCTACCCGACCTCCTTCATGGAGGACCCGGCCATCCGCCGCCACAGCGCCAACTCCGACAGCCAGCTGCTGCAGATGCTGGTGGCCGGGCGCCTGGACTACATCCTGCTCAACACCATGCCCGGCTACATGCGCATCGAGCAGGACCCCCACCTGCGCGGCAAGGTGAAACTCACCGGGGTGCTGCAGACCGATGGCTTCTGGGTGGCGTTCTCCAAGGCCCATCCCGACGGCGCGCGCATGGCCCGGCTTTTCGAGAAGGGCCTGCAGGCGCTGCACAAGAACGGACGCTACGCGAGCATGACGGCGGAGTTCCGCAAGCGTTACGGGCAGTAGGACCCGTTCAGTGGGCCCCCGCGTTCGCGGGGGTGACGGGGTAGCCCACTACCGCGTCGCGGCCGGTTCCTCGTGGGAGCGGCTTCAGCCGCGAAAGACCCGCCGCCGGCACGAGGTGGCGAGCGGCCCGACATTGCATCGCCGATGAAATCGCTCCCACGGCGTGTGGGCGTCGGGTGGGGGATTTCGTGGTGGCTGCGGGCTCGCTAGACTGGCGGCTCCTTCCCGCTTCGATGGCCGACTCCATGGCACTGCACACCTGGCTGATCTACCTGCTGGCCGTTCTCGGGCTTTCGCTCACGCCCGGGCCGAATGCCTTGCTGGCGCTGTCCCACGGGGCGTTGCACGGGCACCGTCGGACGCTGTTCACCATCGCCGGGGGCGCGTTGGGGTTCGTGCTGATCATGGCGCTGTCGATGTTCGGCATCGGCGCGCTGCTCAAGGCGTCGGCCGAGGCGCTGACGGTGCTGAAGATCGCCGGCGGCCTGTACCTGATCTGGCTCGGCATCCAGCTCTGGCGTTCGCCGCCGGTGCAGGTCTCGACCGCCGGTGAAGCCGGGCGCCGCAGCGGCGCCAGCCTGTTCCGCCAGGGGATGCTGTCGGCGGTCTCGAACCCCAAGGTGATCCTGTTCTTCGGCGCCTTCCTTTCGCAGTTCCTCGACCCGGGCAAGCCCCTGTGGCTGCAGTTTCTGGTGATGACCCTGACCTTCGTGGGGATCGAGGCGCTGGTGGAGTACCTGCTGGCACGCCTGGCCCACCGCGTGCGGCCCTGGCTCGCGCGCAGCGGCAAGGGCTTCAACCGCTGCTGCGGCGCGCTGTTCGGCGCTGCAGGCCTGGCCCTGCCGCTGACCCGCTGAGTTCAGCCGGTCCGGGCGGACGGGTCGGCCGGCTGGCCGTGGCGGCGGGGCAGTACCGGCTTCTGCAGCAGCCCCCTGACCCGTGAGGCGAGGGACTCGATGGCGAAGGGCTTGGACAGCACTTCCATGCCCGGCTCCAGCTGCTCGTTGTCGAACAGGCTGTTCTGCGCGTAGCCGGTGATGAACAGCACGCGCAGGTCCGGGCGCAGGCGCCGGGCGATCCGCGCCATCTCCTTGCCATTCATGCCGCCGGGCAGGCCGACATCGGCCAGCAACAGGTCGATGCGCTGCTCGCCTTCGAGCAGCGTCAGTCCGGACGCGCCGTCCAACGCCTCCAGCACCTTGTAGCCCAGGTCGCGCAGCACTTCGCCGATGAGCATGCGCAGCGGCGCTTCGTCGTCCACCACCAGCACGGTGGCCTGGCGTTCGGCGCGGGGCGCGGCTTCCGGCTGGGCAGGGCGTTCGAGGCGCTCCTCGCCGTGGTGGCGCGGCAGGTGGATGGACAGGCTGGTGCCCTGGCCGAGCCGCGAGGCGATCTGCACGCTGCCGCCGGACTGCTTGGCGAAGCCGTAGACCATCGACAGGCCGAGGCCGGTGCCCTGGCCGGAGGGCTTGGTGGTGAAGAAGGGGTCGAAGACCCGGGCGATCACGTCGTCCGCCATACCGGTGCCGGTGTCGGTGACGTACAGGGTCATGTACTCGCCCGGTGGCAGGCCGTGTTCGTCGGCACGGGCGCCGTCCAGGCGCTGGTTGCAGGTGCCGATGCACAGCTTGCCGCCGCCGGGCATGGCGTCGCGGGCGTTGATGCAGACATTGAGCAGGGCGCTTTCCAGCTGGTTGGGGTCGACCAGTACCGTCCACAGTTCGGGGCCGCTGAGCACCTCCACTTCGATCATCGGGCCCATGGTGCGGCTGATCAGTTCCTGCATGCCGGCCACCAGGCGGTTGACGCTGGTGGGCTTGGGGTCGAGGGCCTGGCGGCGGGAGAAGGCCAGCAGGCGGTGGGTGAGGGTGGCGGCGCGTTCGGCAGCGGTGCGCGCGGTGGAGATGTAGCGGTCCAGGTCGGCGGTGCGGCCCTGGTTGATGCGCAGCTTGAGCAGCTCCAGGCTGCCGCTGATGCCCGCCAGCAGGTTGTTGAAGTCATGGGCGAGGCCGCCGGTGAGCTGGCCCACGGCTTCCATCTTCTGGCTCTGGCGCAGCAGTTCCTCGGTCTGGTGCAGGGTCTCGGCGCGCTCGCGTTCCTGGGTGATGTCGCGGCCGATGGCGCAGATATGGCCCTCGCCGGGGCTGGAGGACCAGTTGATCCAGCGGTAGCTGCCGTCCTTGTGGCGCATGCGGCACTCGAAGTCGCGCAGGGATTCGCCCTGCATCAGGCTGTGGGAGGCGCCCCAGGCACGGTTGAGGTCCTCGCTGTGCACCAGGTCGAGGGAGCTGGTGCCCACCAGCTCCTTCTCGGTCCAGCCGAGCACCGGTTCCAGGGCCGGGTTGGCGGCGGTGATGACCATGTCCAGGCGGGTGATCAGCATCACGTCCGGTGACAGGTTCCACAGGCGGTTGCGGTCGCGGGTGCGCTCGGCCACCTGGCGCTCCAGGGAGTTGGTGAGCTGGCGCAGCTGCTGCTGGGCGAGGCGCTCGGCGGTGGTCTCGATCACCGTGTCGAGCACGCCGACCACCTGGCCGGCCTCGTCGCGCACCGGGCTGTAGCAGAAGGTGAAGTGGCAGCGCTCGCTGCGCCCGTTGCGGTCGATCTCCAGGGGGAAGTCCTGGATGAAGGTGGCTTCCCCGGCGAAGGCGCGGTCGGCGATGGGGCCGATGCTGGGCCAGGCCTCCCGCCAGACGTCGTCGAAGGGGCGACCCAGGGCTTCGGGCTTGGCACCGAGGATGGGCCTGAAGGCGTCGTTGTACAGGGTGATGCGTGCGGGGCCCCAGAAGAGACAGCTGGGAAAGTGCGAGGCGAGCATCATTTCGACCGCCACCCGCAGGCTGGTCGACCAGCCGCTGATGGGGCCCAGGGGCGTCCGTGCCCAATCGTGACCGCGTACCCGCCGGCTCATGAAGCCGGGGGCTGCGGGGAAGGAGTAAGCGTCCATGTCAGTATCCATCGGAGCGAGCATGCAATATCGGTCAAGACGGGCCGATTGGCCACTGCGCCGGGCGATAAAAACGCCCACTGGCGCACAGCCGGGATGTTCGTTCGTCGCCTCGCCGTGGTGATTGCCCGGGCGTGCCGATGCTGGCAGGGTGGCCGTCCCGTTGTCCCGCCCCGGAGCCCTCCATGACCTTCGACCCGACCCTGCTGGCCAAGGCCAGGCACCTCGTCGTCTTCACCGGCGCCGGCATCTCCGCCGAGAGCGGCATTCCCACCTTCCGTGACCGCCTGACCGGCTTGTGGGAGCGTTTCGAGCCCGGCGAGCTGGCCAGCGCCGAAGGCTTTCGCCGTGACCCGGCGCTGGTCTGGGGCTGGTACGAGTGGCGGCGCACCGCCGTGCATCGCGCCCAGCCCAACGCCGGGCACCGGGCCATCGCCGAACTCGCCGAGCGGGTGCCACGGCTCACGCTGATCACCCAGAACGTCGACGACCTGCACGAGCGCGCCGGCAGCCAGGCGGTGCTGCACCTGCACGGCCGCCTCGATGCGCTGCGTTGCTTCGCCTGCGCGCGGCCGGCGCTGGAGATTCCCACGCCGGACGAGCCCGACGCTGGGCGCCGGGTGGAGCCGCCGCGCTGCACCCGCTGCAACGGCAAGCTGCGCCCGGGCGTGGTGTGGTTCGGCGAACCGTTGCCGGCCGATGTGCTGCGTGCGGCGTTCGCGGCGGCCCAGGACTGCGACCTGCTGCTGTCCATCGGCACCTCCGGCGTGGTGGAACCTGCCGCGCGGATTCCCCGGCTGGCGCTCGCGGCGGGGGCCACGGTGCTGCACCTCAATACCCAGCCGGTGGCGGTGCAGGGTGAGCGCGAGTTCGCCCTGGCGGGCAAGGCCGGCGAGCGCCTGCCGGAACTGCTGCGCCAGGCCTTCGGCGCCTGAGCCGGCCGGCGCTCAGGTCGGGAGGGTCACAGGGGGCGGTTCTCGGCGGCTTCGAGCAGCGCCAGCAGGTCGTCGACCGTGGCTTCCAGGTACTGGCCGGCCTTGTAGTCGCGCAGCACCGCCTCACCTGCGCCGATCACCGCCTGCGGGCGTTCGACGAACAGCCCCACCGGCTCGAACGCGGCGTCGAGCACCACCACCAGCGGGATCGAGACCTTGTCGAGGCCGAGGCGGGCCTTGAGGTCGTCTTCGGCTCGGCCCTTGGTGATCACCGCCAGGTCGACCAGCGGCTGGGTGCGGCAGATGAAATCGAGCACGGCGAGGTTGATCTGGCAGTCCGGGCACCACATCTCGCCGGCCACCAGCAGGTGGTAGCGCCGTTCGAGGCGCTGCAGCCGCGCGAGCGCCGCGGGGCCGATGCTGCCCGGCGTCGCCAGCTTCTGCACCACGACGTTGGCGGCGTCCCGCTCGGCGGGCAGGCCGCTGCGGAGGAAGTCGGCGAAGCCCTGGCCGATCTCGAACAACTGCTGGTATGACGCCATGGAAGGCCTCCTGGGTTGAGTGAGGGGAGGCGGGCATCCCAGCAGAAAAGTGGCGTGCGCATCAAGTGCCGCTGCGGCGTCCGCCGGTGGGCGGGGCGCCGCTCATCCAGCCTGGGCGTCGCGTTATCGGGCCTCGCTGCGCTCGGCACAACCGACGGCGTGCCCATCGTCGGGAACCGCAGGATTGTCTGGCCGCGTGGCGCATGAGCCTGCACTATCTGCGCTCTTTCCACCGACTTCCCATGGGCCCGCGCCATGCACGACAGCCTCCCGAAACCGGTCTCGCTCGGCCTCGCGTTGCGCCGTTGGCGCCTGCTGCACCGGGTGAAGCAGGCCCACGCCGCGCAGCTGTTCGGCGTCGCCCAGTCGACCATCTCGCGCTGGGAAAGCGGGGCGCAGGCGATGGAACCGGCCGAGCGCGCGCGGGTGGAGCGGGTGCTTGGCGCCCGGCTGGAGGCGGCGGCCGACCAGGCCCTGGCGCGGCTGGTGGGCGACAGCCCGCGCGCGGTGCACCTGGTCTGCGACCTGAGCCATCGCCTGCTGGCCTGTTCCGCCCTGCGCGCCGCCGAATTCAGCGTGCCCCTCTCCGAGCTGATGGGCCGCTCGCTGTGGCGCTATGCGACGCCGGAGATCGTGCGCCAGGAAGCCGCGCTGGACGCCCTGGGCTGGCGCGACGTGCTGATGCCGCCGGCGCTGGAGTTCGGCAGCGGCAGCAACGAATCCGCCATCGTGCCGATCCGCCAGGGCCTGTGCCGCTGGACGCGCATGACGCTTTCCGACGGCACCGCCGCGCGCCTGGTGGAAACCCTCTGAGTGCCGCCCGGCCACGCATATTCCATGCGTGGACGCGACGCCAGCCGCGCGCCTAGGCTATGCGCCTGCACGGGAGCCCTCCGGCTCCGACGACCATTTCGCGGGTGAAGCATGAACATCGACACCATCAGGGCGCGGCTCGACTTCCTGCGTGAGGCGGAGCGCCTCAAGGATGTGCTGCGCAGCGCCCACACCTCTTCCGGGCGGGTGGAAAGCACCGCCGAGCACAGCTGGCGCCTGTGCCTGATGGCCATCACCTTCGCCGACGAGCTGGCCGGGCTCGACCTGCTGCGGGTGCTGAAGATGTGCGTGGTGCACGACCTGGGCGAGGCCATCCATGGCGACATCCCCGCCGTCGAGCAGGGCGGCCATCCCGACAAGGGGGCCCAGGAGCGCGAGGACCTGCTGACCCTCACCCGCACCCTGGACGATGGGCTGCGCGGGGAGATCCTCGCGCTGTGGGACGACTACGAGAACGCCGCCTCCCCCGAGGCGCTGGCGGTCAAGGCGCTGGACAAGCTGGAGACCCTGCTGCAGCACACCCAGGGCGCCAACCCGGAGGACTTCGACTACGCCTTCAACCTCGGCTACGGGCGCCGCTACACCAGCGGCGAACCGCTGTTCGCGGCCATCCGTGCACAGCTGGACGAGGACACGAGGCGGCGGATGGAGGCGCGGGCGAGCGCGGCTCGCTGAGCGGCGTTCGAACCCCGTCACGTCGACGCGCTCGCCAGCAGAAAATCCTGACGGCGAGGCCGTCGCCTGTGGGACCATGGCGCGGTGCCTGCCCCCTCTCGTGAATCCTGTGCCCATGAATGGCCGGGTCCATCGCCAGCGGGGGCAGCCGGCGTTGCAGGAGCAACGCCCGGGCGCTTCCTCGATCATTGTCTGGTTCGTACAAGGCCGTATGAAAATCAAACTGTCGCTCCTCGCTCTACTGGGTGCCCTGTCACTCGCCCAGCCACCGCTTTGCCTCGCCGGTATCGCCAACGGCAAGCAGCTCTACCAGCAGAGATGCGCCGTGTGCCACGGAGCGGACATCAAGGGCAGCGGCCCGCTGGCCCACAAGAGCGACCCACCGACCCCCGACCTGACGACGGCTGCCTTCCGGCAGCGGCTCGCGGACTACCCGGGGGTCATCGTCTCGTCGGTCATCCTGCGCCCCAATGGCAACCTGATTCCCCGGACGCTGCAGGAGAACGGCGTGAAGATCCCGCCGCACGCCTGGAGCGTCCAGGACTTCCGCGATCTCAACCAGTACATGAGCGGTGTGATCCTCCAGCGGCGCTGAGCGCAGGAGGCGGGCGGGCTGCGTCAGCGGGCCGCGTGACGCTGGTTGCGGCAGCGCTCGGAGCAGTAGCGCACCTCGTCCCAGCAGCGTGCCCAGCGGCGGCGCCAGGCGAAGGGGCGCCCGCACACCGCGCAAATCTTGTGCGGCAGGTGGGTCTTCTTCACAGGGCCTCGCCGGCGTCCAGCTGGGCCAGCAGCCGTTCGCCGCGCTGCCAGAGGGCCTCGACCCGCGCATCCGCCATGCGCTGCAGGTTGCGGTAGACCATGGCCAGGCGCGGATTGCCGCCCAGGCGATCGCGATGGCGCATCAGGAAATGCCAGTACAGCGCGTTGAAGGGGCAGGCGTCGTCCTCGGTCGCCCGCTCCACGTTGTAGCGGCAGTTGGTGCAGTGGTCGGACATCCGCTGGATATAGCGACCGCTGGCGCAATAGGGCTTGGAGCCGAGGTAGCCGCCGTCGGCGTGCATCACCATGCCCAGGGTGTTGGGCAGCTCGACCCACTCGAAGGCGTCCAGGTAGACCGCCAGGTACCACTCGCAGATGGCCGCCGGCGCGATGCCGGCGAGCAGGGCGAAATTGCCGGTCACCATCAGCCGCTGGATGTGGTGCGCATAGCCCAGCTCCAGGGTCTGGCCGATCGCCTGGGCCATGCAGCGCATGTCGGTGCGGCCGGTCCAGTAGAACGCCGGCAGCGACCGCCGGTTGCCGAAGGCGTTGAGCGCGGCGTATTCCGGCATGCGCAGCCAGTAGATGCCGCGCACGTATTCCCGCCAGCCGATCAGCTGGCGGATGAAGCCTTCGGCGGCGTTCAGCGGCACCCGGTCCCGGCGGTGGGCGTTCTCCACGTCGGCACAGAGCTGGCGCAGGTCCAGCAGGCCGATGTTCAGGGCGGCGCTGATGCGCGCGTGGAACAGGTAGGGCTCGCCCTCGGCCATGGCGTCCTGGTAGTCGCCGAAGGAGGGCAGGGCGAACTCCAGGAAGTGTTGCCAGAGCGCCTGGGCCTCGTCGTGGGTCACCGGGTAGTCGAACCCTTCCAGGCGGCCGTAGTGCCCGGCGAACCGCTCGCCCACCAGGGCCACCACCTCGCGGGTGATCGCGTCCTGGCCGAACCGGGCGGGGAAGGGGCCGCGCGCGCCCTTGGGCAGCGCCTTGCGGTTGTCGGCGTCGAAATTCCAGCTGCCCCCCAGCGGCTGGCCGTCCGGCTCCAGGAGCAGCCCGGTGCGCTTGCGCATTTCGCGGTAGAACAGCTCCATGCGCAGTTGCCGGCGGTTGCCCGCCCATTTGGCGAACGCCTCGCGGGAGCAGAGGAAGCGGCGGTCGGCGTGCCAGGTCAGCGGCAAGCCGGTCGAGCGCAGCGACTCCTCCACGCGCCACTCGCCGCACTCGGTCAGGTGCAGCGCCGGCTCGCCCAGGGCGGCGTGCCAGCGCCGCAGCTCGCCGGCCAGGCTGCCGCTGTTGTCGACAGCGTCGAGGCGCACATAGATCACCCGCCAGCCGCGCGCCTCCAGTGCCGCCGCGAAGTGGCGCATGGCGCTGAACACCAGAACGATCTTGTGGGGGTGATGCGGGACGTAGCTCGCCTCCTCCCGGACCTCCGCCATCAGCAGCGCATCGTGGGCCGGGTCGAGTTCATCGAACAGCGAGAGGTCGAAGCTGAGCTGGTCGCCCAGCACCAGGCCGAGCCGGCGAACGTGGTCGTTCACCATTGCGAGTCCAGCGACAGGGGCAGGCGCAGCGGTTCCAGTGGGCCCTCGCGGACGCCGCACATCTCGTCGTGGACGCAATGTTGCACCAGCTCGCAGGGCAGCCGTGGCAAGCCTTGCAGCAGGTCGCGGAGCTGGGTCGTCGAGCGCAGGCGCAAGACCTTGCCCTGCTCGTCCAGCACCCCTTCGAGGCCCGAGGCGAGCCGCGCCTGCAGGATGTAGAAGCCGCCTTCCAGGGACACCACCTCGAGCCCTTCGATACGGCCCGCCAGCGCGGCCTCGCCGAGTTGTTGGAGATTCATCGCCCAGTCCTCCGGCTCACGCCTGGTCAGTCAGTTGTGCAACGCGGCATCGCGGCGGAAGAACAGCGTCACCTGGCCGAGCTCCACCCCGAGTTTGCTCATGCTCGAGCGGTTGATGAGGGTGTCCTCGTCCATCAGGTACATCCAGTCGTCGAAGTCCACTTCCCAGGTCGAGCCGTCCACCTCCAGGTTCAGCGTGTAGCGCCAGCGCAGGGCGTTGCCCGCCACCTCGCCATCGGCTTCGCCGATCACGTCCCCCGCGCGGCCGCGCCAGCGCCCTTCGCCCGCCGGGGTCAGGGTCCACACCCGCTGCTGGCGGGTGCCGTCGCTGTAGAGGAAGCGTTCGTCGAGGATCAGCCGCTCACCCTCGCGGCGGCTGGTGATGTCCACCTTGAAGCGCTTGACCACCTCGCCCGAGCGGTTCTGGAAGATGCCCCAGGCCTGCACCGGCCGGGAGAAGAACCCCGGCAGATCCAGCTGCGGCCGCTCCCGCGCGTAGTGATCGACATCCACACCGCCACAGCCGGCGAGCAGCAGGCAGCACAACAACCCTATTACGGCGCGCATCATCGATCTCCTCACGGGCTTTTCTCATTGAGCCCCAGCAGCTCGCGGCGCAACTGGGGGTTACGGGTGCGGTCATCCAGCCAGATGGCGAAGAACGCCTGGGCGAAGTCGGGGTCGGCGATGGCATGGCGGAACGCGCCGTCGACGTAGAAGCGGCTGCCCTTGCCGGGCTGGTAGAGGCCGATGATGCGCTGGCCCGGCTGGATGTCGACGAAGGCCTGGCGCATCTCGCCGTCCCAGGCCGCCAGGCGCTTCTCGTCGACCGAGGCGCCCCCCAGCCGGCGCATCTCGTCCAGGCTGGCCTGCACCAGCGTGTCCCGCGACAGATCGCGGCTGTAGATCAGTTCCAGGGCGAAGGGCTGCTGCCAGTCCACCGGCGCCACCGGGCTCCAGAGCCGGGCCTGGTACACCCGCAGGCCGAACCAGGTGAAGTCGCCCTGGCCGACCAGCTTCGCGCCGGGCAGTTCGCTGCGCCAGTCCGCCCAGCTCGGCGAGCCGGCCAGCAGCAGGCAGAGCAGGGCGACGGTGCGTAACGCCGAGGCGGCAGGCGATGCCAGGCGCATGGTGGACTCTCCACGTGGATTCATTGGCCGATAATACCTGTACAAATAATAGTTATGTATAGGTATTTGTATAGCTTTGCGGGCGCACGTCCAGGCCACCCACCCAGCACCGGCGGCTCCGCCCGGGAAACGGCCCCCTCGCGGGGTTGCCGGGCGCGACAGCCGGAGCGGCTGGACTATCGTTCGTTGATCCCGACAAACACCGCGTGCGTCTCGACTGGGGGAAGGCATGAGCAGGCTCGTCTGTGCTGATTTCGATGAATTCGAGGAAGCCCTCTATGGCGTCGAGGGGCGCTACCTGTTGCGTACACGGCAGCAGCGCGACTGGCGCTTGCGCGTCGTCGAGCTCAACGGCGTGGCGCTGATGTTCGGCCGCGAGGGGGCGGGCACCGTCTACAGCGGGGTCGGCCTGAGCGGCTTCTTCAATATCTTCCTGCCACTGAGCCGGCACGAGTCCACCGTGCTGGGAGGGCAGCGCCTGGACCGCCGGCTGATCGGCTGGATGGTGCCCGAGGCGATGTTCCATATCGACGCCAGCCAGCCGGCGAGCTGGATGACCGTGGCGATGTCCTGCGAGCTGGTGCTGCGCTGGGCGCAGCAGCACGAGGACGAATTCGACGTGTCGATCCTCTCGCGCAACCTGGTCTGCGTGGCCCAGCAGGACCTGGCGCCGCTGGTGTGGCTGGCCTTGCGCCTGTTGCGCATCGATCACTGCGCACCGCAGGAGCTGCACGCCCCGGCGGCCGAGTGCGCGGCGCGCGGCGATCTGCTGGACCGGGTGTTCCGCAGCCTCCTGCCGGCGACACCGGCCCAGGCCGATAGCGCGGGGCGGCAGAACCACCAGCTGATCCTGCGTCGCGTCCTGGAGTTGCTCGAGGGCATGCCGGATACACCGCTGCACATGACGGACCTGTGCCAGGCCTGCAACAGCTCCGAGCGCACGCTGCGCAACCTCTTCACCCGCTACCTGGGCATGAGCCCGCACCGCTACCTGATGCAGCACCGCCTGCACGCCATCCGGCGCGCCATCCTGCGGGCCTCGGCGGACGAGACCATCACCGAGATCTGCGCGCGTTTCGGCGTGTGGGACTTCGGCCGCTTCGCCGGGCTCTACCGGCGCTACTTCGGCGAACTGCCGTCGCAATCGCTGCGCAGCCGTCGCTCCCTGCCGCCTAGGCGGGGCTGATGCGGCGCTGCAGGGTGGCGCTGGGGTACTCGCCGAACAGGGCGTGATAGTCCGCCGCCATGCGCCCGCCATCGGTGTAGCCGAATCGACGGGCCAGCTCCGCGACGCCGGTCTGGTAAGGGTCGGCAACCGCCAGGGCGGCCCGCAGCAGGTGCAGGCGGCGCAGGCGCAGGTACCGTGCGGGCGCCACGCCCAGGATGGCGACGAAGGCGCTGCGCAGGGTGCGCTCGCTGACGCCGAGCCCGCGGCACAGCTCGGCCAGGCGCGGTGGACGCCCGCACCCCTGCGGCAACATGTCCAGCACCTGCTTCAGCAGGCGTTCCTGAGCGGCCCGGAGGCGGCGTTCGCGTGGCGTGTTGCGCGTTTGCATGGCGGTGTCCTGGCCAGGAATGGCGCCTCCAGGGTGCGCCGGGGCGGGTGCCGCGGCTACGTAAAACAGGCATGTGCCGGCCGTCGTGCAGATTTGCCGATTTTACGTAGCCGCCAGCGGCCACCCGCGGCGAGCATCCCGGTATCGCTCGCCACCCGCTGCCCCTGCATTCGGCGTCCTGACGAGCCCCCGAAAGCACCTGCCCCGTGCCGGCGCGAATGGAGGCGATATGAGACTGTCGAGGTGCCGCACGGGCATTGTTAGCCTGCTCCTGGCTGTGGCCGCCGTTCATCCGCGCGCTGAAGCTCAGGGCCCGACGTTGCTTGAAGTCGAACCCTTCATCGAGTTGCCCGCCGGTGTGCGCTACCCGGAGGGCCTGGCCGTCGCCCCTGACAGCGGCGAGATATTCGTCGGTACCTTCGATGCCCGCCAGCCCGCCGAACGGCGTAACAACCAGTTGCTGCGCTACAGCGCCGGGGGGCGGCTACTCGCACAGCGTGCCTTTGCCACAACGCCCCTGACCGGCCTGGGCTACGCCGATGGCAAGGTCTACATCCTCAATTTCGGCGCCGGCAAGCTGCAGCGCATCGCGGCCGACTTCACGGCCGACTCTCCCCTCGAGGACCTTCTCGACTTCCCCCGGCTCGATCCCGCCGCGCCGGCTGCACGCAGCGTGGCCAACCCGGACGGCAGCCAGGACCTGATCCGCTTCGGTGCTGCCGGCGTGCCGGCGCCCAATGGCCTGGTGTTCGCCGGCAATGGTGATCTCTACGTTTCCGACTCTTTCCAGGGCGCGCTGTATCGCATCGCCAACGCCACGCGCTGCAAACCCTGCACCCTGGAAGTGAAGTCGCGTGACCCGCTGCTGGCCACCGCGGGCTTTTTGCCGTTCGGTGCCAACGGCCTGGCCTTCAACGCTGACGAGAGCCGGCTCTACATCAACAACGCCGGCGACGGTCGCCTGCTACGCCTGGACCTGGCGAGTGGCGAGCTGCAGATCGTGGCCGAGAGCCTGCCGGGAGCCGATGGCCTGCTGTTCCATGACGGCTTGCTGTGGCTGCTGGCCAATCAGGTCGACCAGCTGCTCGGCCTCGACGAACTCGGCCTGATCCGTGCGCGCGCGGGCGGCTTCGAGGGGATCGCCGGCAACGGTGCGCCTCGTGGCCTGCTGTTTCCCGCCAGCAGCGTGGTTCAGGGCGAGTGGATGCTGGTCAGCAACCTGGCTCTGCCACTGACGCCCACCGAAGGGGACGAGTGGGAGGAGCGGGTCAGTACCTGGAACCTGATGCGCGTGCGCCTGCCGCCATCATCGAACGAAGCGGAGTCTGCCAATGCCGCGCAACCCTGATGCACCGATGAACCACGGCCGTCGCCACTTGCTGCTCGGCTCCGCAGCACTGGCCACGGTGTTGCTGTTACCCCTGGGCGGATGCATGCGCGGCAGTGGCCTCGCGGCAGGCCGCCCGCAACCTGAGAATGGAGAGCGCAAGACCATGGGCACTATCACCACCCGCGATGGCACCGAGATCTACTACAAGGACTGGGGCACGGGCCCGGTCGTCGTGCTCAGCCACGGCTGGCCGCTCAACGCCGACAGCTGGGAGGCGCAGATGCTGTTCCTGGCCAGCAACGGCTACCGGGTGATCGCTCATGACCGCCGCGGCCATGGCCGCTCCAGCCAGCCCTGGAGCGGCAACGAGATGGACACCTACGCCGACGACCTGGCCCAGCTGCTCGACCAGCTGGACGTGCGCGGCGCCGCATTGTTCGGCTTCTCCACCGGTGGCGGCGAGGTGGCGCGCTACATCGGCCGCCATGGCACGGCGCGGGTGGCCAAGGCCGGGCTGATCGCGGCGGTGCCGCCCTTGATGGTGCGGACCGAGGCCAATCCCGGCGGCCTGCCGGTCGAGGTGTTCGATGGCATTCGCGCGGCCTCCATCGCCGACCGTTCGCAGCTATACAAGGACGTCGCCAGCGGTCCCTTCTTCGGCTACAACCGGCCGGGCGCCAAGCCCTCCCAGGGCGTGATCGACGCCTTCTGGATGCAGGGCATGATGGCCGGGCACAAGAATGCCCTCGACTGCATCAAGGCCTTCTCCGAAACCGATTTCACCGAAGACCTGAAGAAGTTCTCCATCCCCACGCTGATCCTGCACGGCGACGACGACCAGATCGTCCCGGTGGACGCCGCCGCGCGCGCGTCGGCCAGGCTGGTGCCGCACGCCAAGCTGGTGATCTACCCCGGCGCGCCCCACGGCATCACCGACACCCACAAGGAAAAACTCGGCGCGGACATGCTGGCCTTCCTGCGTGACTGAGCCCCCCCCTGCGCCCGCCGAATTCCCGGCGGGCCACGGCAAAAGGAGAGACGAGATGAGCGGCAAGAAAGCATTGATCGTGGTGGACATCCAGAACGACTACTTCCCTGGCGGCCTGTGGACCCTGGACAAGGTCGAGGAGGCTGCGGCCAAGGCGGCCCAGGTGATCGCGGCATTCCGCGACAGCGGCGACCTGGTGGTGCACATCCGCCACGAGTTCACCAGCCAGGACGCCCCCTTCTTCCGGCCGCACAGCGAAGGCGCGCAGCTGCACCCGAGCGTGATCAACCGGCCGGGCGAGCCGGTGGTGCTCAAGCACTACATCAACTCCTTCCGCGAGACCGAGCTGAAGCCCATCCTCGACAAGGCCGGCGTGAGCGACGTGGTGGTGGTGGGCAACATGAGCCACATGTGCGTGGACGGCATCACCCGTGCCTCGATCGATTTCGGCTACCGGACCACCGTGCTGCACGATGCCTGCGCCACCCTCGACCTGGAGTTCGACGGCGTGAAGGTGCCGGCGGCGCATGTGCATGCGGCCTTCATGGCGGCGCTGAAGTTCGGCTATGCACCGGTGATCTCCACCGCCGAGTACCTCGGCCAGCACACGAGGAATGCCGCATGAGGCGCACCCTGGCGTTCGCCTTGGTCGGCGCGTTCGTCGCGCCGGCACTTGCCCACGAGCCCGGCGGCCTCCACAGCGGGAAGAGCGAGAAGGTCGAGGCCGCCTTCGACCTGGTGCACACGCGGGTGTCGCGCGACGGCGAGATGCTGGTGTTCGAACAACGGGTCGACGGCAAGGCCGGCAGTCGCACGCCTTCGCCCAAGGGCGGCTTCGCCGGCGCCGAGGTGTACAGCTACGTCTGGCCGACCAGCCTGGACAGCGGTTCGGTCGGCTTCGAGCAGGGCTCGGGCATCCTCGCTCTGGCGCTGACCTCGCACCCGGACTTCGACGACACGCCGCAACTGGACGAGAACGGCGACGGCAGGAAGGACAACGACGGTGGCCTCTGGCACTCGCACTGGGTGGTGCTGACAAAGGAGGCGACCTGCGGCCCGTCCGGACTCAAGGTGCGCGACATCCCCGAAGGCGCCAAGCCCAGGCTGCCACCGACCTGGCCCGGTGCGCCGATCTATATCGACTCGCCCGGCTACGACCTCAACGTCAAGACGGACGCCGCGCAGATTCGCGTGCCGTTGAAGGCGGTGGGCTTCCCCGAGAGCTTCAACTACGACGGGGTGACCGCCGCGCTGCAGGTCAACGCCGACCTGCACGACCCGCTGCTGTGCGTGTCCAGCGTGTGGGATGTGGCCTCGGGCGACCTGAGCCTGCCAGCGACCTGGAAGGCCGTCGACAAATGATCGGCGCTCCGGCGCCACCTTTCTCCCTGGAGGGCAGCATGAGTGACTCGAGACAGGACACCGGCCTTTTGCTGGTCGACCCCTACAACGACTTCCTCAGCGAGGGCGGCAAGCTCACCGGTCTGGCCAAGCCGGTGGCCGATCGCCTCGGCACGCTGGCCAACCTGCGCGCGGTCGTGGGGGCCGCGCGCCAGGCCGGCATCCGCGTGTTCTACGTTCCGCATCACCGCGCCCGGCCCGACGATTTCCAGGGCTGGCTGCATCCCAGCCCCTATCAGCTGGGTGCGGCGAGGGCCCAGGTGTTCGCCGTCGGCAGCTGGGGAGGGGAGTGGCACCCCGACTTCCAACCCCAGGCCGGCGACGTGGTAGTGCAGGAGCACTGGGGCGGCAGCGGCTTCGCCAATACCGACCTGGACCTGCAACTCAAGCAGCACGGGGTGCGCCGGGTCATCGTCGTCGGCCTGCTGGCCAACACCTGCATCGAGGCCACCTCGCGCTTCGCCGCCGAGCTGGGCTACCACGTGACCCTGGTGCGTGACGCCACGGCGGCCTTCTCCGAAGAGGCGCTGCATGCCGCGCACGAGATCAACGGGCCGACCTTCGCCCACGCCATCGTCACCACGGCCGAGCTGCTCGGCGAACTGGTCTGAGGAGCTACCGTGATGCCCAAGAACAAACTGACCAACGCAGTCGGCGCCCCCGTCGTCGACAACAACAACACCCAGACCGCCGGCCCGCGTGGTCCGGCGCTGCTGCAGGACGTGTGGTTCCTGGAGAAGCTCGCCCACTTCGACCGTGAGGTGATTCCCGAACGGCGCATGCATGCCAAGGGCTCCGGCGCCTACGGCACCTTCACCGTCACCCATGACATCAGCCACTACACCCGTGCCGCGCTGTTCTCCCGGGTGGGCAAGCAGACCGACGTCTTCGTGCGTTTTTCCACCGTCGCCGGTGAGCGTGGCGCGGCGGACGCCGAGCGCGATATCCGTGGCTTCGCCGTGAAGTTCTACACCGAGCAGGGCAATTGGGACCTGGTGGGCAACAACACGCCGGTGTTCTTCCTGCGCGACCCGCTGAAATTCCCCGATCTCAATCACGCGGTGAAGCGCGACCCGCGCACCGGCATGCGCAGTGCACAGAACAACTGGGACTTCTGGACCAGCCTGCCGGAGGCGCTGCACCAGATCACCATCGTGATGAGCGACCGGGGCATTCCCGATGGCTACCGTCATATGCATGGCTTCGGCAGCCACACCTTCAGCTTCGTCAATGCTGCCCACCAGCGGCACTGGGTCAAGTTCACCTGGAAGACTCAGCAGGGCATCCGCAACCTGTCCGACGCCGAGGCTGGGCAGGTGGTGGCCGGCGACCGCGAGAGCAGTCAGCGCGACCTGTACGACAACATCGAGCAGGGCAACTTTCCGCGCTGGACCTTCTACGTGCAGGTGATGCCGGAGAGGGACGCCGGCCGCTACGCGATCAACCCCTTCGACCTGACCAAGGTATGGCCGCACAAGGATTACCCGCTGATCGAAGTCGGCGTGCTGGAGCTCAATCGCAACCCGGAGAACGTCTTCGCCGAGGTCGAGCAGGCCGCTTTCAACCCGGCCCATGTGGTGCCCGGTATCGGCTTCTCGCCGGACAAGATGCTGCAGGGCCGGCTGTTCTCGTACGGCGATGCGCAGCGCTATCGGCTTGGCGTCAACCACACGCACATTCCGGTCAATGCGCCGCGTTGCCCGTACCACAGCTACCATCGCGACGGCCAGATGCGCGTCGACGGCAACCAGGGTTCACGCCTGGCCTATGAGCCGAACAGCCAGGGCGAGTGGGCCGAGCAGCCGGAGTACGCCGAACCGCCCCTGAGCCTGGAGGGCGCCGCCGATCATTGGAACCACCGCGTCGACGAGGACTACTACTCCCAGCCCGGAGCGCTGTTCCGTCTGATGTCGCCGTCGCAGCAGCAGGTGCTGTTCGACAACACCGCCCGGGCCATCGACGGCGCCTCGCAACAGGTGGTCGAGCGACACATCGGCAACTGCAGCAAGGCCGACCCAGCCTACGGAGCAGGGGTGCGCGAGGCCATCGAGCGACTGGCGAGATAGCCTGCGGGGGCGCCGCCCGAACCAAGCGAGCGCCCATTCACCCGCTCAGATTCCGGGGCGCTACTCGTGCTTCGCCGGAAAGCGCTCGTGCAACTGCCGTGAGAGATCGCCCAGGGCACGGAATTCCGCGAAGTCCGGCGCGTGGTCCATGCGCTTGGGCCACAGCTGGGCGGCGGTCTTGTGCCAGTAGAGGATGGCGTCGTGCCCCGCGACGGAGTCCGGCATCTGCCGGCGGGTGTACTCCCAGGGCTCGCCGCCCGCCCAGCGCCACTCGCGCGAGACGTCGTCCGGCTCGCCGCTGGTGGCGACCTTGACCAGCTCGCCGGCCTGGTAGGTGTAGAAGTAGCGCAGGTACATCTCGTCATCCGTGCCCGTGAGCCAGATCGTGCAGACCTCGCCGTTCGGCTTGCTGGTGACGTAGACCTCGGCTTCGTGGCGATACGGCCAGCCCGTGGAGACGGGCAGCGTGGCGAGGTAGCGGCTGTTCTCGTAGCCCTGGCCGTCGGGGAGCGGGCAGTGGTCGCGGAGCGAGTCGAGGCGTGTCGCCGGGTTCCAGCGCCAGCTTCCGTCGGGGGCGGGAATCGCCGAGAACCTATCGAGCAGCTCGTCGCTGACCATCTGCTGGTCATCGCCGAAATGGCCGCGCACGCGCTCCAGCACTGTCTTCCGGTTCGCCCAGCTGATTTCATCGCCGACCTTCAGCCCGCAATCGGCCACCTCGGGCGCCGCCCTGGCGCCGCGCGAATAGGTGAGCAACAGGCCGTTGGAGAGGATCTCGCCGCGTTCGGTGTCGTCGGCGAAGCAGCTCAGGCGGATGTCCATGCGCTGCTCCTCGCACCCCTTGGCGCAGGTCATGTATTCCAGCGACAGGTCGTCGATGCGGAAGGTGCCGCCCTGGTCCTCGATGACCGGGGCGAAGTCCAGCTCCAGGGTGCGCGGGCCGGCCGCCATGACCTGCGAGGCCGGCAGCTTCAGCCACACCGTGCGGTTCAGCGTGCGCGTGCAGCGCTTGAAGGAGGGCAGGGTGCCGAAGCGCGAGGGCGAGGCGCAGTTGGCTCGCGAGGTGGTCGTCTCCGTGGTGTTCGGCGAGCCGTCCACCAGGGGGCGATAGGTGGCGTTGACCTTCACCCGCCAGGTGCCGACCGGGGGCGCGTCGGGGGCCAGCACCTGCAGGCTGACGCGGTGGTTCTCGGCGGCCAGGCGCTGGGCCGCGCAGGGCAGGGGGGCGCCCAGGCAGGCCGCCAGCAGCAGGGCGAGGCAGGGCCGGTTGGCATTCATCAGCCAGCGGGTGCCGAACGGGTGTTTTCTCAACGGAGTCTTCCTGGGCGATCGCAAGGGCGCGAGTGCCTGCATTCTGATGGGCGCGGATGCGAACCGCGCGTGCATGGCCGACATTTTCGTCGTCATCGCCCGGGCCCTCCGCATCGGCGCGTCCTAGTACAGCTGTGCTAGTTGACCCTCGCTCGCGCCCGTCGCTAGATTCCGGCCCTTCTTCGCAGCAGGGCCCCTCGCCCCGCAGCGCCAACAGCGGCAAGGACAGGCCCGTCATGCACAAGATCACTCCCTTTCTTCTCACCAGCGCCCTGGCGCTCATCTGCCTGCCCAGCCACGCACAGGACGAGGTCTACAGCTGCGACGCCGGCTACTTCCCCTCCGAGGGCAAGTTCAGCCAGCTCTACACCGTCGTGGGCAAGCACCAGACGCACTTCTTCAAGGACGACGAGCGCTGCCCCGAGTCGGAAGGGTGCATGCGCAAGGCCTACGTCATCGAGGGCGACGAGGTGCTGGTCAACAAGATCGAAGGCGACTGGGCCTGCGCCTGGTACCAGGGCAAGAAGCGCGAAACCGTCGGCTGGATCGTGCTGGAGAACCTCGCGCCGGCGGCCGACCCCTTGCCCGCATCCACCGACTGGCTGGGCTCCTGGAAGGCCCGGGCGGGCTCCATCACCATCGAGCAGCCAGGGCAGGAACCGGGCCTGCATGTGACGGGCGACGCGACCTGGGGCAGCGGCGCCAGCACTCACATCGGGCAGATCGACGCCACCCTCAAGCCACAAGGCCGCTACGCGATGACCCGGGACGGCGACGGCAAATACGACTGCGCGGTCGAATACACCCGGATCGGCCGCTTCCTGATCGTCGATGACAACAACAACTGCGGCGGCATGAATGTGAGTTTCGATGGGGTTTACGTCAGGGAGTGATCAGGCGGGTGCTTGGAGCACCGCCGTCGCTCGCTCTCCTGCCAGGATGAACGCGTGCCGTAGGGTGTGCCGTGCGCACCGCCGCGCGGTGCTTCCGGCGAGCCCTGTGGCGGCCTGAATGTGAGCTTCGATGGGGTTTACGTCAGGGAGTGATCAGGCGGGTGCTTGGAGCACCGCCGTCGCCCGCTCTGCCTGCCAGGACGAACGCGTGCCGTAGGGTGTGCCGTGCGCACCGCCGCGCGGTGCTTCCGGCGAGCACTGCTCAGCGAAGGCGATGATTGATCGTCTCCGGTTTGAGCAGTTCTTCTGCCCCCTGTGGCCCATAGAACCTCACGTCTTGAATTCCAAACCTGCTGGCTTTGACCACCGTAACGCCTGCGTGCATGCCAACGAAGAAATAGTCGCCTTGCTTGACCAGGCTATTGGGTGCAAAGCGGGACCATGGCGCTTTGTAGGCAATGATTTCCATCGACGCCTGCTCAGGGGATGGGTTTATGGCAATCAGGCTGTCGTAGGTCAGAATGTAGGCAACGCCCTGTTCAAAGAGGATCTTCTCCGGGGCGGAGGGGAGCAGGGTGACCTTGGTCAACTTCGGTTCGCTTGCGATATCCGTCAGCTCATACATGGCGCCAACGTTAATCCCCATGTGGCTGAGCCCGGTAAACACGAAGATCGAGTCTCCGACTTTCTGGATGCTGACGACATTTTCCTTCAGCAAGGTTCTGGTCGTTCCATCCTGCGAGGTGACGGTCAGCTCACCACCCCATTCACCCTGATCCGTACCCCTGATCTTCACGCCACCGACCTGCAACTCGGTCAGGGGCCGCTCCAGGCTCTGTTCATCGTGACTGATGAGGAGTCCGCCACCTTCGGCAGTAACTTGATAAGCGCCAAGGTCCAGTGTTTTCCCGGTGATGCCGCTTTTCGGTATGGCCTGGGCTACCAGGCCGTTCTTTTGAAGTTCGCTTTCTAGGGTGCCTGCGACCGTCGTCATGGAGATCAGGGCTGAGAGTGCAGCGATTGCAATGCGTTGCATGGGAGATATCCGTTCTCTTCAGACCAAGGAGTGCGTGCAGTAGCGCTCGATCACCTCGCACAGCTGATCGACCTCGCCCAATGGCACGAATCGGCTGATCGACCAGCCGTTCTCGCCGCGCTTCTGGCTGAAAACGCGATAGCCCACCACGGCGCCGCCAAATCGATAGCGGGAGACGAGCAGCGTGTCTTCGCCATAGGTGAAGTCGGGCCTGTGGGAGATGTGGAGGTGCTGGAAGGGGTTGTTCGGGTCGAAGTGAATCGATTCGAACAGGCCCTTCGCATCCACCCGTTCGAATGCTTCCTTGAGATCATCCTCGAAGCACGCGTGGCCCTTGCCAGCCCGCTCGCGGATAGCCGTGACGGGTACGGTCTTCACGGGCCAGCCGCTGAGTTCCGGCGCCAGGTGATCCCAGCCCTTGGCCAGTGCGATATCGCGGGGCGTCTCGCCGTGGGCATTGGCCCGGAACACATTCGCCATGCCCTGGAGCCCTTCGAGGATCTCGATGCGTCGGGTCGCACCCCAGCTGCCGGGCTTCTCGGCGAACGGTGCCTTGATCAGCGCGGTGATCAAGGTCTCTCCGTCCCGGGTGAACCCTTCCACCACGTCGTACGGGATGTTGTCCCAGCCGATGGAAAAAACATTGCCTGCCTGGATCAGCGTGGCCAGGGCATCGGTGCTTTGCGTGCTGAGCAGCTCGTTGGTCACCCGCTTGAACGCTTTCAAGGGTAGATACACCGCCTCGATGCTGTCCGCTTCCGAGGTGAAGAGAAAGGTGCCGGGAAGCTTCTTCCTGCAGTGCTTGTGCAGCGCGTCGAGGAAGCTCTGATCGATGTAGGTGCCGCCCTCGTGGGTGAACTTCAGCGCGTAGGTTTCCTGCTGCTGGGTGAAGCTCAGGGTGAGCTTGCCAGTGCGGCCGGCCCTGATCTGCACGCTCTCCGGCGCCAGGTCGCCATTGCTGATGGCCGCCAGGCGAGCGAGTAGCACTTCGTAGTCTTGCGGCTCATCGATCACGTCGGGGTCCAGCGAGGCAACGTTCGCCGGAATCAGCTCGCGGAATATCTCCACGATAGTGGCCTTGTCCTTCGCACTGTTGGGCACCCGGCCGGAGAAGGCCTTGGTCTTACGCAGGATGTCGGTAATCAGGGCGAGGGTGTTCATGAGATGTCCTTATCTCGGCAGCCGAGCGGGCCAGGTGAAAGAGAACGCGTGGGATGAGTGCGCAGGAAGGGCAGGCGAGGCGTGCACGGCGACATCCATTTCCGGCGGCTGGCGGATAGTGCCACTGCGGATGCGGGTTGGAAATCGAGGCGGTACGGAACTGTGAAAGGTGAGCCGGCGCGCACGGGCCCACTTGCTCTGGGGGCTTGCCCTGCTGGCTGCCAGTATTTGCGCCTTCTCGCTGAGCGGGTACGCCTCGCCCATGCTCATGGTGGTGGCGGTGCCGTTCGTCTGGTTCTGCCTGGCCTTGCTGCTGGCGCCTGGGCTGTCATTCGCCTGACCCGAACCTACGGGAGGCTTCAAGTGGGGGGCTTGGCGGCCCTCGACCCTCTACCTTGTGCATTCATCAAGCGCAGCGGCATTTGGGTTGCTAAGGATTTCCCTAC
This sequence comes from Pseudomonas tohonis, assembly GCF_012767755.2. NCBI lineage: Bacteria > Pseudomonadati > Pseudomonadota > Gammaproteobacteria > Pseudomonadales > Pseudomonadaceae > Pseudomonas > Pseudomonas tohonis. Next base: position 2,745,133 of record NZ_AP023189.1, read on the forward strand.
AGAAAATCGGGATATGCCGATAACCATTGAGTTCGGATCACAGGAAGATGAAGCGGACCTGAAGACAACCCCAAACCGATAGGTTCGGTGTTGCATCAGCCTCTCATTCCGTTTGGCTTGGCTACTCTGAGGAAGGCCGCTCCGGCTACGGGGCGACCGCTGTGGGCAGTAAGGGCAAAACGTTCGACCCAACATCAAGGAGCTCATCATGTTGTTCAACAGAAAGAGCGGAGTCAGCCCTGCCACCAGGACACCCCAGGACGAGGTAAATCTCCGGCGCCTGCGTGCCGTCGAGGACAACGTCGCGTCCATCTGCTTCACCCCCCAGGGCGAGGTCATCACCGCCAATCCCCTGTTCCTCCAGGTGGTCGGCTACTCCGAGCAGGAGATCGTCGGCAAGCATCACCGCATCTTCTGCGAGGACAGCTTCCGCAATTCCAGCGCCTATGAGCGCTTCTGGGCGTCCCTGGCCAACGGCATCTCCCAGCGCGGGGTGTTCAAGCGCATCGCCAAGAACGGCTCGGTGATCTGGCTGGAGGCGACCTACTTCCCGGTCAAGGATGAGTCCGGTCGCGTGGTGGAGGTGCTGAAGATCGCCAGCGACGTCACCCAGAAACACTCCGACCTGCTGGTACTGGCGGCGCTGAGCGACGCGCTGCGCCGCTCGATGGCGATGATCGAGTTCACCCCCGAGGGCGTGATCGTCGACGCCAACGACAACTTCCTGCACCTGATGGGCTACAGCCTCGGCGGCCTCAAGGGCCGTCACCACCGCATGCTGTGCCTCGATGAGTTCTACAAGGAGAACCCCGATTTCTGGGCCAACCTCAAGGCCGGCAATTTCTATCGCGGCCATTTCGAGCGCAAGACTTCCTCCGGCAACACCGTGCACATCGAGGCCAGCTACAACCCGGTGAAGGACGAGTCCGGCACCGTGTTCAAGGTGGTCAAGTTCGCCATCGACGTCACCGAACAGGTACGCCGCAACGAAGAGGTCCGGCGTGCCGCCGAACTGTCCTTCTCCACCGCCGAGGAGACCGCTCAGATCTCCAACCGGGGCATGGGTTCGCTCGACCAGTCGGTGGCGATCTCCGCCACCACCCTGACCATGGTGAACACCGCCGTGGACCTCATCTCCAAGCTGAGCCTGCAGGCCAAGGACATCGAGAACATCGTCACCACCATCCAGGGCGTCGCCGAGCAGACCAACCTGCTGGCCCTCAATGCCGCCATCGAAGCGGCGCGGGCGGGGGATATGGGGCGTGGTTTCGCCGTGGTGGCCGACGAAGTGCGGCAACTGGCAGGGCGCACCAGCGGCGCCACCATCGAGATCAAGAGCGTGGTCACCGAGAACGTGAAGATGACCCAGCAGATCGACGACTACATGAAGAAGATCGAGGCCAGCGCCCAGGAGAACAACGCGCAGATCTCCACCGTCGCCACCATCATGGGCGAGATCAGCCGGGGTGCCGAACACGTCGCCAAGGTGGTCTCGGCGCTCTTCAAGTAACCCCGGCCCCCGGCGCACCCTCCAGCGGGCTCGCCGCCTCGCTCTTCATGCGCGGCATCTCGATGCCGTGCTGCTTCACCCGCCGGTACAGGGTCGCCCGGGAGATGCCCAGGGCCCGGGCGGCGGGCAGCGGTTGCCAGCGGTGGCGCACCAGGGCGTCCAGCAGGGCCTGGCGTTCCGGGCTGGCGGGTGTCTCGTCCCGGAGTTCCGGCGCTGCGCCGCGCAGCTCTTCCGGCAGGTCCTGCAGGCGCAGGGTGTCGCCGGGGCAGATGGCGCAGGCATAGCGCAGCACATGCCGCAGCTGGCGCACATTGCCCGGCCAGCGATAGCCCAGCAGGCATTCCAGCGCCGCCTCGCACAGCCCCAGGCGCAGCCCGCAGCGGGCCGCTTCCTCGTCCAGCAGGCGGTTGATCAGCGCCAGCTTGTCCGTGCGTTCGCGCAGGGGCGGCAGCTCGAAGCGCGCTCCGTTGAGGCGGAAGAACAGGTCCTCGCGGAACTCGCCCGCCGCCACCAGCGCTGCCAGGTCCCGATGGCTGGCGCAGATCACCTGGATGTCCACCGCCTGCCGGCGTGCCGCCCCCAGCGGCGCCACCTCGCCCTCGGCCAGCACCCGCAGCAGGCGGGTCTGCAGGGCCAGGGGCATGTCACCGATCTCGTCGAGGAACAGCGTGCCGCCATCCGCCTGCTGCAACAGCCCGCGCATGCCCTTGCGCTCCGCCCCGGTGAAGGCGCCGGCCACATAGCCGAACAGCTCGCTCTCGATCAGGTTCTCCGGGATGGCCGCGCAGTTCAGCGCCACGAAGGGCTTGCCCCGGCGTGCGCTGGCGTCATGCAGCTGGCGGGCGAACACCTCCTTGCCGGCGCCGGTCTCGCCGTGGATCAGCACCGGCAGGTGGCGGTCCTTCACCCGCACCGCCAGGCGCAGGCTCTCCGCGATGCGTGGGTCCAGCTGCGTGGCATCGCGGCTCGGCAGCGCCACGCTCACCGCCCGGCGCGGCACGCTGAGGCGGATGTGCAGGCCCTGCTCGGGAACATGGCGCGGGTGCTCGTCGGCGGCGGCCCGCAGCAGGTCCAGGTCGAACACCTCGCCGATGTGCTGCGGCAGGCGCCCGTGGCGTTCCAGCAGGTAGCGCCGCGCCGCCGGGTTCAGCGCCTGCAGGCGGCCGTCGGCGTCCCAGGCGAACAGGTAGTCCGGCTGACTGTCCACGTAGCCGGGGGCTGAATGGGCGCGCAGCACCCAGTGGCCACGGGTGCTGTGCATGAAGAAGGCGTTCTCGATATCGCGGGCGCTCTGCACCGCCATCTGGCGGATCAGGTGCTGGCTGCGGCGGTCGTCCGGCGATTCCACGGCGGACACGTCCAGCACCCCCAGCAACTGGCCCTGGGGGTCGAACACCGGCGCTGCCGAGCAGGTCAGGCCGATGAAGGCGGCGCGGAAGTGGTCGCGCTTGTGCACCGTCACCGGCACCCGGTTGGTCAGCACCGCCGCCACCCCGCAGGTGCCTTCCTCGCCCTCCGACCAGCAGGTGCCCAGGTACAGCCCCGCGCGGCGGCACTCGCCTCGGATGCTGGCTTCCACGCGGTAGTCGATGGTGCGGCCCTGGGCATCGGTGAGCAGCACGCAGTAGTCGGCATCGCGCACCCGCCCGTGCAGGCGCGAGACCTCCTCGCCGGCGATGCGCAGGAAGCTTTCCGCGCGTTCGCGGCATTCCTTCAGCAGCGTTTCGCTGAGGATGCGCGGGCCCTGCAGCGAGCCCGGGTCCAGGCGGTGCTGGTCCATGGAGCGGCGCCAGGAGTCCAGGATCAGGTCCGGCACCGGTGGTTCGGGCAGGCGTTCGGCGTGGCGCAGCACACGGCTGACGCAGTCCACGTGGGCTTTCGAGTTGGCAGGCAGCATGGGGCCTCCACGGCTCGTGTCGTTGTTCTTGTGCCGGTCATTTAAGCGCCGGCCCGGAGGGCGGACAAGCACGGCGGCGCGCCGCCCGGCGGATGAGACGCCGCGTCTCAGCGTCTCGCCCGCACCCCGTGCAGGCTGACATGGCGCGTCTCAGATCGCGCTTCCCACGGCGCGTCGACAGACCCCTCGCGGCCTCTCTGGCCCGCACCTTTGCGCCCCGCCTGCGCCGTCCTGGCACCGCCCTTGCTCCTGTCCTGGCGACACCGGGACGCCGTCCCGCACCCACAACAACAATTCAGAGGTGCGTCATGACCCTTGTTGCCCCTGCGCCATTTTCCCTTTCCGGCCGGATCGCCCTGGTCACCGGCGGCGGCCGTGGCATCGGCCTCGGCATTGCCTGCAGCCTGGCCCAGGCCGGTGCCGACCTGGTGATCGCCGACCTCGACCTCGCCCTGGCCGAGGAGGGCGCCGCCCAGGTCCGCGCCCTCGGCGCCCGCGCCACGGCCCACGCCGTGGACGTCGCCGAGCCGCAGAGCGTCCAGGCCCTGGTGGACGCCATCGCCCGCCAGCACGGCCGGCTCGACGTGGCGGTGAACAACGCCGGCGTCATCAGCATCCACAAGGTCCGCGAACTCAGCGTCGAGGACTGGGACCGGGTCATGACCATCAACGCCCGCGGCGTGTTCCTCTGCTGCCAGGCCGAACTGGCGCTCATGCAGGCCCAGCGCTGGGGGCGGATCATCAACGTCGCCTCCATCGCCGGGCGGGTCGGCTTCCCGGACCTGGCCCACTACAGCGCCTCCAAGTTCGCCGTCATCGGCTTCAGCAACGCCCTGGCCAAGGAGGTCGCGCGCGAGGGCATCACCGTCAACGCCCTGTGCCCCGGCATCGTCGGCACCGGCATGTGGCGCGGCGAGGCCGGGCTCTCCGGGCGCTGGGCGCAGCCGGGGGAGAGCGAGGCGCAATCCTGGGCGCGCCACCAGGCCAGCCTGCTGCCCCAGGGCGAGGCGCAGACCGTGGAAGACATGGGCCAGCTCGCCGTCTACCTCGCCTGCGCGCCCCACGTCACCGGCCAGGCGATCGCCGTCGACGGCGGCTTCTCCCTGTGAGTGCCGCCATGCCCCTGCGCGTCGGCATCATCGCCAACCCCGCCTCCGGCCGTGACGTGCGCCGCCTCACCGCCAACGCCGGGCTGTATTCCAGCACCGACAAGGCCGCCGTGGTGCAGCGCCTGCTCGGCGCGTTCGGTGCCACCGGGGTGGACGAGGTGCTGATGCCGCCGGACATGACCGGCATCGCCGCCGCCGTGCTCAAGGCCAGCGCCAGCCGCCACGCCCACGACAGCCGCTGGCCGCGCCTGGAGTTCCTCGACCTGCCGCTGCGCCAGAGCGTGGAAGACACCCGCCACGCCGCGCGCCTGATGGTCCGGCGTGGCGTCGCCCTGGTGGCGGTGCTCGGCGGCGACGGCACCCACAAGGCCGTGGCGGGGGAGGTGGGCGACATCCCGCTGTTGTGCCTCTCCACCGGCACCAACAACGCCTTCCCCGAGCTGCGCGAAGCCACCGGCGCGGGCCTGGCCGGCGGGCTCTACGCCAGCGGCCGCATTCCGGCGGAGGTGGCGCTGCGCCGCAACAAGCGCCTGCGGGTGCGCATCGCCGCGCGCGGCATCGACGAAACCGCCCTGGTGGAAGTGGCCGTCTCGCCGCTCACCTTCACCGGGGCCCGCGCCATCAGCCGCGCGGAGGACCTGGCCGAGGTCTACGCCGCCTTCGCCGAGCCCCACGCCATCGGCCTCTCGTCCCTCTGCGGGCTGTGGAACCCGGTGTCGCGGCGCTACCCCCGTGGCAGCTGGGTGCGCCTCGACCCCGGCGCCGAACACACCCTGCTGGCGCCGCTCGCCCCCGGCCTGCTGCAGGCCTGCGGCATCGTCGCCAGCGGCAGCCTGGAACCCGGCATCCCCCGGCTGCCGCGCCTGGCCGCCGGCACCCTGGCCCTGGACGGCGAACGCGAGATCGAGTTCGCCGCCGCCGACCGCCCCAGCATCACCCTCGAACTCGACGGCCCGCTGAGCATTGACGTCGAGGCCGCCCTGGCCTTCGCCGCCTGCCATCGCCTGCTGGCCGTCCCTGGCAAGCCCGTGAACCACCCTGGAGAACAAGAAGATGTCCACGCTTTCGACTGAGCAATTGCTCCATGCCTACCGCGTGATGCGCACCATCCGCGCCTTCGAGGAACGCCTGCACGTGGAGTTCGCCACCGGCGAGATCCCAGGCTTCGTCCACCTGTACGCCGGCGAGGAAGCCTCCGCCGCCGGGGTGATGGCGCACCTCGACGACGAGGACTGCATCGCCTCCACCCACCGTGGCCACGGCCACTGCATCGCCAAGGGCGTGGACGTGTACGGGATGATGGCCGAGATCTACGGCAAGAAGACCGGCGTCTGCCACGGCAAGGGCGGCTCCATGCACATCGCCGACCTGTCCAAGGGCATGCTCGGCGCCAACGGCATCGTCGGTGCCGGCGCGCCGCTGGCCGCCGGCGCCGCCCTGGCCGCCAAGCTCAAGGGCAACCGCGCCGTGGCCGTGGCCTTCTTCGGCGACGGGGGCTCCAACGAGGGCGCCGTGTTCGAGGCCATGAACCTCGCCTCCGTGTGGAACCTGCCGTGCATCTTCGTCGCCGAGAACAACGGCTACGCCGAGGCCACCGCCTCCAACTGGTCCGTCGCCTGCGACCATATCGCCGACCGCGCCGCCGGCTTCGGCATGCCCGGCGTCACCGTCGACGGCTTCGATTTCTTTGCCGTGCACGAAGCCGCCGGCGCCGCCATCGAGCGGGCCCGGGCCGGGGAGGGGCCCTCGCTGATCGAAGTGAAGCTGACCCGCTACTACGGCCACTTCGAAGGCGACGCCCAGACCTACCGCGCGCCCGACGAGGTCAGGCACTACCGCGAAACCCGCGACTGCCTCATGCAGTTCCGCGAGCGCACCACCCGTGCCGGCCTGCTCCAGGCCAGCGCGCTGGACGCCGTCGATGCCGAGGTCGAGGCCTGCATCGAAGAGGCCGTGGTGCGCGCCAAGGCCGACCCCAAGCCATCCCCCGCCGACCTGCTCAGCGACGTCTACGTCGCCTACCCGTAACCGGCCGGCGAGCCGCCAGAAGAACAATCAAAGGAGAGCCATCATGGCCAGAAAGATCAGTTACCAGCAGGCCATCAACGAGGCGCTGGCCCAGGAAATGCGCCGCGATCCCAGCGTCTTCATCATGGGGGAGGACAATGCCGGCGGCGCCGGCGCACCCGGCGAGGACGACGCCTGGGGCGGCGTACTCGGGGTCACCAAGGGCCTCTACCACCAGTTCCCCGGCCGCGTGCTGGACACCCCGCTGTCGGAGATCGGCTATGTCGGCGCCGCCGTGGGCGCCGCCACCCGGGGCCTGCGCCCGGTGTGCGAGCTGATGTTCGTCGACTTCGCCGGCTGCTGCCTGGACCAGATCCTCAACCAGGCCGCCAAGTTCCGCTACATGTTCGGCGGCAAGGCCGTCACCCCGCTGGTGATCCGCACCATGGTCGGCGCCGGCCTGCGCGCCGCCGCCCAGCACTCGCAGATGCTCACCGCGCTGTGGACCCACATCCCCGGGCTCAAGGTGGTCTGCCCCTCGTCCCCGTACGACGCCAAGGGCCTGCTGATCCAGGCCATCCGCGACAACGACCCGGTGATCTTCTGCGAGCACAAGCTGCTCTACTCCATGCAGGGCGAGGTGCCGGAAGAGCTCTACACCGTGCCCTTCGGCGAGGCCAACTTCCTCCGCGACGGCGACGACGTCACCCTGGTGACCTACGGCCGCATGGTCCACCTGGCCATGGACGCCGCCGCCAGCCTCGCCCGCCAGGGCATCTCCTGCGAGGTGCTGGACCTGCGCACCACCAGCCCGATGGACGCCGACAGCATCCTCGAAAGCGTGGAGAAGACCGGCCACCTGGTGGTCATCGACGAAGCCAACCCGCGCTGCTCCCTGGCCACCGACATCGCCGCGCTGGTGGCCGAGCAGGCCTTCCACGCCCTCAAGGGGCCGATCCGCCAGGTCACCGCCCCGCACACCCCGGTGCCGTTCTCCGACGCCCTGGAAGACCTCTACATCCCCAGCGCCGCGAAGATCGAAGCCGCCGTGCTGGCGCTGCTGCAAGGGAGAAACGCCGCATGAGCCGCATCCATACCCTGACCATGCCCAAGTGGGGCCTCTCCATGACCGAAGGCCGCGTGGCCGACTGGCTCAAGCAGGACGGCGACACCATCGAAAAGGGCGACGAAGTGCTCGACGTGGAGACCGACAAGATCAGCAGCAGCGTCGAGGCGCCGTTCTCCGGCGTGCTGCGGCGCCAGGTGGCGCGCCCCGAGGAGGTGCTGCCGGTGGGCGCGCTGCTCGGCATCGTGGTGGAAGGGGAGGCCAGCGAAGCGGAGATCGACGCCGTGGTCGAGCGCTTCCTCGCCGAGTTCGTGCCCGGTGGCGAAGGCGAGGCCGACAGCGGCCCCAGCCCGCAGAAGGTCGAGCTGGACGGCCGCACCCTGCGCTACTTCGAGCGCGGCGAGGGCGGCGTGCCGCTGGTGCTGATCCACGGCTTCGGCGGCGACCTCAACAACTGGCTGTTCAACCACGAAGCCCTGGCCACCGAGCGCCGCGTCATCGCCCTCGACCTGCCCGGCCACGGCGAATCCGCCAAGCAGCTGGCCCGCGGTGACCTGGACGAGTTGAGCTGCGCCGTACTCGCGCTGCTCGACCACCTCGACATCGAGCACGCCCACCTGGCCGGCCACTCCATGGGCGGCGCCGTCGCCCTCAACACCGCGCGGCTGGCCCCGCAGCGGGTGCGCAGCCTCAGCCTGCTGGCCAGTGCCGGGCTCGGCGCCGAGATCAACGGCACCTACCTGCAGGGCTTCGTCGAGGCCGGCAACCGCAACGCCCTCAAGCCGCAGCTGGTGCAGCTGTTCTCCGACCCCGCACTGGTCACCCGGCAGATGCTCGAAGACATGCTCCGTTTCAAGCGCCTGGAAGGGGTGGACGCCGCCCTGCGCCAGCTCGCCGACACCCTCAACGAGGCGGGCCGCCAGCGGCTCGACCTGCGCAGCGTCGTGGAGAGCGGCCAGCACCCCGTGCTGGTGGTCTGGGGCGAGGCCGACGCCATCATCCCCGCCCACCACGCCGAGGGCCTGCCGGCCGAGGTGCACATCCTCCCGGGGCAGGCCCACATGCTGCAGATGGAGGCCGCCGATGCGGTCAACGCCCTGCTGCAGGCCTTCTTCCAACGCCACTGACGATTACCGGGCCCGGCAGCCGCCGGGCCCCAGGAGAACCCCATGAGCATCCTCCCCAACAGCATGCGTGCCGCGGTGTGGCACGGCCGCAACGACATCCGCGTGGAAGACGTGCCCCTGCCCGGCGACCCGGCCCCCGGCTGGGTGCAGATCCGCGTGCACTGGTGCGGCATCTGCGGCTCCGACCTGCACGAGTACGTCGCCGGCCCCGTGTTCATCCCCGTGGAAGCGCCGCACCCGCTCACCGGCATCAAGGGCCAGTGCATCCTCGGCCACGAGTTCTGCGGCGAGATCGTCAAGCTCGGCGACGGCGTGCAGGGCTTCGCTCTGGGCGAAGTGGTCGCCGCCGACGCCTGCCAGCACTGCGGCACCTGCTACTACTGCCGCCACGGCCTCTACAACATCTGCGAGAACCTCGCCTTCACCGGGCTGATGAACAACGGCGCCTTCGCCGAATGGGTCAACGTCCCCGCCAACCTGCTGTACAAGCTCCCAGCCGGCTTCCCCGCCGAGGCCGGCGCCCTCATCGAACCGCTGGCCGTGGGCATGCACGCGGTGAAGAAGACCGGCAGCCTGCTCGGGCGCAACGTGGTGGTCGTGGGGGCGGGCACCATCGGCCTGTGCACCATCATGTGCGCCAAGGCCGCCGGCGCCGCCCAGGTCATCGCCCTGGAGATGTCCAGCGCGCGCAAGGCCAAGGCCCGCGAAGTGGGCGCCAGCCACGTGCTGGACCCGAACGAATGCGACGTGCTCGCGGAAATCCGTGCGCTCACCCAGGGCCTGGGCGCCGACGTCAGCTTCGAATGCATCGGCAACAAGCACACCGCCAAGCTCGCCATCGACGCCATCCGCAAGGCCGGCACCTGCGTGCTGGTGGGCATCTTCGAAGAGCCCAGCTCGTTCAACTTCTTCGAACTGGTGGCCACCGAGAAACAGGTCCTCGGCGCCCTGGCCTACAACGGCGAATTCGCCGACGTCATCGCCTTCATCGCCGACGGCCGCCTCGACATCACGCCCCTCGTCACCGGCCGCATCGAACTGGAGCAGATCGTCGAAAAGGGCTTCGAAGAGCTGGTGCACAACAAGGAACACAACGTGAAGATCATCGTCTCCCCGCGCGCGGCATAAGTCCCGACTGTGGCCGCGAACTGCGGCCTGACCCCGGCGCCAGGCCGGGGTTTTTTTGTGGGGGATGGGAGTGGTGGGGTGAGTCTATTGGAGGTCAGGTTTCGGCCATAAGCAGTCATCAAGTGTCTAGGGGAGCCGGAGCGATTCAGTGCGATTAGAACATCAATCTAAAGAACTCATATGGAGTTTTTAATTACTTAATACTTTGTCCGTTTAATGAGTCAATACTGGCTAGGAGAAGTTCTGCTTTTCGAGTGTATAGATCAAGGCCTGATGCCGCGAAAATGGATCTCGCAGATTGGGCGTGATTTCTTGCGAGGTGTATATCCCCCTTTTTTTTATTGATTTCGGCCATTAATAGTTCAGCACTGCCCAGGCCAATGATGTAATTGGAGGACTTGAAGATCGCATCGCTTTTGCCCACGTACCTTTCTGCGTCAGATAACCTGTCTTGCTTGGTATAAATGTCTGCCAGGTTAAGGTAGCCAATACCTAAGGCGGTAGAGTCTGGAGATCCGCGCAATATTTTTTCCTTTAATGATATCGACTCAAACATCTGAGATTCTGCCGTTGCGTACTCCTCTAGCAGTCGGTGACAGTTGGCGGAATTTCCAAGCAGAACTGCGACAAAGCTTTTTCTCTGGATGCTTCCTTTTAGCTCCAGCGCAGGAGAGTAATAACTATCCAGCGCTATTCTCGCTAATCTAATTTTTTCTTCTTTTATTGTTTCTGCCTCAGCCATCTCATAATAAACATTTCCCAGGTTTCCTAGGACCGAGGCAAGAAAATCGTCATCTCGAATGCCAAGATTGTTGAATTTGACAAGAGCGCTTTTCAAATGCGATTCGGCAAGCTTGAAGTTTTTTTTATCTTTATATAGAAGGCCAAGGGTATTGTCGGCTGTTGGATTTGTTTCATCTAATTTAAGAGCAATATGGCTGGCGCTTATGGCTTTATCTGGCTCGCCAATTTCATCATAAATGTCAGATAAATTCGAGTATCCTGCGGCTGTTGGATTTAGCTTAAGTGACTCTTCCAGCCTGCCAACAGACACCTTGAAGTTGCTGTCGTCAGCTTCTGAGGTTCCGCGACGAAAGGCTTCGTACGCTGCATTTATAGCCCGGCCTTCAACTTTAAGTTTGTCAAGCTCCATGTATCTCTGGAAACCAAGAGCTGTCAATAACATAGCAACGGCCATGATGGCGAGAAAGCCGAGAAAGTAATACCTTCGAGTAGTGTAAATGAGGTATTCTTTTGCGGTCAGTCCATCCTTTGGCTTTAATCCTTCTTGAATTAATGCGACAATTTTATCTTTCTCTGGGAGGAGGCTAATACGCTTCTCAATACTTGAGAGGTATAGTTTTTGATATGAAATGAACGCCCAGACGAGAGCAACAACGATATAGGCTCCGAAAGCTAATGGATTCGATGCTGCCGAGCCCAAACCTTGTATTAATATTTGAAAGTCCATCAATTATCTCCCTGATTACTTTGCGGTCTCTCTGGACGGACGGGGTCAATTAATTTTTTAATTGGGTGTGGATATCCTTCGACATGCCAACTCACCCAAAGCCTGGCGCGCAAGTCTTCTTTGTCGTCGGGCTCTATGGAAAGCCAGTTCCTGCTTGCAATGAGACATTTTCCGCTATGTGCAATAGGTAGCATCTCGGCCACTAAGCCAGCGTCAATCTTCTCACTGTTACTCGTAATAGCTTCAAGGCAGCTGATGGCAAATGGATCTAGTGGAGGATGTACAATTCCAGTCGAAATCAGTTGGTAAATAACTTCGGCCCCACGATTGCCATGTTTCGGGTTTGTTGATCGGATAATGCTTGCAGCTGCCACGTGGACGTCACCTGAAACGATAGTGGCCTTACAACTGCTTTCAGTTGAGAAATCTAGAAGTCCATTAATAATTTGCTTGCGCTCATCCTTGTGGGGGGCGTGCCTCCAGTGATCACGAAAATCATCTTCCGGGCCAATCTCTCCTGGAATCCACCCGACTAAATTCTCAAGCAGTGCTAAGCTAACAAAGGACACTGGGACGCTAGAGACAAATAGAAGATGTGCGTGCCGCTTTGTTGTTAAGCTTCTAATCCAGTCGAACATCTGCTTTATGCTCTCCTGGGACATTACCTGCGTCGGCTTTATTTTATTGCCGGCCTTAATGTCAGGGGCACGCTCTGATCGGAGATCCGGAACTACAATAGCTAGATTTCCTAGGTCACTGAACGCGAATGAGTAACCTGCTTCAGTAATGGCCCCAGGCCTTTTTTCTTTTGGGCCTATCTGCTGTTGATATATTCTGAAGTATCGCTCCGCAATGCTAAATAAACTTTGGTGAACTGGGCTTTCATGTAGTTTCTGAGGGTATGAGCCCCAGCCATCCATTATGTCGTGGTCATCCCACATCATTAAGGTTGGCACTAATCTAAGTACCTGAAGAATTTCAGGTCGAGACCAATATCTAGGGTATACGCGCGCGAAGAAATTATCTGCTTGTGCTTCCATATCGGCAGTCCATTTCTCATCATCTCGGCTCCATGAGAACTTTTCGTACCAGTCATTCAGCGGCGTGCCTTTGGTCTTAAGCATCTCGTCGCTATAAATTTGGTCGCCACCTAAAATTAATAGATGATATTTTGATCGATTGTGTGACTCCGCGAGATTGCTCCATCTCTCTGCGTATTGTGCTCCAAGGCTTACGTATTTTGCATCCGAAACCCCAGAGCACGATGCATACGCAATTCGAGGGGCTTGACCTGATGGTGGAACGTAGAAACATCCCGAAATCCCATCAAATATATATTCGACACAGAGCTCTACTTCTTCCTGAAGCACCTCAATATCCAATCGCCATACGTCCATCGTAGGGGAGCTGAGCGGCACTTGCGCAATCAGGGATGAGGAGGCCTTGCACTTTCCACAAGCATATTTTGGCTCTTCATTGCCAAGCGCTCTTAGCAACAGTGCGGAAACCAAATATTTGCGATCATTTATCCCTCGAAAACTCAGGATAGGGCCGAAGGGGAGTTCATACATGAGCAGTCCTCCTTGACATGACTGGATAGCCAAGCGCCACTATTCGCGGGCTCCCTCTCAAAGATAGACAGTTTTCTGCGATGCGCTGGTACTTCGGCTAACAGCGCTATGAATCGCCCTTGGTGTTGTAGGCACATCCGAGCGGGGCTATTGGCCGATAGCCGCCATTCCCATCAGTAACGCCGCACTCCCATGCGGCGTTTCTATTTTCAACGGTCTAGAAACCGTTCCCAGCTCGGCCCGTCCCCAAGCAGCGGATCACCGCGCGCGGACATACGACGTGGCAGGCCTTGCCGTCCGATCCGGGTTTCGCTTTGCCTGCGTGGGGGCACACGAAGGGCGCCGGCTAACGACGTAGCGGTGTAGGGGCGACTTCAGTCGCCCAAGGGATGCGCAGCATCCCCCTGTGATACCGAGTGGCAGACCTGCGGCCTGCATGGCGACTGAAGTCGCCCCTACATGGCACGTGCCTTACGGGGTCAGCGCGGGCTGGATGGCGGCATTGGGCTCCGAGCGCGGCATGTTGCGCTGCGCACCCAGGATCATCTCCGCCGCCTTCTCCGCGATCATCATCGCCGGGGCGTTGGTGTTGCCGGTGATCAGGGTCGGCATGATCGAGGCGTCGACCACGCGCAGGGCGTCGATGCCGTGCACGCGCAGCTGGTCGTCGACCACGGCGAGCGGGTCGTGGCCCATCTTGCAGGTGCCGACGGGGTGGAACACCGTGCCGAGGTTGTGGCGGACCCATTGCTCGATCTGCGCCTGGCTGTCGATGTCGCGGCCCGGGACCAGTTCGCCCTTGAGGTGGCGGCGGAAGGCGGCGGTATCGGCCAGGCGGCGCAGCAGGCGTACGCCGTCCACCAGTTTGCGCAGGTCGTCCGGGTGGCTGAGGAAGTTGGCGGCCAGGTGCGGTCTGTCGCGCGGGTCCGCCGAGTTCAAGCGCACTTCGCCCCGGCTTTGCGGGTGCATCACCGCCACGTGCAGGCTGATGCCGTGGCCGAAGGGGATCAGCCGCTGCGGCTGGTTCTTCAACGCCGGGGCGACGATCAGGCCCAGCTCCGGCGTCGGGGCGCTGGGGTCGAGGCGCAGGAAGCCGCCCGCTTCCACGGTGTTGGAGGTGAGCGGGCCACGCCGGCCGGCCAGGTATTGCCAGGGCGAGCGCAGCAGCGGCCAGAGCCCGCGCGGGGAGAGGCCGTAGCCCAGCTGGGCGTCGCTGCGGTACATCAGCACCACGTCCTGGTGGTCCTGCAGGTTCTGGCCCACGCCGGGCAGTTCGTGGCGCAGGGCGATGCCGTGGCGTGCCAGCTCCGCCGCCGGGCCGATGCCGGAGAGCATCAAGAGTTGCGGCGAGTTGATGCTGCCGGCGCTGAGGATCACCTCGCGGTCGGCGAACAGCTGCAGCCGCTCCTGGCCCTGTTCCACTTCCACGCCCACCGCGCGGTTGCCTTGCAGCAGTACGCGGTGGGTGAGGGCGCTGCTGAGTACCTCAAGGTTGGGGCGCATCAGCGCCGGGTGGAGGAAGGCCCGTGCGGCGCTGCAGCGTTCGCCGTTGATCTGGGTGACGTGGAAGGGGCCGATGCCTTCCTGATCACTGCCGTTGAAGTCGGCGTTGTAGCGCCAGCCGAGTTGCTCGCCCGCCTGGTAGAACACTGCGTTCACGGCGCTGGGGCTGCGCAGTTCGGCGACGTTGAGTTCCCCGCCCTGGCCGTGCCAGGGCGAGGGGCCGGGTTCGAAGTGCTCCGAGCGGCGGAAGTAGGGCAGCACCTCGTTATAGCTCCAGCCCCGGTTGCCTTGGGCGGCCCACTGGTCGTAGTCGTGGCGGTGGCCACGGATGTAGATCATCCCGTTGATGGCGCTGGAGCCGCCCCAGACGCGGCCGCGCGGGCAGGGCACCTCCACTTCGCCGTTGCCTGTCGCGTGGCTGAAGCGGTGCATCCAGTTCCATTTCGGGTTGGCGATCAGGCGGATGATGCCCGCCGGGGTACGGATGTAGCCGCCCGGGAACAGGCTGCGGTCGCTGGGGCCGGCTTCGATCAGGCAGACCGAAACGCTCGGGTCGGCGGAGAGCCGGTTGGCCAGCACGCAGCCGGCCGAGCCGGCGCCGACGATGATGTAGTCGAAGCGACGGGGTGAGGTCATGGCGGATTCCTTGTGGTTCACAGGCCCAGCAGCGAGCCGACGTCGAGGGTCAGTTGCAGGGCGACGACGAAGCCGTCGCCACTGATCTCGGTGGCGCCGGGGTTGTAGTAGTTGTCCGGGTTGAAGACGTACTGGACGCTCGGTTCCAGGGCGAGGTGGCGGGTGAGGGCGAAGTGGCCGTTGCCTTCCAGCGCGTAGACATCCTTCGAGCCCCGGCTCGGGTCGCCACCGGCGGCGATGCGGCTCTGGCGCTGGAACTCCAGCTGGTGCGGGTTGAGGCGCAGGTAGCTGGCCTTGAGGTTGAGCCTATCCTGCGGGCGTTCGAAGGGGGCGAGCCAACTGATGCCGGCCTCGGCGAAGTGGCGGAAGGGCTGCTTGTCATCGGCAGCCGCCGACAGCGAGCCGAACAACTGCGCGGCCTGGGGCGCACCGCCCTGGCCACCGTCGGCGCGCCATACCGTCTGCTGGAACTTGAAGAAGGCGCCGCTGCTGCCGTGCTCACTGGCGCCGGTGAGCGGGTCGGTCTGCCTGGAGGTGTTGTGGTAGCCGTTGAGCTCGTAGTGGGAGCTGTAGGGGTTGCGTTCGACGCCTTCGCGGCGGCCGATGCCGTAGAGCAGGCTGGTGCCGCTGGCGTCGGTGGTACTGAAGTCCAGCCCGTGGCGTTTCTTCAGGTAGTCCACCGGGTTGGATTCGAAGGCCCCGGCGTGCAGGTAGACGTCCGGGCTCAGGCGGTACTTCATGTAGCCGCCCCAGGCGCCGTAGGGCGGCGGCAGGACGCCGGTGGAGGCGTCGATCACCGGGTCGTTGCAGGTGACCTGGCTCTCGCAGTTGTAGATGAGGAAATAGCGGCGCGCGTTGGTGCGGCCCAGGTGGGTTTCCAGGTTGCCGTCGCGCCACTGTTGCTCCCAGGTGAGCAGGCTCAGCTGGCTGGCGCCGATGTCGTTATGGATCGGTGCGCCGCCGAAGTAGCTGCCGACGGCGCCCTGCCAGTTGCGCGACGTGGGCTGGCCGGTGTTGCGGTCGAGGATGAACTGGGTCTGCTCGATGTGCAGGGCGGCGCCATCCAGCCCGGTCATCTTGCCCAGGTCCAGGTCGGCGCCGAGGAACAGGTCGCCGCTGTTGCCGAAGCTGTGCGGGCGCGGGCCGGTGTCGAGGTTCTTCAGCGCCAGGCTGAGGAATACCGCGTGGGTCTTGATGCCGTGTTCGGCGAGCTGGCTGCCCAGCTCCGCCAGCGGGCCGGGGGCGTCTTCGGCGAGGCAGGGCAGGGTGGGCAGGCTCAGCAGCAGGGTGGCGAGTGCGGTGGTGCGGGTCATGGTGAGCGGTCCTTTCTTGTTGTTGTTTGCCGTTCGTTGGGCAGCAGGGTCCCGTCCGGGGCGCGGGTCCCGGATGGGGTGTGTGGATCTGTCGGTCAGGGGCTCAGGTGCAGAGGTAGCCGCCATCCACGGCGAGCACGGCGCCGGTGATGAAGCTGGCCGCCGGGCTGCAGAGGAAGGCCACGGCAGCGGCCACCTCGGCGGGCTCGCCCCAGCGCTCCAATGGCGTGCGCTGCATGATCCGCCGGGTGGCGGCGGCATCGGCCTTGAGCCCGGCGCCCAGGGGCGTGTCGATCCAGCCCGGGGCGATGGCGTTGACGCGGATGCCGAGGGCCGCGTACTCGATGGCCAGCGACTTGCTCAGTTGCACGATGGCGCCCTTGCTGGCGCTGTAGGCCGGGCGGTCGGCCGAGCCGAAGGTGCTGAACATCGAGGCGATGTTGATGATGCTGCCGCATTGCCGGGCCAGCAGTTCGCGGGCGCACTGGCTGGCGCCCATGGCGGCTACGAGGTTGACCTGCAGGACGCGCTCGAAGCTCGCCGGCTGGTATTCCTCGCGGTCGCGGCTGATGCCCGCGCAATTGACCAGCACATCCAGCCGGCCCAGGCCCTGGAAGGCCGCCGCCAGCGCGGCGGCGTCGCTCACGTCCAGTTCCAGCGGGCGGATCAGCGGGTGGCGCGGTGTCAGCGTGCCGCCCGCGTCGAGGCCGGCGGCCAGCACCGAGGCGCCCAGCTCGGCGAACTGCAGGGCGATGGCCGCACCGATGCCGGAAGTGCCACCGGTGACCAGCACCTGCCGATCCCGGAACAGCGTGGGGTTGAAGGTGGTTGCGTGCTGCATGGTTCAGGCCTCCGCCAGTTCGGGGTTGGGATTGACCAGCACCTTGATCTGCGCCTTGTCGGCCAGCAGGGCTTCGAAGCCATCGCTGACGGCGCGTTCCAGCGGCACGCAGCGGGTCACCGCGCGGCCGAGATCGAGGTGGCCGCTGTCCAGCAGGGCGATCAGCTCGGGGTAGACGTCGCGGTAGCCGACGCTGCTGGTGATGCGCAGCTCGTTATTGACCAGGTGGAAGGCGTCGAAGCGCGCCTCGCCCATCAGGCCCACCAGCACCGCTTCGCCGCCCTTGCGCAGGCTCTGCAGGGCCGCATCCAAGGTCGCCTGGCTGCCGGCGGCCTCGAAGGCGCAATCCACGCCACCGCCGTCTTGCAGCTGCTGCACCACGTCCACCGCGCGGGCATCGAGCACCTGCTCGGCGCCGAACTCCAGGGCCCGCACCAGGCGCTCCGGGGCAACATCCACCGCGATGATGCGCGAGACGCCACGTAGCCGGGCCAGGGTGATCAGCAGCAAGCCGATGGGGCCGAGACCGAACACCGCGCAGCTGTCACCGGGCTGCAGGCTGCTCTGGCGCAAGGCATGCAGGGCCACGGCGGCCGGCTCCAGCACGGCGGCCTGACGCAAGCTCACCCCGGTGGGCAGGCGGTGCAGCATGTAGGCCGGCACCCGGGCGCGCTCGGCGAAACCACCGTCACCCATCAGGCCGATAAAGCCCATGGAGCTGCACAGGTTGTACTGGCCCGCGCGGCAGTGGCGGCAATCACCACAGCGGTAGATGGGCTCCACCGCCACCCGGTCGCCGGGCTCGAAGCCCTCCACGCCGACACCGAGCGCACGCACCACGCCACTGAATTCGTGGCCCAGGGTCAGCGGTGCGCGGCAGCCGGAAATCGGGTGCGGCTGCTGCTGGGGGATGGAGTGCGGGCCGTCCTGGTATTCGTGCAGGTCGCTGCCGCAGATGCCGCAATAGGCCACCTGGATTTCCACCTCGCCGGGGCCGGGCGGGGTGGCGTCGAGTTCGCTCAGGCGCAGGTCCCGGGCGCCATGCCAGCGCAATGCGTTCATCAGGGTTGTCCTTGCAGGTTGGCGGTGTCCGTGAGGGGGCGGCCGGCCTTGCGGGCCAGCACCGTGGGCGCGGTTTCCTTGAGGAAGAGCGAGAGCAGGGCGGCCAGCAGGGCGCCGCCGCAGCTCATCCACATCACGATGGAGAGGCCGTAGCGGTCGGCGGCGAAGCCGGCGATGGTCGGCGCGATGAAGCCGCCGACCAGCTCGCCGATGCCCATGATCATCCCCAGCGCGGTGGCGATGACGCTGCGCGGCACCGTCTCCGCCGGGATGGTGGCCATGAACAGGGTGAAGCAGCCCAGGCCCGTGTAGGTCAGCAGCATCGCCGCGCCGAGCGTGAAGGGCGTGGGCGCATAGAGCAGGGCCAGCGGGCAGCAGGCGGCCACCAGGGAGAACAGCACCAGGGTCGGGCGCCGGCCGATGCGGTCGGAAATCGCCGCCACGGCGAAGCCCCAGAACACCCAGGCCACGCCCAGGCAGCTCATGATCCCGCCCATGCTCGCCGGGCTGTAGCCGCGCTGGCTGACCAGGAAGGTGGGGGTGAAGGAGATCAGCACGATGAACCAGGTGAGGAACACGCAGCTGATCAGGGTGCACAGCAGGATGTTGCGGCTCTTCAGCAGGGCCAGGCGGCCGCCGAGCCCGACGCCGTTATCGGCTGCGCTGGCGCTGGGCCTGCGCGACCTGTCGTCGGGGCGCACGTAGCGCCAGATCAGCCAGGCGATCAGCAGCCCGGGCAGCAGCGAGATGACGAAGGCATGCCGCCAGCCGAAGGCCTCGGCCAGGCCGATCAGCACCGGTGGGCCGATCACCGCGCCCAGCAGGCCGGCGGCCGAGCCCTGCAGCAGGCCCATGTTGAGGCCGCGCCGGTGCGGCGAGGAGGCCTCCACCATCAGGGATTGCGAGAGCGGCAGGATCGGCCCTTCGGCCAGCCCCATCACGCCCCTGAACAGCAGCAGGCTGAGGAAGCCCCCCACCAGCCCGGACAGCGCCGAGCACAGCGAGAAGAGGATCACCGCCGCGATCAGCAGCGGCTTGCGGATGCCGTTGCGGTCGGACCACAGGCCCACCAGGGCCCCGGACACCGCCCAGGCCAGGGCCAGCACCGACGACAGCATGCCGAGGTGGCGGTTGCCGAGCTGCAGTTCCTCGGCCATGAAGGGAAACAGGAAGGACAAAGCCAGGCGGTCGAAGAACACGAAGCCGAAGGTGAGGAAGAGCACCCCGAGCAGGACGTTTTCATACCGGGCGTTGGAGGTTGCAGGCGCCATGTCGTTCTCCTCCGGGGCGCCGTGCGGGCGCCCCGGGCAAGGGGTCAGCGGAACAGGGAATCGATGTAGGCGGCGCCGAGGCCGATCTTCTCGTAGTGCTCGCGGCACATGGCGATGTAGGAGTGCACATCGAAGTAGCCGTCCGGCTCGCCGTGTTCGTCGAGCCAGATCAGCGGGCCCTTGACGATGAAGAAGGCGCGCATGGGCTCCTCGTGCTCATAGGTCACCAGGGTGTGGCCTTCGCCGGGCGTCTCGTAGACGAAATCGCCGGCGGTGGCGGTCCAGTCGTGCTCCAGGTAACCCCACTTGCCGGAGAGGGTGTAGGCGAAGACTTCGTGGGGGTGGTAGTGGCGGTTCACCAGGCCGGCGCTGCTGGCCATGAGGATGTCGCACCAGCGGTTCTCGCTTGGCGAGATCCACAGCGGGCGCGAAGACACGGTCTCGGTGAAGGGCACGTAGAGGCTCAGGTCGTCGGTCGCCGCGTTGGGCAGGTACACCTCGGGCTTGGCGTCGGGCTTGAAGCAGTTGGGGATGGCTTGCAGGTCTTTCCAGAATTCGTTGCGGGCAGGCTCGGCCATGTTCCAGTCTCGTTGTTGTTATGGACTGGGGCCGACTCTAGAGGGCGCCGCGACAGCGGGTTTGATCGCCTCGGCCCTGTTGTTTGCGCTTTTCGGACAGGGGGCGGGCAGCGGGGCGGAGGGCGATTGACGACGGGCAGCGTTCAGATGTTAATGACCGGGCGTCGCCCATCCCCATAGCGGATGCGCGCGACGCCCGGTCCCCGGGAACTGCCGATGTTTGGCCCGGGGGTTCGAAATGCGGCGAACACGAGAACAATAAGAATGACTACATCCGCCTTGCTCGAGACCCGGCGAGCCAGTACCTGCGACATCCCGGTCGAACAACGCCTGCGGTTCTGGGAGCAGTACAACGCCTCCATCCTCGTCGGCCTCAAATGCTCCTCCTACGCCGACGGCGGCCTGGCCGCCTCGCAGACCAACCTCGAACTGGGCGCCATGAGCCTCGCCCTGGTGCGCGGCAACGAGCACGTGGTGGAGCGCGACTGCTCGATGATCCGCTCCGTGCCCAAGGAATCGGTGTTCGTCTCCCTGGTGCAGGAAAGCCGCTCGTTCTTCTACCAGGGCGAAGGCTGCACCCTGCTGGAGCCGGGGGAGATGATCATCTACCGCACCGACAAGCCCTACCTGTTCGGCTTCTCCGGCGCCATGCGCCAGTTCATCTTCGACATCCCCCAGGCGCTGTTCGGCGAACGCTGCCTGGGCCGCCTCGACGGCCCGCTCAAGGTCGGCGCGGAAACCCGCCTGCAACGCCTGCTCACCCGCACCCTCTGCGAGCGCACCCAGGGCTTCTTCGACCGCCCCGCCAACCGCGAAGCCGAGCACTTCGAAGGCGACGTGCTGGAGCTGCTCTCCAGCATCATCGCCGGGCAAACCGGCGAGCACCGCGTCAGCGCCCTCAGCGCCTCCTACCTGCTCGCCGCCAAACGCCTCATTGCCGAACAACTCGGCGACCCGGCCCTCAGCTGCGAACGCGTCGCCCAGGGCATCGGCATCTCCGTGCGCCACCTCACCCGCCTGTTCGCCCAGGAAGGCGGCTCACCCAGCCGCTACATCGCCGACCGCCGCCTCGAACTCGCCCACCGCCTGCTCAGCAGCCCGCAGGCTAGCGGCCTGGATATCAGCGAGGTGGCCTACCGGCACGGCTATTCGAGCCAGGCGCATTTCGCGCGGAGCTTCAAGGCGAGGTATGGGAGGACGCCGAGTGAGGTGAGGGGGGAGGTGGGGGAACGCTAGCTTAACTGCTTCCGATTGAAGTCAAAGGCCGGAGTTTATTCAGCTCCGTAGTGCGCCGATTCGTCAGAACGGTATGTCGTCGTCGAAGGGATCTACAACCTTCTTGGGAGGCAGAGCACTCTTTGGTAACTGCAGGTTTGTGACAATGAACAGGTTTAGGATGTCCTCCCTGTCTATAAACATGATTTGAGAGCGCTTTGTGGCATCCAATTTGTTGCCTAGCCAATTCCTTGCCTGCTTTGTTATTTCACCGCCGGCGACGATGAATGCGTGGTCAACAAGCACTCGTCGATTCAGTTCAGGATCGAAAATCTCGTGCCCGAGCATCATGTTTACCTGATTGTGAATCTCAGCGATATTTGCAGAGCCAGCCTTGCCGACACCTGCCGAATCCAGCTTGCCCTTCTTTGCTTGTATACCGAAATAGAGGATATGGAGGGTCGGCAGGGTGTACTTCATCCAAACGTCCTTGCCGTATTCTAAGGCTTTGTCTTTGTGGCCCGCTGCCGTGATGCGATGAAAACCAAGCTGACGGAATAGCGGCAGCAGCACTTCCTCGATCAACTCATCTTCGGAGCACGTTTCGAGGTATGCAGTGAGCTGCTCTCGGCGCTTCACCTCTGCTGGAGTTAACGGACGATGAGGGTTCGCCATCTGCACAATGGTGTTCGTGGCAGTGTGGCGAAGCTGGCCGATACCTTGCTCGTCATAGAACGCCTCCCAACCTTCACGAGTCAGTACCGTATTTATTGCGGTAAGTGCTTTGCTCCTGTCCAGGTCACCGTCTTGCGCGTCGGCCTTGTCGAGAGTAGCGCGGATTATCCGGATGAAAGCATCAGGGGGAACCGAAGGACTGGGGTGTGGTAGTGACAGCACTTCCTCCAGTCTGCTTGCAACCCACGCCCATCGGGTTGAGCCGTCATGGGCGTAGTCCAAGTCACAGTCTTGAAAGAACTCGGTGATGTAGCTGCTTGAGCGATACCGAAAGTGCTCGGTGTCGCCACAAATAATGTGGGCGAGCTCTCTGAGATTCCTGCTCTTCCATTTCATTTGCGCTCCGAGACTAGACCAGTGGGGGTTGAAGAACAATAGCTGATAAATCGACGTTGTGCTTCATGAGGGCTTTGATGGCCTAAGCAATAGCCAGTGCTTTTAATGCGAGGTTACGATAAATTATCTTTTGTTTGTTGTGCCGTCGGCTGACGACTCAGCTAATGTCCTGCCCGTTTATGATTCGCCAAACCTTTTCCATAAGGATGACACATGGTTGCTAAGAACATTGAGCGCTTCAATGAGATTACAGGGCAGGTGTTTGCCTGTCTGTACGAGTCGTTCCCCTTGCCAATAACACTCCGACCAAAACTGTTTGGTATTGAGGAGCACGAAGGTGGTGAGTACAGTCCGGAATTGGGAGAGACGCTGGGCGTAGAGCCGCAATCAGCGGAAGAAATACTATTTAAGCACAGCGTCACATGGCTGATCCAGGCGGGTTACATTACAGCGAAGAAACCCGACTACGATAGACACTTCTTCGCTGAGGCACGACTGACCGCGAAGGGGTTGGAGGTGCTTAATGCAATACCAAAGACCCTTACTAAGCGTGAGCCCTTGGGCGAGCAATTGGCCGCAGCGTCAAAAGGTGGTGCTAAAGAGTTGATGCGTACCATTACAACGGAGGTGCTGGGCATGGGAGTGCGTTTGGGGCTTAAAACTATCGGAATGGATGGTTAGCTTTCCAGAGGAGCCGATTTGCCACTAAGTCACCTCGCCTATCAGGCGATCAGACCAAGCCTCTTAGCCCTTTTGCTGATGGAGGGATTTCGTAAGCGGCTCCTACCGTCCAAATCCGAGGCGGAAAGCTGGGCGCAAATTGTATCAATGGTAGTTTGTCTCATCGGGGAATTTCATAGCGATTGTTGGTGAGTTTAGTCTGCCATCAAACCAATATAGGTGGTTTAACAAGGAGGTTCATATGACAAATACAATGCGAGTCAACGTCTGTTACCGGCCACTTCGTATCGGTTGGGCAGTGCGCGAAGGTGACATGGAAGCAATACGGCAAGCTGTGAAATATTCTCACTCTTTATGGGGTGGGAGATTCAATCCAATTTTAATTGTTGATCGCGAAGAGGAGGCGCGCCAGCAAGTTGAATTGTTTCGTGTTGATCTGATTTTGCCTTTGGGTGATAGTCAGGAAGTTAAGGATTTTCCAGGTAAATTTCCCCACTTAGTTAACCCATTTTTTGGTGAGTCTGTCTTTGTTAAGCAGGAAAAATGGAGGAGTTTTTCAAATATTCTAGATATCTCAAATGCTATTTCATATTGGTATGGAAAATCAGAGTGGAAGAATTTTCAGGATGCAAGATTGTGGGCTTGCAATTGGCAGCTAGATGATCCGCTAGCAGATGTTTTTCTTATGCAGCTTGGTGCCTATCCGAGTCCTGAAGAAATAGGTGTTAATTACGCGGAAATGGTTTTCGATGAGTTAGAGCCAGTTTCAAATGAATTGAAGTCAACTGACCCGATTCCCTCGGCTGTCTTGGAGCACCCTAGCTTAGCGTCTATCGGTGTGTTCGGCATAGATCGTCACTATTCAATAGTTGCAGGCTGGGATTGCCCTGGCTTTTTTGTCGGTGATGCTAATGATTCGGATGATTTGGTTTGCTTTTGGAACCTTCGAGCATGCGATATTCCATTGTGGTTCGTCGATCTGGCTGCGCAGGATCGCTACTCTGAGCTAATTCCAGAGTGGACAAAGATACTCCAGCGCTCAGTAGAGCATCGGAGCCATGAATGGGACCGGCGTTTAGGTATTTGGTCAAGAAAGGAAGTCGACGAAGAGGAGCGAATTTTTAAGGGATTACCATGCGATCGATGCCTGGTTAGGGATAGTTTCTGGACTGGTGGGACAGTAATTCCACCCACAATGTATCTAGCCGAGATATCAACTCTAGGTGTAATGGGTGAATCACAGGGTATCCCTCGTGTTAGCTTCGCCTTGGCTAACAAGCCGTTTGATGATGATGTTCAGTTTCATACTCAGCATTTAGTTGCGTCACTTTCTTTTGTCGGAGGGCTCTATGGCGATGATCAATATACTTTTGATGTGCCTTATGTTCCGGAACTCAATGGGTTTTACTCGCGCGCTATGCTTTTCGACTATCGTCAGTTACGTGTGGAGTCTGAGCGATTAGGGGTGGTGGTTGGTGCTGCTGATCATGATAAGTTCTTAATCGCGACGCCAACTAGCAGTACGATGCGGGAAATATTCTCCCTGGCAGGTTTTAATAGCGGTCTTAGCAGTAGTGGTCGTATTGTTCGGCAAATAATTACGCAGCTAAGTGGTTTGCAGGGTGCTCGAGTTTTCAAGGTTCCTGGTGTTAGAAAGTTGCTTAAGACATACGGGCCGCGTGACACGTTCAGCGCTCAGACAGCAAATCAAATTATTGCAGACAAAATTCCGGGGCAAAGTGCGACTATCGCTGAGCATCTCAATCTGTATCTCCGGCCCCGTCCGCCCGGAGTTAAGCTAACCCCGGGCGAGGTTTTCAATTATATGGTTGAGAAAGGGCTATTCCGTATGGGAGTAAACCTAGAATGCCATAAATGCGGAATGGCGAGTTGGACTGCGCTGGACGAGTTAAGGCAAAGAGCGTCGTGTGAGTTGTGTGGAAGTGGCTACGATGCAACGCGACAACTACTCGATAGTAAATGGGCTTTCCGGCGGTCAGGTTTGATGGGGTCGGAAAGAAATGCTCAAGGTGCAGTGCCAGTGGCGCTTACCTTGCAGCAGTTAGATACAACATTTCAGGGTAGTTTTCGCCGGAGCACCTATTCCACTTCATTAGATTTAAGAGCTGCAGAAAATTCAGGGCTACCAAATTGCGAGGTTGACTTCGTGTGGCTGATGAGTGAGCACAATAGCAAGCGCTCATCAGTGATTCTTGCAGAGTGCAAGGATCAGGGGCCGATTAATCCTGAGGAATTTCAGAGGGATGTGAATAACATGCGTCGAGTCGCAGATGCTTTTCCTGAGCATCGATTCGACGCATATGTGCTTTTCGTTAAGTTGGCACCATTCACAGCAGAAGAAGTTGAGATGGCTCGCACCTTGAACACGCCGTATCGGCATCGTGTGATACTGTTGACCGCTAGGGAATTGGAACCTTATGGTCTACTTGATCGCGTCAAAGAACAATACGGGATCGATGGGTATATTCACTCTCCGAAAGACCTGGCTGATGTAACGGCTAAGATATATTTCACCGCCCAGTAACCGAAGTCTAACTATGGATGCGGTGATCCACCTGTCGCGCAGCAGCTACGAGGATAAGCTGCGTTCTGTGGAGATGGTCGGGCTACTGTTGGGACGCCGGGTGCCTTGATAGATAGTGGGGCAGGGTGGTGGCGATATCTTCGAAACTAAAAACGCCGCACTCCCATGCGGCGTTTCCATTTCCACCTCTCTAGAAAAACCGCTTCCAACTCGGCCCATCCCCCAGCCGCGGGTCATCGTGCGCGGCCATGAAGCGCGGCAGGTCCTGGCGGGCGATCCAGGTTTCGCTTTGCCAGTGCAGCGCGGCGATGCGCTGGTTGGCCCAGGTCATCAGAATGCGTCGCGGACTGGCTTGCGGGTCGCGATGGTAGTCGTGGAGGGTGGGGATCACTTCGTCGCTGAGCCACTGGCTGAGGGCGCAATGCTCGGGGTGGCCGAAGCGGTAGAGGGCGCGGTAGAGGCCGGCTTCGCTGATCAGTTCCACTTCTTCGCAAAGGCCTGTGCTGTAGCGCAGGTAGGCGAAGCGGAACTGGTGCGGGTATAGGCGCTTGGTTAGCCGATACGGCCGGGCGGCGGCGATCATCAAGGCGAAGTCGAGGGCGACGAACCAGGGTCGGTTGTCGATCATAACGGCGCGCAGTTGATGGCAGTGGCGTTGGAAGGTGATGGGGGTATATGCGTCATGCATGGCGTTGCTCCAATGTTGAATTGAAGACTTGCCACCCACGCTGTCATTCAAGGGCGGCAAGCCGCGCGGGGTTGACAGACCGGCAACATTGGAACCGGCAGGCCACGAGGACCTCCCCGCGCGACCTGCCATAGAGCAGAGCAGTTATGAAAACCTGCATGCGTGCTGATGCCTGCAAAAAACATTCGCCGTTTTTCGCATGCACCTCGCGGCGCATTCGCGCCAATGTTCTTACGGGCTGTCAAACCCGGCCACGGGATTGACCGTGACCGGCGCAGGATAGGGACGGGCGAGCCCGAGGGCAAGGGGGCGGGGTGGTTGCATGCGTTGGCTGCGCCACCCCCTTCGGGCGCCGCTGAACTCGGCGCCGCCGTTGCGGTTCCAACCTTCACGGGCTTGCGAACCCCGGGTGCCGTGGCACCCGGGCTGGCGCCGTGGTTGCCCGACTTCCTTTATATGAGGTTCGAACCATGCGCCCACTTGCTGCCTTGCCCATCCGCGCCTTCACCTTCCTGCTCGGCCTGCTGCTCGCCACCGCTGCTTCCGCTGGCGAGGAGGCCATGTTGGTGGATGCCATCAACGCCTACCGCGCCCAGCCGCAGAACTGCGGCAACCAGCCCACCGTTGCGCTTACGCCGCTGACCAACGACCCGCGCCTGGTGCTGCCGACCGAGAACGGCGAGGCCTGGCGCGCGGCGCTGGGGCAATCCGGTTACCGCATTGGCGATGTGCGCACCATCCGCCTTTCCGGCCCGGCCAATGCCCAGGCGGCGTTCGCGGCGATGCAGGGTTATTGCGATGTGCTGTTGAACCCGCAGTTCGTCGATGTAGGCGTGAGCCAGGCGGGGCCGGTGTGGCGGGTGACCTTCGCCCGGCCGTTGCATAGCGCGGCTGTGACCGGCGGGCCGTCGCCGGTGTCGGCGCTGCTGGAGCAGGTGAACGCGGCGCGCGCGCAGCCTCGCCTCTGCGGGGGCGAGCCTTTCGCCTCGGCACCGCCGCTGACATGGAACCAGGCGCTGGCTGCGGCGGCGACCTCGCACAGCCAGTCGATGGCGCTCAACGGTTTCTTCGCCCATCAGGGCACCGACGGCAGTGCGCCGGCGGATCGGGCGCGCAGTGCGGGCTATACGGGCACGCGGGTGGCGGAAAGCATCGCCGCCGGGATGGGCTCGGCGGCTAGCGCGGTGCAGGGCTGGCTGGCCAGCCCCGAGGAGTGTTCGCGCCTGATGAGTCCGCTGTTCACCGACCTGGGCGGCGCCCAGTCGGCGGCGGCGAAGGCGGGTGGGGTTTATTGGACGCTGTTGTTGGGCGCTCCGTAAAAACCTAGCTGCGTGGCCATCGCGGCGTTGAAAGCGGCTTTCGATGGCCTGCCGGGACGTAGCCCGGACTTCAGTCCGGGGGCTTTGTGCGCATCGATTCCCGGGCTGAAGCCCGGGCTACGGGATGGTGCGGCTGGGAGGGGGCCGCCGGGAGCACCGTGCGGAGGTGCGCACGGCACACCCTACGGGGCGAGTTCATCCTGCCGAGTTCTTAGTTTGGATTGTCACGGACGGAGCCGATGGCTCATGACCACGCCCTGAGGACGTGGTTTTCCGCGTTCGAACGAAGGCCTGTCGCCCTTACTTCGCCTTGGCCAGGCTTGCCATATAGGCCGCGAACATGTCGCTCAAGGCGCCGATCAGTTCGCTGCGCGTGAGCGGCGGATGGGGGTGGCTCATGAAGCGGATGATGGTCATCAGCGCGCTGTTGATGACGACGTAGAGCGTGGGCAGCGGGTTGTCGATGGGGATTTCCCGCAGGTGGCGCAGCAGGTAGAGGCGGCAGAAGTCGAACAGGTGCTGTTCCATCTCGTCGACCACCTTCAAGGTGCGCAAGTCCTGCCAGTGGCGCGCCAGTTCGAGGTGCAGGCTGGCGTTGCGGTCGATGAATGCGAATACCGCCTGCAGCAGGCGCTCCACGGCGGCGTGTACGTCGTCCGCCAGCAAGGTGGTGGCGTTGTCGCGGATCACGCCGGCCAGCTCCTGGCTCATGCGGTCGAGCAGGGCCTCGACCAGGGCTTCCTTGCTGGCGAAGTACTGGTAGAGCGAACCGACACTGACCCCGGCCTCGGCGGCGATGAGGTTGGTGCTCAGGCGGGCCAGGCCGTCGCGGGCGATGACCAGGGCGCAGGCTTCCACCAGGTCGGCGACCATCTGTTGCGAGCGTTGTTGGCGAGGCTGCTTGCGCATGGCGGGCTCCGGACGCGAATTGAATGCGAGCGGATAGTCGCATTAGCGTGAGGGCGTTTCCAAGCACCTGCCGGAGCCGCTTCCATGCACGCATTTGAACCCGCTCAACCCGCCCAGCCGAGTCCGCTGGGGCCGGACTCACTCACCTGGCGCTACTTCGGCGACCTGCGCGGCCTGCTGCTGATCGGGCGCACGGGCATCCTGCAGAACATGCACCCGGGCCTGGCGGCCGGCGTGCTGCAGCACTCCGACCTGTTCGCCAACCCCTGGAACCGTTTGCTGCGCTCCATCCCGCCCATCCTGGGCGTGGTCTACGACGGCGCCCAGGCGGCCGGCACCGCCTTGCAGGTGCGTGCCTTCCATCGCGATATCAAGGGGCAGGACGGGCAGGGGCGCCCCTACCACGCCCTCAGCCCCGAGCTGTTCTATTGGGCCCACGCCACCTTCTTCGAGGCGCAGATCGCTGTGCAGCAATGGCTCGGTACGCCCCTGGACGAAGGGCAATGCGAGCGCCTCTACCAGGAATCCGTCCACTGGTATGCACTCTATGGATTGCCGATGGGGCAGGTGCCGGCGAGCTACGCCGCATTCCGGGTGTACTGGCAGCAGATGCTGGAGCAGCGCCTCCAGGCGACGGAGATCACCATCTGGTACTTCGGCCCGACCGCACGCCTGCCGGCGCCCTATCCCTGGATGCGCGGCCCGTTGTGGTGGTGCCTGCAACCCCTGCTGGTGGGCGGCGTGCGCTGGGTGGCGCGGGGCACCTTGCCGCCCGTGCTGCGGGAGCGGCTGGGGCTGCGGTGGACGGCGTGGGACCAGCGCCGGTTGCGCTTGCTCGCCGGTTTCCTGCGGTTGGTCTGGCGTGTGTTGCCTGGGGAGTGGGGCTATTTCCCCCGGGCGCGGAGGGCGATACGGCGTGCGCGGATGGCCGCCAGCGGAGCGCACCAGGCCCGCCAGGCTTGAGGGGCCTGGCGTAGCCCGGGCTTCAGTTCGGGGGCTCTATGTGCGTCCCGCCCCGGGCGGAAGCCCGGGCTACGGGGGCGTGGTTGGGCGGGGGCTTAGTGCGGTGCGCGGTTGCGGATGGTTTTCATCAGGTCGTCGGGGCTGATGTGGCCGACCACCTGGGCCGCGGCGCTGCCAGGTTGCGGCAGGTCGAGGATGTGGCCCTTCATCTTGCCGATGACGTGCATTTCGCAGGGCTTGCAGTCGAACTTCAGGGTCAGCACTTCATCGCCGTGCACCAGCTGCATCGGTGCGACCTTGGTGCGCACGCCGGTCACGCCCTTGGCCTGCTTGGGGCAGAGGTTGAAGGAGAAGCGCAGGCAGTGCTTGGTGATCATCACCGGCACTTCGCCGGCTTCCTCGTGGGCCTCGTAGGCCGCGTCGATCAGTTGCACGCCGTAGCGGTGGTAGAAGTCCCGCGCCTTCTGGTTGTAGACGTTGTAGAGGAACGACAGGTGCGCCTCCGGGTACACCGGCGGCGGCACGGCGACGGGCTTGCGGCCACCGCGCGGGTGGGCGGCGACGCGGGCTGCGGTCAGCGCCTCGATGGCTTCGCGGCGCAGGGCCTTGAGCTGGGAGTTGGGGATGAAGAAGGCCTGGGGCGCGTCCAGCTCCACGGCGTCGGCGTGGTACATCGTGGTGCCCAGCTGGCCGAGCAGGTCGTGCAGCTGTTCGAGGGCCTGTTCGGGCTTGTTGGCGGCGCCGAAGGGGCCGTCCAGGGCGACGCTGGCGCTGACGCCTTCCTCGCTGGTGGCGGTCAGTTCCAGGCGCTCTTCACGCAGCTTGGCGACCCAGGAGAGGCCGACGCGGCGCTCGGAAGAGGTCTTCTGCAGGGCCTGTTGCCAGTTGTGGTCGAGGTTGCGCGAGAGCGGGTGGTTGGGGCGCAGGCGGAACAGCCCCTCGGGCATTTCGTTGGGCTCGACGCGGTAGCGGTAGCGCTTCTGGCCGTCTTCCTCGAACTCGCCTTTCGGCTCGGCGATGTTGGCGCGGAAGCCCACCACCTCGCGCTTGACCAGCACGTTGAGGCCGTCGCCGTTGGACAGGGGCTCCTGGGTCACCACCAGCAGGTCGCGCTTGTTGACCTTCTCCACGTTCCCCACTAGCAGGCCGGTGAAGGTGGGCGAGTCGAAGGCGCCGATGTCGATCTTGCGGTCGGTGACGAAGTAGTCGGTGCTGCCACGGTGGAAGGTCTTGTCCGGGTCGGGCACGAAGAAGTGGTCGGTACGACCGCTGGAGGCGCGGGCGAGGTCCGGGCGGTTCTCGAGGATGCCGTCCAGGCGCTGGCGGTAGTAGGCGGTGATGTTCTTCACGTAGCCCATGTCCTTGTAGCGCCCTTCGATCTTGAAGGAGCGCACGCCGGCATCCACCAGGGCGCTGAGGTTGGCGCTCTGGTTGTTGTCCTTCATCGACAGCAGGTGTTTTTCGAAGGCGACGACGCGGCCCTGGTCGTCCTTCAGGGTGTAGGGCAGGCGGCAGGCCTGGGAGCAGTCGCCCCGGTTGGCGCTGCGGCCGGTCTGGGCGTGGGAGATGTTGCACTGGCCGGAGAAGGCCACGCACAGCGCACCGTGGATGAAGAATTCGATGGCGGCGTCGGTCTCGTCGGCGATGGCGCGGATCTGCTTGAGGTCCAGCTCGCGGGCCAGCACCAGCTGGGAGAAGCCGGCCTGGTCGAGGAACTTGGCCCGCTCCAGGGTGCGGATGTCGGTCTGGGTGCTGGCGTGCAGCTCGATCGGCGGGATGTCCAGTTCCATCACGCCCATGTCCTGGACGATCAGCGCGTCGACGCCGGCGTCGTACAGCTGGTGGATCAGCGTGCGCGCCGGCTCCAGCTCGTCATCGTGGAGGATGGTGTTGATGGTGACGAACACGCGGGCGTGGAAGCGGCGGGCGAACTCCACCAGTTGGGCGATATCGGCCACCTCGTTGCAGGCGTTGTGCCGCGCGCCGAAGCTCGGCCCGCCGATATAGACGGCATCGGCCCCATGCAGGATGGCCTCGCGGGCGATGTGCACATCGCGGGCAGGGCTGAGCAGTTCGAGGTGGTGTTTGGGTAGGGACATGGCAAAAAGGCTTCCGGCACGGTGCAGGGCGCGAATTGTACCGGTCCGATGCCCGCTAGGCACCCGGTTCGGCGACGAATAGCGGGTTGGCTGCAAACGCCTGCGCGCTCGCGCTGCTAATCCTGTCCCGGTAATGGGAAAGCTGAGCCTGGAGCGGCGGCGGTGTCGCCTGGTTCCCGCGTGGGGCGCTGTCTAGAGTAGTTGGCTGGACAAAAGGAGTTGCCCCCATGAGACGAAAGGCCCGCATTCTCATTCTCTGCAAGACCTACCCCAGCCCCAGTGCCACTTATGCCGAGACCTCCTGCGTGGCTGGCATGGATGAGCACGGCGCGTTGATCCGTTTGTTCCCCGTGCCGTTCCGCCTCATTGGCCAGGAGCAGCAGTTCGCCAAGTGGCAATGGATCGAAGCCAGTATCGAAAAGAGCACTCAAGACCACCGCCCCGAGAGCCACAAGATCGGCGTGGACACCATTCGGCCACAGGAAACGCTGCCCGCCGGTGATTGGTTGCTACGCAGGCGCCAACTGGAAAAGTTGCATGTGTATGAGAGCTTCGAGGCGCTGGAGCAGGCGCGGTTGGATCTGGGTGTCACGCTGGGGCTGTTGAGGCCCGCTCGGATAACCGGCCTGCAGATTCGCAAGGCAGGCACCGAACAGTGGACGGCCGAGGAGTTGGAGAAGTTGGAGCAGATGCAGCGCCAGGCCAGCCTGTTCGATGAGGACGAGGTTGCCAGCATCAAGCGCCTGGAAAAGGTGCCGTTCGACTTCTACTACGACTACGAATGCATGGTCGATGGGCAGGTGATCAGCCATACCCACAAGATTTCGGATTGGGAGGCCTGCGAGTTGTACCGGAAGGTGCGCCGCAGTCATGGTTCCGATTGGGAGGTGCCCTTCAGGGAAAAGCTCGAAAGGGATCTGCCACGCCAGGACCTGATGTTCCTGATGGGCAACATGCACCGTTTCCCGGGCCAGTGGCTGATCGTCAGCCTGATCTACCCGCCTAGGCTACAGCCGGGAATAGGTCTGCAACTGCCGTTGCTTTGAGGGGGAGGTGAACGGCCTGCAGGGCGCTGTCCAGGCTGTGGGCTCGCTGGGCGATCAGGTTGCGGTGGCAGAACCGGGCGTCCGCTTCGTAGCAGACCATGCAGATCCGCTCACTGGCTGCGTCGGCCAGCAAGCCATGGAGCCGTTCATCCTGGGTCTTGATGTAGGCGTTGAAGCCGCGTTCGTAGGCGGCCCAGTCACCGTCTTCCTTGTAGCGCTTGCGTACCGGTTTGGGGCAGCCGAGGGCGGGCTCGTGCTCGTAGGCGATACCTGCTTTTGCCAGGCATTCGGCGAAGGCTTTCTTGGAGAAGCCAGGCTTGCGCGAGAGGGGGTATTCACGAACGTCGAGGACCTTGTCGATCCCGGCTTCTTGCAGGCGTGCGATGAAGGCGTCGATGGAGAGGCCTTCATAACCCGCTGTGTAGATATTCATGATGTCCTCCGCTTCCGTGCCGACCTGGCCGCAAAATCGCGGCGGACTATATCACCGCAGCCTTGAGGCAGGGCTGGCCTACGATGGGCGGCCCCTCACACGCGTCGTTGTCCTACCGCCCTCAGCAACTGGAAATATCGCGAATCCAGTCGTCGATCCGCGGGCGGGGTTGCAGCAGGTCGGCGTCGGCGGCGTCCAGCCTTGGCAGGCCGTGGTGGCCGGCGCGGCGCACGTGCAGGCGGATGCGTGCCTGTTGTTCATCGAGGATGTCGCGCCCCTGGCGCAGGCGGGCCAGGAGGCGGTCGTCCACCTGGTAGCTGCCACATTCCCGGCAGCGCAGGGCGAGGCCGGGGCCGCCCGAATCCAGGGGTTTGGCTTCGTGTTCGCAGATCAAGCACTTCACGTGGGGCAACTCCTTTGTCCGGTCGACGGCGGGCTTGAATCGGATCCTGGCCGTGGCGACTGCGGCTCGACGCCGCTGTGCGACGGACAGCATGATCGTTGGTAACCATAGACCGGAGTGATGTGGAGCGAGTTGCAGAATTATTTGAGCCTTGTGTCGGATGGCCCGGCACGCTTTCGCAAGCGGGTTTGCCGGGCAGGAATTAAGGAGTCGAACATGCAATACCTGATCAGAACGGCCACGGCCGACGACGCAGCGGCCATCAGCCAGGTGGTGATCACGGCGCTGGCCGAGAGCAACGCCCGTGACTACCCGCCGGCGGTGATCGCCTCGGCGCAGGCGAACTTCGGCCCGGAGCAGGTGCAGGCCCTGATGGCGGTGCGCGAGGTGCTGGTGGCCGAGGAGCAGGGCTGCGTGATCGGCACCGCCAGCCTGGATGGGGACGTGGTGCGTACGGTCTTCGTCGTGCCGGGCGCGCAGGGGCGGGGCGTCGGCCGGCGGCTGATGGAGCGGGTCGAGGCGCTGGCCCGCGAGCGCGGCGTCAGGTTGTTGCGGGTGCCTTCGTCGATCACCGCCGAAGGCTTCTATGCGGGGTTGGGGTTCCGCTTCGTGCAGGAAATCATCCGGGGCGAGGAGCGCACCATCGTGATGGAGCGCTCGCTCGCCTGACCGGCCTGCGGCCTACCAGCCGCAGGCGGCCTCGAAGCTGTCGGCCCGGGCCATTTCCCACATGCGGCCGTAGAAGTCGGCCTCGATCGTCTCCTTGAGCAGGTCGCCCGGCTTGAGGAACACGTGGAGCTGGGAGAACAGGCGGATCTCGCTGTCGGAGACGCGGCGCACCAGGTGGCGCGGCTCCAGCTGCGCCGGGTGGTCGAGGCCGGCGGCGGCGAGCATCTCTGCCAGGGCCTTGAGGGTGTTGCGGTGGAAGCTGTGTACGCGCTGGGCCTTGTCCGGCACCACCAGGGCGCGCTGGCGCAGGGCGTCCTGGGTGGCGACGCCGGTGGGGCACTTGTTGGTGTGGCAGCTCTGCGACTGGATGCAGCCGATGGCGAACATGAAGCCGCGCGCGGAGTTGGCCCAGTCGGCGCCGATGGAGAGCACGCTGGCGATGTCGAAGGCGCTGACGATCTTGCCGCTGGCGCCGAGCTTGATCTTGTCGCGCAGGTTCAGCCCCACCAGCACGTTGTGCACGAACAGCAGGCCCTCGCGCAGGGGCACGCCGATATGGTCGGTGAACTCCAGGGGGGCTGCGCCGGTGCCGCCTTCCTTGCCGTCGACGACGATGAAGTCGGGGTAGATGCCGGTGGCCAGCATGGCCTTGGCGATGCCCATGAATTCCCACGGGTGGCCCAGGCAGAACTTGAAGCCCACCGGCTTGCCGCCGGACAGCTCACGCAGCTGGGCGATGAACTGCATCATCTCGATGGGCGTGGAGAAGGCGCTGTGGCGCGAGGGGGAGATGCAGTCCTCGCCCATCATCACGCCACGGGTCTCGGAGATTTCCTTCGTCACCTTGTGCTTGGGCAGGATGCCGCCGTGGCCCGGCTTGGCGCCCTGGCTGAGCTTGATCTCGATCATCCGCACCTGCGGGTTCTGCGCCTGGTCGGCGAAGCGCTCCGGGTCGAACAGGCCGGCGGCGGTGCGGCAGCCGAAGTAGCCGCTGCCCAGCTCCCACACCAGGTCGCCGCCGTGCTCGCGGTGGTAGGGGCTGATGCTGCCCTCGCCGGTGTCGTGGTAGAAGCCGCCGAGCTTGGCGCCCTGGTTGAGGGCGCGGATGGCGTTGGCGCTGAGGGAGCCGAAGCTCATGGCCGAGATGTTGAAGATCGACGCCGAGTAGGGCTGCCTGCACTGCGGCCCGCCGATTTCCACGCGGAAGGCCGACGGGTCGCTCAGCGGTGCCGGGCGCATGGAGTGGCCGATGAATTCGAAGCCCGCCTGGTAGACGTCCATCAGCGTGCCGAAGGGCTTGTCGGCCCCCTCGTTCTTGGCCCGCGCGTAGACCAGCGAGCGCTGGGCGCGGGAGAAGGGCAGCTTGTCGCCGTCGGCTTCCAGCAGGTATTGGCGGATTTCCGGGCGGATGCCTTCCACCAGGTAGCGGATGTTGCCCAGGATCGGGTAGTTGCGCCGCACCGCGTGGGGCGTCTGCAGCAGGTCGAGGAGGCCGACCAGCGACAGCACGCCGGTGACCAGGGTGAAGGGCCAGAGCCACTCGTGCTCGATGAAGGGCAGGGTGGCGAGGGTGAAGAGCACGCAGAAGGCGAAGAACGCGTAGCGGCTGAGAAGCGACAGGCTCATGCGGATTCCTTGTGAGAGGGCACGGGTTCAGCGTAGCGGAGCGGCAAGGTTACGCGTTGCACCGGTGCGATGGACACCGCTGCCGTGTGCGACCGCTGGAACAGGTACGTAGGCTAGCGCGGCGCGGCGAGGAAGCGCCGCCACAGTTCGGCTTCCCGCCCATTGGCGCGCAGCGTGGCCAGGCCCTTGTCGAAGGCTTCGAGGTAGCGGCGGTTATCGGCCGGCTGGCTGGCGAAGAGCAGGTGGTAGTCCCAGCGCTGCAAGGGGGCGGTGGTGGCCAGGCGCGCGGCTTCGTCCGCGTCCAGGCGCTGGCTGATCAGCCATTGCCCGGTGCCCTTGACCATGTCCACCGCGTCGATGCGCCCGGCGGCCAGCTTGCGCAGGTTGCCGGTCTCGTCGCCGCCGGCTTCGTATTTCAGCAGGCCGCGCCGCTCGGCTTCCTCCAGCAGCGGGGTCTTCGCCGAGCCCAGGGGCAGGCCGATGGTCAGCCCGCGCAGTTGCTCGACGCCGACGGCGGAGCCGTCCCAGTGCACCGGCTTGGCGCGGTTGTAGAAGAGCACCACCTCGTCGCTGTAGACCCGCTCGGAAAACAGGCAGCAGGCTTCGCGCTCGGGGCTGCGGCCCCACACCGCCGAGGCCTGCCAGCGGCCCTGGCGCACCTCTTCGAAGGCGCGCTTCCAGGGGAAGAAGCCGTATTCCACGGTGATGCCCTGGGTGGCGAAGGCTTCGCTGATGAGGGTGGGGATCACGCCGTTGCCGGGTTGCGAGGCGCTGATCAGGGGTGGCCATTCGCCGATGGCGATGCGGATGTGCCCCTCGGCGAAGAGCGGGCGGGCGAGGGCGAGGAGGCAGATGAGCAGCAGGACCCGGAATCGGGACATCGAATTCTCCCGGCGATGCATGCGCGGCGGCATGCCGCCCGTTCAGCCAAGCACAGGGCATGCCGGCCCGCCAGCCAGCGGCGATGCCCGGTGCCCGTCACGGGGCGCCGAAGGCCTGCGGGCGGTCGAAGAAGCGGCGGCGCTGCTCCACGGGCAGCTTGCCGGCGATCTCCAGCAGCATCGCCTGGGCCGCGCGCTGCAGCGTTGCCGTGGCCTCGCGCTGCTGGGCGAAGCGCCGTTCGACGGCGGCGGCGTCCAGGGGCTCGCGGGCCAGTTCATCGAGCAGTTGCTGGCGGTTGTCGCGGTTGGCCTGGGCCAGGTCGCGCAACTGCGGGGCGTGCTGGCGGATCACCGCGCGCACCTCGCCGCGTTGCTCGGCGGGCAGCTCCCGCACCCGTGCGATCAGTTGGCGCATGGGCTGGCCCTGGAAGCCGGAGTCGCCCGGTGCCGGGCGGGCGATCAGCCAGCCGCCGAGAAAGGCATTGCCGGCCAGGGAGAGCAGCAGGGCGCCGCCGAGCAGCCAGGTCCTGTTCATGGTTCCTCCGTCCACAGCAGTTGGTCCATGGCCTGGGCGGCCACTTCCAGGTCGGCGTCGCCGGCCGGCGCGCCGGCATGCCCGGCGAGCAGCCCGAGCACGCCGCACAGGGCGAGGCTGGCGAGCTTCAGCTGCCAGCCGTAGCGCCATTGTTCCAGGGCCCGTTGCAGGCGCTGGCGCCAGCCCGGGCGCTGCGGTTGCGCGGTGGCGCGGGCGACGATGCGCGCGGCGAGGTCGGCCGGGGGCGTCGGTCTCGGCTGTGCGGCCAGGCGCCGGCGCAGGTCCTGTTCATCGTTCATCGTCGTGCTCCTCGGTGGGGCGGTTGGCCGGGCTTGCGGGCAACCAGCGGCGCAATTGCGCGCGGGCCCGGCCCAGCAGGCCTTCCAGGGCCTTGAGGTGGAGTCCCATGAGTGCGGCGGCCTGGGGGTTGCTGTGCTCCTCGAAGTAGCAGAGCACCACGGCCATGCGCTGTTTGTCCGGCAGCCGCTGCACCACCCGCTGGACCTCGGCGGCCTCGCGGGCGCGCTGCACCTGCGCGGCGGTGTCGGCGTCGGGGTCGAGCAGCTCTTCCAGCAGGGCGTCGATGTCCTGCTCGGGGCGGCGCTTGCGGCGGCGCAGCTGGTCCAGGCACTGGTTGACCAGGATGCGCTGCAGCCAGGTGGTGAACAGCGCCCGGCCCGGTTGCCAGTCGGCGGCGTGGGTCCAGATGCGGGTGAAGGCTTCCTGGGCGGCGTCCTCGGCGTCGGCCTGCTCGGGCAGCACGCGCCGGGCGATGGCATAGGCGCGCGGCAGGTGGCGTTGCACCAGGATGGCGAAGGCGCGTTCGTCACCTTCGGCCACGGCGGCCATCAGGCGTTCGTCGTCGAGCTGCATCCGTCGTGGCTACCCGGGCATCGAGGGCGTTCGGGAATCGGGCAGCAGCGGGATGGGGCGCTTCATCGGGCCTCCGGTTCAGGGCGAGGGGGTGAGGGTGACGCTGCCGCTGCGGGTCTCGCCCTGGCTGCCGGTCACGCTGCGCGAAAGGGTGTTGCTGTCGCGGTCGAAACTGTAGCTGGCCGAACGCTGTGCCGTCTCGCCCGCCGCGTTGGTGACCTGGGTCTGGCGGGTGAGGCCGTCATCGCCGCGCTGGGACTGCTGGCTGAAGGTTCCGCTGCGGCCGTCGGTGGTGGTCCAGGTGCCGCTGCTCTGGCCGTCGGCGTGGGTGCCTTCGAGGGTGACGCCACGGCCATCGGCTCCGCTGCCGCTGCGGCTGAACTGGCCGCTGTCGCGGTCGTAGCGGGTGGTGCTGGTGCGGCTCGTGCTGCGGCCGTCGTCGCCGGTGACGCTGCGCTGGCGGGTCAGCCCGTCGGCCAGGTTGCCGCTGCGCTGGGTCTGCCAGGTGCCGGCCTGCCCGCGTCCGGTGACGAAGCTGCCTGCGTGTTGGCGTTCCCTGGCCTCGGCCAGGCCGGTGCACAGCAGGAGCAGGCAGAGCAGGTGGGGCAGGGCGTTGCGCAGGGTGGCGTTCATGGGAGCCTCGTTACCGGGAAAAGGGCGGGTTCGAGGGTTGTACGACGGCGTTGGGGGCGCCCCTGCGTTTATTTTTTGAAGGCACCGGGATGGCGCGGATGTCGGGTACAGCTCTGTGCGATCGGTTGTTCCGCTTGGTGGATGGGTGAAGCGTCATCCACCCTACGCAGCGGCGACCGTGGTGCTGGAGTGGGGCACCGAGGTGGGCCGGATGTAGGGTGGATGACGCTCTTTTCATCCACCGGCGGAGCCCGGCGTGACCACGGATGCTGGGCGGGTGACGCGGTGTTCAGCCTACGGCTGCGGTGGCAGGGCGTTGCTGCAGGCGGTGATCACGGCGTCGTCGGCCTTGAGGCGGTCGGGCAGGAAGTCGCGGAGGAATTCCACCCAGGTGCGGATCTTCGCGTCGAGGAACTGCCGCGACGGGTAGAGCGCATAGATGCCCAGGGGGAACAGGCTGTGGCGCGGCAGCACCCGCACCAGGCTGCCGTCGGCCAGGCCCTTCACGGCGGAGTACACCGGCAGCACGCCGATGCCCATGCCGGCCATCAGCGCCTCGGTCATGGCGTCGGCGGTGTTGACCTGGAAGGGGGTGTGGTTGATGGAGATCATCTGCTGCCCGTCCGGGCCCTCGAACAGCCACTTGTCCAGCGCCATCACCGAGTTCACCAGGCGCAGGCAGCGGTGCTGGGTGAGGTCGGATGGCTGGCGCGGGGCGCCGTGCCTGGCGATGTAGGCGGGGGAGGCGCAGAGCACGCTGTAGGTGGTGCCCAGCTGCTTGGAGATGAACCCCGAGTCGGGCAGCTCCTGGGCGATCACCACCGAGATGTCGTAGCCCTCGTCGAGGATGTCGGTGGTGCGGTTGGCCAGGGTCAGGTCGAAGCTCACGTCCGGGTAGGTCTCGCTGTACTGGGCGATGGCCTTGATCAGGTAGTGCTGGCCGATGCCGGTCATGGCGTGGACCTTGAGGTTGCCGGCGGGGCGTGCGTGGGCCTCGCTGGCCTCGGCCTCGGCCTCCTCGATGTAACCGAGGATCTGCTCGCAGCGCAGCAGGTAGCGCTGGCCGGCTTCGGTGAGGGCGATGCGGCGGGTGGTGCGGTGCAGCAGGCGGGTGCGCAGGTGGGTTTCCAGGGTGGCCACGGCGCGCGACACGTAGGAGGTGGTCAGGTCGAGGCGGGCCGCCGCCGCGGTGAAGCTGCCGGTTTCGGCCACGCAGACGAAGGCGCGCATGTTGAAGAGGATGTCCATGAGGGGCTCCGACCTGGAAGGGGTGCGAATTCTGGCATGAAGTGCCGGGGGGATTATGGCCGATCAGTACACAATGAATCGCCTATCCGAGCGCTTATCCTGGCCCCGGGCCGCACATAGAATCGCCGCCGTTTCGGGCCTTTCGGCCCTTGCCTCAGGATGTGCCGCACGTGCCCCGCAATCGTCGGCCCGGGTTGACCCGAGCCAGTCTGTTCGCCGTCTTCCCGCTTCTGTGTTCCTGCATCGATTCCTCCGGCCTTGCGCCAACCTCCCGGCCCCTCGACGCCCATGAACTGACGCCGGGCGCCGCCATCGCCGCCGCCCGGGCCGAGGCCGGCTGGCCTGCCGGGCAATGGTGGCGTGCCTTTGGCGATTCGCAGCTGGACCGCTGGATGGACCGCGCCCTGGCCGGCAGCCCGAGCCTGGCCATGGCCGCCGCGCGGGTGCGCCAGGCGCAGGCGCGGGCAGGCGTGGTGGAAGCCGACGAGGCGCCGCAGCTGGGGCTGGACGCCAGCCTGCAGCGCAAGCGCTGGCCCGACGATGCCTTCTATGGCCCCGGTGACCTGGCCCGCAGCAGCAGCTGGAACAACACCAGCCAACTGGGCTTTTCCTACCCGCTGGACATCTGGGGACGCGAGCGCAGCCGGGGCGAGTCGGCCCTCGACCAGGCCCGGGCGATGGCGAGCGAGGCACGCCTGGCGGCCCTGGAGCTGCAGGGCAACCTGGTGCGCAGCTACATAGGCCTGGCCCTGCACCACGCCGAGCTGGACATCGCCGAAGCCGAGCTGGCCCGCCAGGAACAGCTGCTGGCACTGGTTCGCCAGCGCCGCCGCGACGGCATCGGCACCGGCCTGGAGGAGACCCGCGCCGGGATGGGCCTGCCCGAGGCCCACCGGCAGATCGACCTGCTGCACGAGGCCATCGAACTGGACCGCAACCAGGTCGCCGCCCTGGCCGGCGTCGGGCCGGGGGAGGGCGAGGCGCTGCAACGCCCGGCCTTGTCGCCGCTGCTGGACCTGGGCCTGCCGCCGCGCCTGCCCCTGGAGCTGCTCGGCCACCGGCCGGACCTGGTGGCCGCGCGCTGGCGGGTGGCGGCCGAGGCGCGGGGCATCGAGGCGGCGAAGGCGGATTTCTACCCCAACGTCGACCTGCTCGGCGGCCTCGGCAGCTCGGCGGTGCAGGGCGGCGTGCTGGATTTCTTGCGCTACGACAAGCTGACCTGGGGCCTGGGCCCGGCGCTGTCCCTGCCCATCTACGACGGCGGCCTGCGCCGTGGGCGGCTGGCGGAGGCGGGGGCCGGCTACGACCTGGCGGTGCAGGGCTACAACCAGGCGCTGGTGCAGGCGATCAAGGGCGTGGCCGATGCCCTGGTGCGGCTGAAATCCCTGCGCGAGCAGCAGCGCCTCGCCGCCGAGTCGGTGGACCAGGCCCAGCACGCCCTCGACCTCGCGCAACTGGCCCGCCAGCGCGGCCTCACCGACCAGCGTGCGGTGCTGGAGGCGCAACCGGCGCTGCTCCAGGCCCAGCGCCAGCAGCAACGGGTGCGCGCCGCACGCCTGGTGGCCCAGGCCGACCTGCTGCTGCAACTGGGCGGCGGTGTGCTGCCCGGGGCCTCGGGGCCGCAGCCCCGAGAGCTGGAGCCCGGCGAGCCCACATTGCGATTGACCCACCCCTGAGACGACGACCATGACCACGACCCTGCGCCGC
Organism: Pseudomonas tohonis; assembly: GCF_012767755.2. Lineage (NCBI taxonomy): Bacteria > Pseudomonadati > Pseudomonadota > Gammaproteobacteria > Pseudomonadales > Pseudomonadaceae > Pseudomonas > Pseudomonas tohonis. The sequence continues at coordinate 2,786,767 of NZ_AP023189.1, forward strand.
GAGCTGGCCCATTGGGCGCGCACCGAAGGCCTCACCTGGGTGTTCATCCTCAAGGCCCTGCTCACCGCCTTCATCGCCCTGTGGCTGGCCTATCGCCTGGAGCTGCCGCAGCCCGGCACCGTGCTGGTGACGGTGTTCATCGTCATGCAGCCGCAGAGCGGCCAGGTATTGGCCAAGAGCTTCTACCGCATCATCGGCACGCTGCTGGGGCTGACGGTGATGGTGGCGCTGATCGCCCTGTTCAACCAGGAGCGGGTGCTGTTCATGCTCGCCGTGGCCATCTGGATCGGCCTGTGCACCGCCGGTGCCGCGCGCTACCGGGATTTTCGCGGCTACGCCTGCGTGCTGGCCGGCTACACCGCGGTGATCATCGGCCTGCCGGCGACCCTGCACCCGGAGGGCGCCTTCATGTCGGCGCTGTGGCGGGTGCTGGAGATCACCCTGGGCATCCTCTGCACCGGGTTGGTCAGCGCGCTGGTGCTGCCGCAGACCAGCAGCGCCGACCTGCGCGCCACCTTGCAGGCGCGCTTCCGCGACTTCGCCGCCTTCGCCTGCGAGGGGCTGGCCGGGCGCCTGGACAGCGAGCGCTTCGAGGCGCTCAACGCACGCTTCGCCGCCGCCGCCGTGGGCCTGGAGAACCTGCGCAACGCCACCGCCTTCGAAGACCCGCACATGCGCCTGCGTGCCGGGCGGCTGGGGCGGCTGAACAACGAGTTCATGGTGCTTTCCACGCGCTTCCACGCCTTGCACCAGTTGCTCAACCGCCTGGCCGAGCCGGCCGGCGGGCAACGGGTGCGCGAGGCCCTGGCCCCGCCCCTGGCGGAGGTGGCGGCATTGCTCGCCGCCCAGCGCGAGCGCCTGGGCAGCGACGCCGAGGCGGCGGAGTTCGCCGGGCGCCTGGCGGCCTGCCGGCAGGAGCTGATGCAGCTGATCCGTGCCGGGCGGGGCCGCCTGGCCGTGCAGCAGGTGGACGAGGCCGGCGCGCTGGATTTCGATACCGCCGCCGAGCTGCTGTTCCGCTTCGTCGACGACCTCCACGGCTACGCCCTGACCCTGGCCTCGCTGCTGGACCACCGCCACGCCCGCGAGGACTGGCGGGAGAGCTTCCGCCCCCGCGCCAACCCCCTGGCCGCCGCCGTGGCCGGCATGCGCAGCAGCCTGCTGATCCTCGCCCTCGGCACCTTCTGGATGGCCACCGCCTGGCCCGCCGGGGAGACCTTCACCATGACCGTGGGGATGATCTCGGCGCTGGCCTCGTCCTCCTCCAACCCCAAGCGCCTGGCCCTGCAACTGACGATCGGCGCCACCGGCGGCGCCCTGGCCGGCATCTTCACCACCTTCTGGGTGCTGCCCTGGCTGGATGGCTTCGCCATGCTCTGCTGCGCCCTGGCGCCCACCTTCGCCCTGGGCGCGCTGCTGCTCTCGCGCAGCCAGTGGTCGGGCTACGGGGTCGGCCTGCTGGTGTGGTTCTGCCTGCTGTCGCTGCCGGCCAACCTGACCCACTACGACCCCTACCGGCTGTTCAACGAGTACCTGGCGGTGCTGCTGTCCATGACCCTGGCCACCCTGGCGGCGGCGCTGATCCTGCCGCCCAACCGGCCCTGGCTGTGGCGGCGCCTGGAGCACGACCTGCGCCTGTGCGCGGTGCACACCGTGAGCGGGCGCATCCGTGGGCTGGTGAGCGGCTTCGAGAGCGGCACGCGGGACCTGCTGGCCCAGGCCTACGCCTTCTCCGCCGGGCGCCCGGACGTGCAGCGCCGCCTGCTGCGCTGGATGTACGCGGTGCAGGAAGTGGGGCACGCGGTGATCGAGCTGCGCCTGGAGCAGGCGCGGTTGCCGGCGCTGTCGTGCTACGCCGAGTCCATGCCCTGGCGCCAGGCGGTGCGGGTGATGGGCCGGGCGCTGATCCGCCTGTTGATCCAGCCGGGCGAAGCCAACCGCCAGCGCGCCTTGCAGGCGGTGGAGCAGGCCATCGAGGCGGTGCGCGCCACCCCCGAACCCTGCGCGCCACAGTTCGAGACCTCGCCGCTGCGTCGCCTGCAGAGCTACCTGCACTTCATCCGCACCTCGCTGCTCGACCCGCTGGCGCCCTGGGCCGAGGCGGACGAGGCGGCACCTGCCCCGGTACTCGCCCATGCCCCGTGAGATCGCCCTGCACGGCGTCTACCTGCCGAGCCTGACGCTGCTGTTCCTCGTGGCCCTGGCCGGCGGCTGGCTGCTCGACCGCCTCGCCGCGCGCCTCGGCCTGTACCGGCACGCGTGGCACCCGGTGCTGCTGCGGGTCAGCCTGTTCACCTGCCTGTACGGCGCCCTGGCGCTGGCCACCTACCGTTGAGAGACCCCTGTCCGTGAAACGAATCATCAGTGTCGGCGCGACCCTGCTCATCCTCGCCCTGGCGGTGACCCTGGTGCACCAGCTGTGGCAGCACTACATGGAGTCGGCCTGGACCCGCGACGGCCGCGTGCGCGCCGACGTGATCAACATCGCCCCCGACGTCGCCGGGCTGGTGGTGGAGGTGCCGGTGCGCGATAACCAGGCGGTGAAGGCCGGCGACGTGCTGCTGCGCATCGACCCCTCGCACTACGCGCTAGCGGTGAGCGAGGCGGAAGCGGAGGTGGACGCCGCCCGCGCCGAGCTGGACATGCGCCGCCTCAACGCCCGCCGCCGCGCCGACATGGACGACCTGGTGGTGTCGCGGGAGAGCCGCGAGGACGCCAGCCACATCGCCAACGGCGCCGAGGCGCGCTACCGCCGCGCCCTGGCCCGCCGTGATGCCGCGCGGCTGGACCTGGAACGCACCGAGGTGCGCGCGCCGGTGGACGGCTATGTCACCAACCTCAACGTCTACCGGGGCGACTACGCGCGCACCGGCCAGGCCAGCATGGCGCTGGTGGACGGGCAGTCGTTCTACGTCAACGGCTACTTCGAGGAGACCCGCCTGCCGCGCATCCACGTGGGCGCGAAGGTGGAGATGCGCCTGATGAGCGGCGAGCGCCTGCTGGGGCATGTCGACAGCATTGCGCGGGGCATCTACGACCGCGACAACCCGGAAAGCCGCGAGCTGGTGGCGGACGTGAATCCCACCTTCAACTGGGTGCGCCTGGCCCAGCGCGTGCCGGTGCGCATCCACCTGGACGAGGTGCCCGAGGGCCTGGCGCTGTCTGCCGGGATGACCTGCACCGTGGTGGTGGACGAAGGGCAGGGCGGGGACGCTGCACGGGGCTGAGGGATTGTTGATCCAGCGGCCACAGTCCTTGTGCTGGATCGGTCTGTAAGCGCCGCGGGGTGCTCCTTAAAATCGTCCTGCCTCCCACGACGAGGCACATGCTGATCCACCTCACCGTGTTTGCGGTGTTGCGCTGTACCTTCGGCCCGTTCGTGGAGAGCGGGCCGAAGCCCCTTCCCAAGGCAATTCGGATAACAGATCAATGAAAGCGTTCATGTTGCTGGCCCTGGCCGGCCTGTCTCCTCTCGTCTTCGCTGCCACCCCCGAACAACCCGCCACCACCCAGGCCGAGCAGTACCACTACGGCATGGAGCTGGACATCGCCCGGGTCATCTCCCGCAGCGAGATCCCCGATGTCTGCGGCGTGGTGCCGGCCTACCTGACCTACGAGGACCACCAGGGCAAGGTCCACCGCCTCGAATACATGGTGTTCGGCAATGGTTGCTCCAACGGTTGAGCCCAGCCGCTCGACGTGACAGATGCCCGGCCCGATAAGCCGGGCATTGTCGTTTCTGGGGGGAGCCATCGGGTGCCTGTGACGTTTGGATTAAATATCTGACTTGCCGGTCGGAATTCATTATCCTGCGGCACTCTTGCTTGCAGTACAGAACAACCCATCAATAAAAGGATCAACTCCATGGCTCAAGTAACCCTCAAGGGCAACCCCGTCAGCGTCGATGGCCAACTGCCGGCCAAGGGCGCCCAGGCACCGGCTTTCAGCCTGGTCGGCGGCAACCTGGCGGACGTGACCCTGGCCAGCCTGAGCGGCAAGCGCAAGGTGCTGAACATCTTCCCGAGCGTCGACACCCCTACCTGCGCCACCTCCGTGCGCAAGTTCAACGCCGAAGCCAGCAAGCTGGCCAACACCGTGGTGCTGTGCATCTCCGCCGACCTGCCGTTCGCCCAGGCGCGCTTCTGCGGCGCTGAAGGCCTGGAGAACGTGATCAACCTGTCCACCATGCGTGGCGCGCAGTTCCTCAAGGACTACGGCGTCGCCATCGCCAACGGCCCCCTGGCCGGCATCGCCGCCCGCGCCGTCGTGGTGCTGGACGAGAACGACAAGGTGCTGCACAGCGAGCTGGTCGGTGAAATCGCCGACGAGCCGGACTACGCAGCCGCCATCGCCGCGCTCTGATCGGGCGAGGGTGACGAAAAGGGAGGCCATTGGCCTCCCTTTTTCTTTGGTCGGGATTCCGTGGCCAGGCACGGCGTTGATTCGTGTGCAGGGTGGAGGTCGCTTTTTACCTCCACCAGCGGTGTGCGGCGGGGCCCCGAGGGTGACCGTAGGTGGGCGCCGAGCGCAGCGAGGCCCAACACAGCGACGTTCGGCTCCCCTCGCGGGCTCCCTTGTGGGAGCGGCTTCAGCCGCGAAGGACCCGCAGCCGGCACGGGGTTGTGAGTGGCCGGATGCTCCATCGCGAATGAATTCGCTCCTACGGGGCGTGCCAGGGCCGATCGACGGAGTTGGGATGTGCCATGTGCCGCAAGGCCGGATGCGGGGTTGAGCCGTGTGTAGGGTGGAGGTCGCTTTTTACCTCCACCAGCGGTGCCTGGATCGGCCGCGAATGGTGGACGGGTGAGGCGTCGTCCACCCTACGCACCGGTCGGATTCGTAGGGCGGGTGGAACCCGCGTGGGGCGTGTCCGCTCCCGGGCTACGGATGGTGTGGCGCTATAGCGTGAGCTGCAAACGCTTGACCAGGGCGCCGGGCAGGAGGGAGGAGAGGGTCTGGCGTTCGCCGTAGGTGCTGGCGGAGAGGCGCAGCTGGCGTTCGGCGGTGAGGGCTTCGAGCTGCTCGCCGAAGAGGTCGAAGAGGCTGTCGTCGAAGCGCATGGTGCTGACCGGCGCCTGGATACGGCCGTCCTCCACCCAGAATGTGGCGAAGCGGGTCATGCCGGTGATGCGAGCGGCGGGCAGGTCGGACCAGTTCAGGTACCAGAGGTTGCCGATGTAGAGCCCGGCGCCGAGGGCGGCGAGGGCGTCCGCCTCGGGCAGGGTGCCGGCGTCCATCACCAGGGCCTGGGGGTTTTCGTCGCCGCTGGCGCCGTTGCCGGGCAGGCCGTATTCACGGGCGCTGCGCGAGCCCACCAGGCGGCCGGTGAGGCGGCCCTGCTGGATGAGGGCGACATCGCTGCGCGGCGAGCCTTCGGCGGTGAAGGCCGGAGACAGGGCGCCGGCCACCTGCTCGTGCAGGCCCAGCAGCGGGCTGAAGCGGGCGCCGTCGCCGTCCAGGCGTTGCAGCGGGCTTTCCTTGGTCGCCAGGGCGCGGGCGGAGAAGCCGCCCCAGCAGAGCATGCCGGTGATCTCCTCCAGCGCCGCCGGGGCGATGTAGGCGCGGTAGCCGCCCGGTGCCAGCACGCGCAGCGGTTTGCCCAGGTGCTCCAGCTGGGCGCGGGCGGCGGCGAAGCGGCGGAGGAATTCGTCGTCGTTCCAGCCCTGGCCGGCGTAGTCGGCCTTCACCGCCTGGCCGTTGGCGTGGAACAGGCTGAAGTCGAAGTTGAAGCAGTGGGCGCTGTGCCAGCCGAAGGCGCCCCAGCTGTTGGCGAAGCCCCGGTAGAGCGGGCCGGCGGCGTAGATGCCGACCAGGTCCAGGCCTTCGGCGGCGGCGCTGATGCAGGGCAGCACGGCGGCCGGGTCGGGCAGCGGCTGGGTGTCGACGTGGCGCCGCTGCCAGGGCGTGCGGTCGGGCATCAGGTAGGGATCGGGCGGCAACTGGCCGATCACCGCGCGCAGGCGTTCCAGGCCGTCGGCCAGGCGCTGGCGGTCTTCGTCCGGTTGGCCGGAGAGGGTGACGGCCATCTGCGCCTGGCGCTCGGCGGCGATCAGCTGCAGGGTGGCGCCGGCCTGGGACACGTGGCCGGCCTGGCGCACGCGGGCGTGGTTGAAGCGGATGAAGTCGGAGGCCTCGGCGCTGTACCACAGGGTGAAGTCCTCGCCGGGGCGCATGGCCTGGCGCAGGGCGTCGGCGAGGGCGGCGAAGCCGGCTTCGCGGGTGTCGATCTGGATGCTCATCAGGCGGCTCCTCCGAATACGTCGACCTGGCTGAATACGCAGGCGGGGGAGGCATGGCCCACCCGCACCACCTGGTTGGGCTCGCCCTTGCCGCAGAAGGGCGTGCCGAGCACTTCGAAGGTGCTGGCATCGCCCACCGCCGCGAGGCTGCGCCAGAAGCTGGCGGAGATGCCCCGGTAGTTGGGGTTCTTCACCACGCCCTTGAGCTCGCCGTTTTCGATGAGCTGGCCCCATTCGCAGCCGAACTGGAACTTGTTGCGGGCGTCGTCGATGGACCAGGAGCGGTTGGTGGTCATCAGGATGCCGCGCTCGATGCCGCCGACCAGTTGCTCCAGGCGCTGGTCGCCGGGCTCGATGTTGAGGTTGGCCATGCGGTCGATGGGGGCGCGGTTCCAGCTGCAGGCGCGGCTGTTGGCGACGCCCGGCAGGCCGCTGCGTTGCTGCGAGAGGGCGCCGCCGAGGGGGCGCAGGAGCAGGCCCTTCTCGATCAGCAGGGTCTTCCGGGCGGCGCTGCCGTCGTCGTCGTGGCCGTAGCTGGCCAGCTCCTCGGGGATGCCCGGGTCGAAGCTGACGTTGAGCAGCGCCGAGCCGTACTGGTAGTGGCCGAAGTCTTCCTGGCGGATGAAGCTGGTGCCGGCGTAGTTGCGCTCGTCGCCGAGGATGCGGTCCAGCTCCAGCGGGTGGCCGATGGATTCGTGGATCTGCAGCATCATCTGCTCGGGCATCAGCAGCAGGTCGCGCGGACCTTCCGGGGTGTTGGGCGCCAGCAGCAGCTGCAGCGCCTCGTCGGCCACGCGCGGGGCCGCGCCGCGCAGCCCCAGGCGCCGGATGACCTCGGCACCGCCCTGCTGGCCGCCGTGGTAGCCGCCGAAGCTGCGGGTCTGGCTGTCGTGGCCGTCGAAGGCGGTGACGCTGGCGCCGGGGTAGACGAATTGCAGTTCCTGCCAGTGCTCGGCGCCGGCGCTGTTGAGGTAGAGCTGCTCGTGGCGGTCGACGCTGAGCAGCAGGGTCCAGTTGACCAGGCGCGGGTCGGCGGGCACCGCGGCGGATTCCTCGCGCAGCAGTTCGATGCGCTCGGCGATGCCGGGCAGCGGCTGGTCTAGGCCGGGGGAGCGGTAGTCGGCGCGGCCCTGGGGCGGCGCGACGCGGGCGTCCACCAGGTTGTACGGGGTGATCAGCCGGGCGCGCGCTTCGGCCAGGTCGAGGGCGTGCTGCAGGCCGGCGGTGCTGAGGTCGCTGGTGGCGGCATAGGCTTCGACGCCATTGACGCGCACGCTGAGCATTGCGCCCAGGTCGCTGGAGAAGAACGGCGGCTCGGCGACGTTGCGCCGTACCCGGCAGTGCTCGCCGCTCTGGCGGACGATGCGCAGGGCATGGAAGTCGGCGCGGCTGCGCAGGGTGGAGAACTGCTGCTTGAGTCGTTCGAACACGGGGCACTCCCAGGAAGCGGAAAGGCGAGCGCGCATGGTCGCGCGGGTCGCCTGGATGGACAAGTGCGCGCACGGAAAGGAGATGTGACATTTGCGCAGCGCGCCGCCAAGGGCCGCCACCGCTCAAGGCCGCGCCCTCGCTGGGGTAAGGAATGGGTAAATAGGCGGTAAAGAGGCTTTGCCTCGGGGCGCCGAGTGCTTATCGTGCACGCTCTCGCACAGACCGACCTTTAATCATGTCCCCGATACAAGACTCCCGCTCCCCTCGTTCCCGCAACTGGCTGATCATCGCCCTCTGCCTGGCCGCCCTGGTGGCGCTGGTGTGGTGGTTCTGGCCGGCCTCGTCCAAGCATCAGGACGCGGAGGCGAGCCGCACCCGCCCCGGCCCCGCCGGCATGGCGCGCCCGGGCTTCGGTGCATTCGGCGGGCCGGTGCCGGTACGCGTGGCGGCCGCGAGCCAGGGCGATTTCCCGGTGTTCTACAAGGCGCTGGGTACCGTGACCTCGCTGAACACGGTGAACGTGCGCAGCCGGGTCAACGGCGAGGTGATGAAGCTGGCCTTCGAGGAAGGCCAGCAGGTGAAGGCCGGCGACCTGCTGGCGGTGATCGACCCGCGCCCCTATGAGGTGGCGTTGCAGCAGGCGGAGGGCACGCTGCTGCAGAACCAGGCGCAGCTGAAGAATGCCGAGATCGACCTGGCCCGCTACCGCGGCCTCTACGCCGAGGACAGCATCGCCAAGCAGACCCTGGACACCCAGGAGGCCCTGGTGGGCCAGTACAAGGGCACGGTGAAGGCCAACCAGGCGGCGGTGGCCGATGCCAAGCTCAACCTCAGCTTCACCCAGGTGCGCGCCCCGGTGACCGGCCGCGTCGGCCTGCGCCAGGTGGACCTGGGCAACCAGGTCAGCTCCGGCGACACCACGCCGCTGGTGGTGATCACCCAGACCAAGCCCATCAGCGTCACCTTCACCCTGCCGGAGAACCAGCTGCCCTCGGTGGTCACGCGCTTCCGCGCCGGTGATTCCATGGCGGTGGAGGCCTGGGACCGTGGCGACACCCTGAAGCAGGCCGAGGGCGTGCTGCAGAGCCTGGACAACCAGATCGACACCGCCACCGGCACCCTGAAGTTCAAGGCACGTTTTGCCAACGAGGGCGAGACGCTGTTCCCCAACCAGTTCGTCAACGTGCGCCTGCTGGCCGACACCCTCAGGCAGGCGGTGATGATCCCGTCCGCCGCCGTGCAGTTCGGCAACCAGGGCACCTTCGCCTACGTGATGGACGGCGACAAGAAGGTCCGCGTGCAGGCCCTGGAAACCGGCCCGAGCGATGGCGAGCGCACCGTGATCAAGGCCGGGCTCAAGGCCGGCGAGCGCGTGGTGCTGGAAGGCACCGACCGCCTGCGCGACGGCAGTGAGGTGGAGGTGGTGCATGACAGCGACCAGGTGCCGGCGCAACCCAGCGAGCAGCTGCAAGGCGCGGACAAGGGCGCCCTGCAGGGCGACAAGGCTGAAAAAGGCGGCGTATGAACATCTCCCGCCTGTTCATCCTGCGGCCGGTCGCCACCACGCTGAGCATGCTGGCGATCCTGCTGGCCGGCCTGATCGCCTACCGCCTGCTGCCGGTCTCGGCGCTGCCGGAGGTGGACTACCCGACCATCCGCGTGATGACGCTCTACCCGGGGGCCAGCCCGGACGTGATGACCAGTGCCGTGACCGCACCGCTGGAACGCCAGTTCGGGCAGATGCCGGGGCTGACGCAGATGTCGTCCACCAGCTCCGGCGGCGCCTCGGTGATCACCCTGCGCTTCAGCCTGGAGGTGCAGCTGGACGTGGCCGAGCAGGAGGTCCAGGCGGCGATCAACGCGGCCACCAACCTGCTGCCCAACGACCTGCCGGCGCCGCCGGTCTACAACAAGGTCAACCCCGCCGACACCCCGGTGCTGACCCTGGCGGTGAGCTCCAGGACCCTGCCGCTGCCGCAGCTGCACACCCTGGTCGACACGCGCATGGCGCAGAAGCTGTCGCAGATCAGCGGCGTCGGCATGGTCAGCATCGCCGGCGGCCAGCGCCAGGCGGTGCGCATCAAGGTCAACCCCGAGGCGCTCGCCGCCAATGGCCTGAACCTCTCGGACGTGCGCTCGCTGGTCAGCGCCTCCAACGTCAACCAGCCCAAGGGCAACTTCGACGGCCCGACGCGCACCTCGATGCTGGACGCCAATGACCAGCTGAAGTCACCGGAGGAGTACGCCAACCTCATCCTCGCCTACAAGAACGGTGCGGCGCTGCGCCTGAAGGACGTGGCGACCATAGTCGAAGGCGCGGAGAACGAACGCCTGGCCGCCTGGGCCAACCAGAACGAGGCGGTGCTGCTGAACATCCAGCGCCAGCCCGGCGCCAACGTCATCGAGGTGGTCGACCGCATCCAGGAACTGCTGCCGAAGATGACCGCCAACCTGCCGGCGGGCCTGGACGTGGTGGTGCTCACCGACCGCACCCAGACCATCCGCGCCTCGGTCACCGACGTGCAGCACGAGCTGTTGATCGCCATCGCCCTGGTGGTGATGGTGACCTTCCTGTTCCTGCGCCGGGTCAGTGCCACGCTGATCCCGTCCATCGCCGTGCCGCTGTCCCTGGTGGGCACCTTCGGGGTGATGTACCTGGCCGGCTTCTCGGTGAACAACCTGACGCTGATGGCCCTGACCATCGCCACTGGCTTCGTGGTGGATGACGCCATCGTCATGCTGGAGAACATCGCCCGCCACCTGGAGGAGGGCGCCACGCCGCTGGAGTCCGCGCTCAAGGGCGCCCGGCAGATCGGCTTCACGCTGATCTCCCTGACCTTCTCGCTGATCGCGGTGCTGATCCCGCTGCTGTTCATGGCCGACGTGGTGGGCCGGCTGTTCCGCGAGTTCGCCATCACCCTGGCGGTGGCCATCCTGATCTCCCTGGTGGTGTCGCTGACCCTGACGCCGATGATGTGCGCGCGGCTGCTCAAGCCCGAGCCGGAGGAGAAGGAGCAGGGCCGTTTCTACCGCGCCAGCGGCGCCTTCATCGACGGCATGATCGAGCGCTATTCCCACGGCCTGCGCTGGGTGCTGCGCCACCAGGCGCTGACCCTGCTGGTGGCCGTCGCCACCCTGGCGCTGACCGTGGTGCTGTACCTGGCGGTGCCCAAGGGCTTCTTCCCGGTGCAGGACACGGGCGTGATCCAGGGCATCACCGAGGCGCCGCAATCGGTGTCGTTCCGCGCCATGAGCGAGCGTCAGCAGCGCCTCGCCGAACTGGTGCTGAAGGACCCGGCGGTGGCCAGCCTGACTTCGTACATCGGCGTCGACGGCGACAACGTCACCCTCAACAGCGGGCGCATGCTGATCAACCTCAAGCCCCACGGCGAGCGTGACCTGACCGCCAGCGAGGTGATCCAGCGCCTGCAGCCGCAGCTGGACAAGCTCAGCGACATCCGCCTGTACCTGCAGCCGGTGCAGGACCTGACCATCGAGGACCGGGTCAGCCGAACCCAGTTCCAGTTCAGCATGGAGTCCCCGGACGCCGAGCTGCTGCGCGAGTGGACCGGCAAGCTGGTGGACGCCCTGAGCCAGCAGCCGGAGCTTTCGGATGTGGCCAGCGACCTGCAGGACAAGGGCCTGCAGGTGTACCTGGACATCGACCGCGACATGGCCGGGCGCCTGGGCGTGGAAGTCTCGGCCATCACCGATGCGCTCTACGACGCCTTCGGCCAGCGGCAGATCTCCACCATCTTCACCCAGGCCAGCCAGTACCGCGTGGTGCTGGAGTCCGCCACGGGTGACCGCATCGGCCCGCAGGCGCTGCAGCAGCTGCGCGTCGCCGGCACTGACGGCGTGCAGGTGCCGCTGTCGACCCTGGCGCGCATCGAGGAGCGGCAGACGGAGCTGGCGATCAACCACATCGGCCAGTTCCCGGCGGTGAACCTGTCGTTCAACCTGGCTCCCGGCGTCGCCCTGGGCGAGGCGGTGCAGGTGATCGAGCGGGTGCAGCAGGCGATCGGCATGCCCGAAGGCATCCAGACCCGCTTCCAGGGCGCGGCGGCGGCCTTCGAGGCCTCGCTGTCGAGCACGCTGCTGCTGATCCTGGCGGCGGTGGTGACCATGTACATCGTCCTCGGCGTGCTCTACGAGAGCTACATCCACCCGATCACCATCCTTTCCACGCTGCCCTCGGCGGGCGTCGGCGCCTTGCTGGCGCTGCTGCTGTCGGGCAACGACCTGGGCCTGATCGCCATCATCGGCATCATCCTGCTGATCGGCATCGTCAAGAAGAACGCGATCATGATGATCGACTTCGCCCTCGACGCCGAACGCAACCAGGGCATGGCCCCCGAGGACGCCATCTACCAGGCCGCGCTGCTGCGCTTCCGGCCGATCCTGATGACCACCCTGGCCGCGCTGTTCGGCGCCGTGCCGCTGATGCTCGCCACCGGCTCCGGCGCCGAACTGCGCCAGCCCCTGGGCCTGGTGATGGTCGGCGGCCTGCTGGTGAGCCAGGTGCTGACGTTGTTTACGACGCCCGTGATCTATCTCGCTTTCGATCGGTTGTCGCGGCGCTGGAACCGCCAGGCCACCGGGGAGGTGGTGTGATGGGCGTCAGCGGCAAGCTGCAAGCCACAAGCTGCAAGTGGTTGTGTGCGGCTGATGAGGCCGGTGTTGGCCTGCTCTTTTCTTGCGGCTTGAAGCTTGCCGCTTGGAGCTGCGTTCAGCCATGAACTTGTCTGCTCCCTTCATCCACCGCCCCGTCGCCACCATGCTGCTGAGCCTGGCGATCATGCTGCTGGGCGGCATGAGCTTCGGTTTGTTGCCGGTGTCGCCGCTGCCGCAGATGGATTTCCCGGTGATCACGGTGCAGGCGAGCCTGCCCGGGGCGAGCCCGGAGATCATGGCGTCGAGCGTGACCACGCCACTGGAGCGTTCGCTGGGGACCATGTCCGGCGTCACGCAGATGACCAGCCGCACCAGCCAGGGCTCGACGCGGATCATCATCCAGTTCGACCTGGACCGTGACATCAACGGCGCCGCGCGTGACGTGCAGGCGGCCATCAATGCCTCGCGCAACCTGCTGCCCAGCGGCATGCGCAGCATGCCCACCTACAAGAAGGTCAACCCGTCCCAGGCGCCGATCATGGTGCTGTCGCTGACCTCCGACGTGCTGGAGAAGGGCCAGCTGTACGACCTGGCCTCGACCATCCTGGCGCAGAGCCTGTCGCAGGTTAAGGGCGTGGGCGAGGTGCAGATCGGCGGCAGTTCGCTGCCGGCGGTGCGGGTGGAGCTGGAGCCGCAGCTGCTCAACCAGTACGGCCTGTCGCTCGACGAGGTGCGCAGCCGCATCGCTGCCGCCAACCAGCGCCGGCCCAAGGGGGCGGTGGAGGACGACGGGCGCCACTGGCAGGTGGGTGCCAGCGACCAGTTGGAGAAGGCCGCCGACTACGCGCCGCTGATCCTCCGCTACCAGGAGGGCTCGGCCCTGCGCCTGGGCGATGTGGCCAAGGTGCGCGACGCGGTGGAGGACCGCTACAACAGCGGTTTCTTCAACGACGAGAACGCGGTGCTGCTGGTGATCAACCGCCAGGCCGGCGCCAACATCATCGAAACCATCGAAAGCATCAAGGCGCAGTTGCCGAGCCTGCAGGCGGTGCTGCCGGCCAGCGTCAAGCTGAACCAGGCGATGGACCGCTCGCCGGTGATCCGCGCCACCCTGCACGAGGCCGAGCGCACCCTGCTGATCGCCGTGGCCCTGGTGATACTGGTGGTCTACCTGTTCCTCGGCAGCCTGCGCGCCTCGCTGATCCCGGCGCTGGCGGTGCCGGTGTCGCTGGTGGGCACCTTCGCGGTGATGTACCTGTGCGGCTTCTCCCTCAACGTGCTGTCGCTGATGGCGCTGATCCTCGCCGCCGGGCTGGTGGTGGACGACGCCATCGTGGTGCTGGAGAACATCTCGCGGCACATCAACGACGGCATGCCGCCGTTCAAGGCGGCGTTGCAGGGCACCCGCGAGGTGGGCTTCACCCTGCTGTCGATGAACCTGTCGCTGGTGGTGGTGTTCGTCTCCATCCTGTTCATGGGCGGCATCATCGACCGCATGTTCCGCGAGTTCTCCCTGACCCTGGCGGCGGCCATCCTGGTGTCGCTGCTGGTGTCGCTGACGCTGACCCCGATGCTCTGCGCGCGCTGGCTCAAGCCCCACGTGCCGGACAAGGACAGCCCCATGCAGCGCTGGAGCGAGGCCATCCACGAGCGCATGACGCGGCTCTATGACGTGAGCCTCGGCTGGGCCCTGCGCCACCCGCGCCTGACCCTGCTCAGCCTGTTCATCACCATCGGCCTCAACGTCGCGCTCTACGTGATCGTGCCCAAGACCTTCCTGCCGCAGCAGGACACCGGGCAGTTGATCGGCTTCATCCGTGGCGACGACGGCCTGTCGTTCACCGTGATGCAGCCGAAGATGGAGATCTTCCGCCGCGCCGTGCTCAAGGACCCGGCGGTGGAGAGCGTCGCCGGCTTCATCGGCGGCAGCGGCGGCATCAACAACGCCTTCATGATTGTGCGCCTGAAGCCGATCAAGGAGCGCGGGCTGTCGGCGCAGAAGGTCATCGAGCGGTTGCGCAAGGAGATGCCGCTGGTGCCCGGTGGCCGGCTGATGCTGATGGCCGACCAGGACATCATGACCGGCGGCTCCCGCGAGCAGCGCAGCTCCGAGTACGAGTACGTGCTGCAGGCCGAGGACCTGGGTGACCTGCGCACCTGGCTGCCGCAGGTGACCGCCGCGCTGAAGGCCCTGCCGGAGCTCACCGCCATCGACGCGAAGGAAGGCGAGGGCGCGCAGCAGGTGACGCTGAAGGTCGACCGCGAGACGGCCAAGCGCCTGGGCATCGACATGAACATGGTCACGGCGGTGCTCAACAACGCCTACAGCCAGCGGCAGATCTCCACCATCTACGACAGCCTCAACCAGTACCAGGTGGTGATGGAGGTCAACCCGAAATACGCCCGCGACCCGGCGACCCTCGAACAGGTGCAGGTGATCACCGCCGACGGCCAGCGCGTGCCTCTGTCGAGCTTCGCCCACTACGAGCGCAGCCTGGAGGAGGACCGGGTCAACCACGAGGGCCAGTTCGCCTCGGAAAGCATCTCCTTCGACCTGGCACCGGGCGTGAGCCTGGACCAGGCCACCGTGGCCATCGAGAAGGCGGTCGCGGCCATCGGCATGCCCAGCTCGGTGGTCGCGCGCCTGGGCGGCACCGCCGACGCCTTCGCCAGCAGCCAGGAGAACCAACCGTGGATGATCCTCGCCGCCCTGGTGCTGGTGTATCTGGTGCTGGGCATCCTCTACGAGAGCTATATCCACCCGCTGACCATTCTCTCGACGCTGCCGTCGGCGGGGGTGGGCGCGTTGCTGACCATCCAGCTGATCGGCGGCGAGTTCAGCCTGATCTCGCTGCTGGGGCTGTTCCTGCTCATCGGCATCGTCAAGAAGAACGCCATCCTGATGATCGACCTGGCGCTGCAGCTGGAACGCAACGACGGCCTGTCGCCGGCCGAGTCGATCCACCGCGCCTGCCTGCTGCGCCTGCGACCGATCCTGATGACCACCCTGGCCGCCATCCTCGGCGCGGTGCCGCTGCTGATCGGTGGCGCGGAAGGCGCGGAGATGCGCCAGCCGCTGGGCGTGACCATCATCGGCGGCCTGGTGCTGAGCCAGATCCTCACCCTCTACACCACCCCCGTGGTCTACCTGTACCTCGACCGCCTGCGCCATCGCTTCAACCGCTGGCGCGGCGTGCGTACCGACGCTTCGCTGGAGACACCGCTATGAGTCCGCAAACCCGCCGTCTTTTCCCGGTGCTGGCCCTGGCCATCGCCCTGGCCGGTTGTGCCGTGGGGCCGGATTACCAGCAGCCCGACCATGCCGTGCCCGCCCGCTTCAAGCACGCCGAAGGCTGGAAGGCCGCCGCGCCGGCCGATGCCCTGGCCCGTGGCGCCTGGTGGGAGCTGTACGGCGACGCCACCCTCAACGACCTGCAGCAGCGCCTGGAAACCTCCAACCAGACCCTGGCGCAGTCCGTCGCCCAGTTCCGCCAGGCCCAGGCGCTGGCCCGTGGCGCGCGCGCCTCGTTCTTCCCCTCTGTGAGCGCCAACGCCAGCAAGACCCGCTCCGGCCAGGGCGGGAGCAGCAGCACCGTGCGCCTGTCCGATGGCTCCACCGTCACCAGCGGTGGCAGCGGCGGCATCTCCAACAGCTACAGCGCCACCCTCGGCGTGAGCTGGGAGCTGGACCTCTGGGGCAAGCTGCGTCGCCAGCTGGAAGCCGACAGTGCGAGCATGCAGGCCAGCGCCGCCGACCTCGCCGCCGTGCGCCTGAGCCAGCAATCCGAGCTGGCGCAGAACTACCTGCAACTGCGGGTGATGGATGCGCAGAAGCGCCTGCTCGATGCCACCGTGCAGGCCTACGAGCGTTCGCTGAAGCTCACCGAGAACCAGTTCCGCGCCGGCATCGTCACCCGCGCCGACGTGGCCCAGGCGCGCACCCAGCTCAAGAGCACCCAGGCCCAGGCCATCGACCTCAGGTACCAGCGCGCGCAACTGGAGAACGCCATCGCCGTGCTGATCGGCGTGCCGCCCTCCGAGTTCGACCTGGCCGAGGTGGACAGCGTCCCGAGCCTGCCCCAGGTGCCGGCGCTGGTGCCGTCGCAGCTGCTGGAGCGCCGCCCGGACGTGGCCTCCGCCGAGCGCAAGGTGATCGCCGCCAACGCGCAGATCGGCGTGTCCAAGGCCGCCTACTACCCCAGCCTCAACCTCAGCGCCACCGGGGGCTATCGCAGCGGTGGCCTGAGCGACTGGATCAGCACGCCGAACCGCTTCTGGTCCATCGGCCCCGAGTTCGCCCTCAACCTGTTCGACGGCGGCCTGATTCGCTCCCAGGTCGACCAGGCCGAGGCCAGCTACGACCAGACGGTGGCCAGCTACCGCCAGACCGTGCTCGACAGCTTCCGCGAAGTGGAGGACTACCTGGTCCAGCTCAGCGTGCTGGAGGAGGAGAGCGGCGTGCAGCAGGAGGCCCTGGAGTCCGCCCGCGAGGCCCTGCGCCTGGTGACCAACCAGTACAAGGCCGGGTTGCAGGACTACAGCAGCGTGGTCTCCAGCCAGGCCACGGCGCTGTCCAACGAACGCACCGTGCTCACCCTCACCGGCACGCGCCTGACCGCCAGCGTCCAGCTCATCGCCGCCATGGGCGGTGGTTGGGAGCAGGCGAAGCTGGAGCAGGTGGATTCCGACGACGACGGCCAGCCGACGCCCTGAGCGGGGCGGCTGGCCCGTCACCCATTCCCCCGCGAACCTGTGGGAGCGGCTTCAGCCGCGAAGGACCCGCCGCCAGCTCCCGGCTGCGAGTGGCCGGATATTCCATCGCGAATGAATTCGCTCCCACGGGCGGGTATCGGCGTGGGGGCGACATCGCAGCTCTTTGTAGGGGCGACTTCAGTCGCCAAGGAGTGCGCAGCGCTCCCCAAGCTTCCGTGCATGGGATCGGCTTCGCTCGGTGGATGAAAAGAGCGCCATCCACCCTACGCCACGGGAAGGTGGGTTGGTCGCGGATGCCCGGTGTTGTGTTGTGGGAGCGAATTCATTCGCGAAGGACCCGTGCCGGGCATCGCGGTTGAAACCGCTCCTACATTTCCCCGCACCGTTCAGATCGAGCCGAGAAGCTGTATCAGGCGCTCTTCCAGCTCCCGGCCGGCGCTGCCCTGGCCTTGGCGGCTGTAGAGGGCCAGGCGTACGCCCTGGATGTCGGGCAGGCCGCTGTCGGCGTCGAGTACGCGGTGCTGGTCGGTGGCGACGCGCAGGGGCAGGAGGCTGATGCCGAGGCCGGCGGCGACGGCGGAGCAGACGCTGGCGAGGCTGGCGCTGGAGTAGGCGATGCGCCAGCGGCGGCCCTGCACGTCGAGGCCGTGGAGCATCTCGTTGCGGTACAGGCCGCCGGCAGGGAAGGCCACCAGGGGCAGGGGCTCGCGGCCCAGCGCCGGGTTGTGGTGGCTGTCGAACCAGGCCATGGGCTCCGGCCAGGAGGCAAGGCAGTCGTCGCTCTCGCCCATCTGCTTGACCAGCAGCAGGTCGAATTCGCCGCCCTGCCAGGCACGGCGCAGATCCGGGCCCAGGCCGCTGGTGACTTCCAGGCGCGTGCCGGGGTGGTTGGCGGCGAAGGCGGCGAGCAACGGCATCAGGCGTTCGGCGGCGAAGTCCTCGGGCACGCCCAGGCGCAGCACACCGGCGCTTCCCAGGTCGCCCAGGGCGTCGCGCGCCTCTTCCTGCAGGGCGAGGATGCGTCGTGCGTAGCCCAGCAGGCGCTCGCCCTCTACCGTGGCCACCACGCGACGCTGGCTGCGATCGAGCAGGCGGCAACCGGCGTCTTCCTCCAGGCGTCGAACCTGCTGGCTGACGGTGGACTGGGTGAGGTGCAGGCGTTCGGCGGCGCGGGTGAAGTTGCCGCAGTCGGCCACCGCCACGAAGCTGCGCAGGAGTTGCGGGTCGAACATGAGGCATGCCTCCTGCCACTGGTTTGCATGGTGATATTTAATTTTAGAATACCTGGCCGGCTGGACATAATCCGCAGGTTTTCCTGACTTTCGGAGATTCCCATGGCGGATGACCAGGCGTTCCTGCAACGGGCCGTCGACCTGGCACGTGGCAACGTCGAGCGCGGCGGGCGGCCCTTCGGTGCGCTGCTGGTGAAGGACGGCGAGGTGCTGGCCGAGGCGGTGAACGAGATCCACCAGAGCGGCGACCCCACCGCCCACGCCGAGCTGCTGGCCATGCGCGCCGCCAGCCGCGCCCTGGGCCCGCGCCTGGATGGCTGCGTGATCTACGCCAGCGGCCAGCCCTGCCCGATGTGCCTGGCCGCCATGCACCTCAGTGGCGTGAGCCGTGCGGTGTTCGCCATCGCCAATGAGGAGGGCGAGCCCTTCGGCCTGTCCACGGCGGGGATCTACCAGCAGATGGCGCTGCCCCTGGCGCAGCAGCGCCTGCCGGTGCTGCACCTCCCCCAGGCGGGCGCCACCGCGCTCTACCGGCGCTGGAAGGAGCTGCATGCACAAGGTTGAAACCCACACCCCGGTCGTCGCCTGGCTGTTGCTGGTGGCCCTGGGGCTGAACCTGCGGCCGATCCTGGGCTCGGTCAGCCCGTTGCTGGGCGAGATACGCGCGGCCACCGGGCTGAGCTTCCAAGGCACGGCGCTGCTGACCACGCTGCCGGTGATCTGCATGGGCCTGGTGGCGCTGGCGGCGGTACGCCTGGAGGCGCGCCTGGGCGAACGGCGCGGCGTGGCCATCGGGCTGGCGCTGATCTTCGGTGCCTGCCTGGCCCGCTGGCTGTGCGACCGGGGGGATGTGCTGCTGGGCACGGCGCTGCTGGGTGGCATCGGCGTGGCGCTGATCCAGGCGCTGGTGCCGGCGGTGATCAAGCGCCAGTTCGCCGGCCGCGTGGCGCTGGCCATGGGGCTGTATTCGGCCTCGCTGATGAGCGGTGGCGGGCTGTCGGCCCTGCTCAGCCCGGTGCTGGCCAGCCATTTCGGCCACTGGCAGGCGGGGCTGGGTTTCTGGCTGGTGCCGGCGGCGCTGGCGTTGCTGCTGTGGCTGCGCCTGCCGCTGGCGCGGGCCGATTCGCCGCGCGCAAGCGCTGGGCCAGGGCTTCTGGGGGATCGCCGGGCCTGGCTGCTGGCGCTGTACTTCGGGCTGATCAACTGCGGCTACATGAGCATGGTGGCCTGGCTGCCGGCCTTCTATCAGCAGTTGGGCTGGAGCCCGACCCGCAGCGGTTCCCTGCTGGCGTTCATGACGCTGTTCCAGGTGCTGGCGGCGCTGACGATACCGGCCCTGGCCCAGCGCGGCGTCGACCGCCGGCCGCTGCTGACGCTGTGCCTGGCCGCCCAGGCGGTGGGGTTCGCCGGCCTGGTGTGGGCGCCGCAGCAGGCCACCCTGCTGTGGGTGGCGCTGATCGGCTTCGGCCTGGGCGCCTGTTTCGCGCTGAGCCTGATCCTCACCCTCGACCACCGTCGCGACCCGCGCGAGGCGGGGCAGCTGGCGGCCTTCGTGCAGGGCGTCGGCTTCCTGATCAATGCGGTCTCGCCCTGGTTGACGGGCTGGTTGCGGGAGGTCACCGGGAGCTTCACCAGTGCCTGGGTGGTGCTGGTGGTGATGGTGCTGGCGATGCTGGCGCTGACCCGGGTGTTCAGCCCGGCCAGCTATGGGATGGCGCCGGGCGGCGAGGTGCCGGCCCGGGCCTGAGGCGGGTTACTGCGACTGCTTGCGGTTGACGATCTGCGCGGCCTTGACGATGTCGGCGCCGATTTCGGGGGTGAACTGCTCCCACACCGGCTGCATGGCGGTGCGCCAGGCCTGGCGTTCCTCGGGGCTGAGGGGCACCAGCTGGGTCTTGCCGCTGCTCTGGATGCGCTGGCGGTCGGCCTGGTTCTGCTGCTCGGCGGCATGGTTCACCGCGAAGGTGACCTCGTCGATGATCGCTTCCAGCTCGGTGCGGGTCTTGTGCGGGATGGCGTACCAGGTGCGCGAGTTGGTCACCAGCATGTAGTCCAGCACACCGTGGTTGGTCTCGGTGATGAAGGGCTGCACGGTGTTGAGCTTCTGGCTGTAGAGGTTGGACCAGGTGTTCTCGGTGCCCTGGACCTTGCCGCTCTGCAGCGCCGCGAAGGCTTCGGCGAAGGGCATTGGCACGGCCTTGGCGCCGAGCTGGGCGAACTGCGCCTCGAGCACCCCGGAGGCCTGGATGCGGAAGGACAGGCCACGGGCGTCGGCCGGCGCGTGCAGGGCGCGGTTGGCCGACATCTGCTTCATGCCGTTGTGCCAATAGGCCAGGCCGACGATGCCCTTGTCTTCCATGGAGCGCAGGAGCTGGCGGCCCTTGGCGCGCTTCTGGAAGCGGTTGACGGCTTCGAGGTCGTCGAACAGGAAGGGCAGGTCGAAGATCTGCAGCTGCTTGGTGTACTGGTCGAACTTGGCCAGCGACGGGGCCAGCAGGTCCACCTTGCCGTCCTGCAGGGCCTGCAGTTCGTCGGCGTCGCCGAACAGGGTGGAGTTGGGGTAGACCTCCACCTTCACCTGGCCGCCGAGGCGCTCCTGGACCAGTTTCTGGAACATGAGCGCACCCTGGCCCTTGGGCGTGTCGTCGGCGACCACGTGGGAGAAGCGCAGGGTGATGGGGGCTTCGTCCGCCACGGCGTGGCCGATGGGCAGGCTGAGGACGCAGGCCAGGACGGCGATGTACTTCTTGATCATTGATGTCCCTTTCTTGTTATCGGGCAGATAAATGCGCCCTCGCGGGTGGGCGAGGGCGGCAGGCACAGCGGCTTCCATCGGGGGAGTCCGGCTGAGTCCTTGTCGTTATGGTAGTTCCCGCTCCGGTAGTTTGCCGGTACGGTATCGGGCAGGGGCTGGCGGGTGGCCATCGACTGCGACGGACCGGCGATTATCTCCCAGAGCCGGCGCTCCAATGAGCGGAGCACTGCTCAGTTCTGGCAAATCGCCGTGTGCCGGGGTGACGTGTCGTCGGCGGGTCGCGTCGCCCCTGCCCCTGGCGGATGACCGGCAGGACGGTCGCGACCCGGCCAGCTATACCCAGTGGAGGCCCGGCCTGCCTGAAGTCGCCGTGGCCTTCCCGGAGGGCTCCATGTCGCACCCTGCCAGAACCGCGCTCGTCACGGGCGCATCGAGAGGAATAGGCGCCGCCATCGCCCTGCGCCTCGCCCTCGATGGCTTCCAGGTCGTGGTCAACTACGCCGCCCGCCCCGAGGCCGCCGAGCAGGTGGTCAGGTCGATCACCCAGGCCGGCGGCAAGGCCTACGCCATCCTCGCCGACGTCAGCGACCCGGCGGCGGTGGCCGCGCTGTTCGACCATGCCGAGATGGAGTACGGCGGCCTCGACGTGCTGGTGAACAATGCCGGCGTCATCCAGCCCGGGCAGATCGATCTCGCCGACACCAGCGAGGCGCTGTTCGATCGCATCTTCGCGGTCAACGCTCGGGGCACCTTCAACACCATGAAGCTCGCGGCCAGGCGCCTGCGCGATGGCGGGCGGATCATCAATTTCTCCACCAGCGTGGTGGGCCTGGCGCTGCCGGGGTACGCCGCCTATGCCGGCTCCAAGGCGGCGGTGGAGGCGATGAGCCGGGTGTTCGCCAAGGAGTTGCGCGGGCGCGGGGTGACGGTCAACTGCGTGGCGCCGGGGCCGACCGCCACCGAGCTGTTCCTCGATGGCAAGGACCCCGGCACGGTGGAGCGCCTGGCCAACCAGGCGCCCTTGCAGCGCCTCGGGCGCCCCGAGGACATAGCCGGTGTGGTGGCCTTTCTCGCCAGTGACGAGGGCGGCTGGATCAACGGCCAGACGCTGCGGGTCAACGGCGGCATCGTCTGAAGCGCTTCAACGCCATCGGAGCCGGGAAAAACACCTGCAAGCCCTGTACAGTCGCGGCGCGGAATCCCGCTCGGCGGTCGATCGATACAGGTGGAGTGTTGGCATGGTGAAGGGAGGCAAGGCGCTGGGCCTGGCGATGACGCTGCTGATGGGCGGCGCGGGCGTGGCCGAGGCGGCATCGCAGCTGCTGTGCGGGATGCGCTGGTCGAGCGCGAACGAGGCGGTCGACCAGCGCCTGGGTGGCGATTGCATGCTGGTGACGGCGGAGGGGGCGTTGCGCGTGCCGCAACTGTTCCAGCAGGTGGGCGGGGGGTTGCAGGCCGGCCGCTTCGCCTTCAAGCGTGACGACCTCTGGGGCTATGCCGAGGGTGACGGGCGGGTGCTGGTCGCGCCTTCGCTCAGCATCGCCCGGCCCTTCGTCGAGGGGCGGGCGATGGTCTGCCGCGAAGAGGCCGAACGACGCTTCTGCGGCTACCTGGGCCTGGATGGCGAGCCGGCCTTCCCGCTCGCCGAGGGCCTGTATTTCCTCCGTGACTACCGGGGCGGCCAGACCCTGGCGGCCCCCGATGGCGGTCGGGGCAACTTCTATATGGACGGCAGCGGCAACCGCCAGGAACCGGGCGCGAGCGCGGCCGGGCGCTGCAACGCCTGGGTGCTGGAAACCCGCTCCGCCCGCGCCCTGGGCCGCTTGCCGGCGGATGGGCGGCTGCCGCTGCCGGGGGCCGATGCCCAGCACCCGCTGGGGGACTGCGCCCAGGCGCTGGAGGCGGTGCCGCCCCTGGAGCTGGACCTGCCGGCGCTGTTCAGCGAGTGGCTGAACCTGCAGGTGACCCAGGTGCATGCCCTAAACGAA
Source organism: Pseudomonas tohonis (assembly GCF_012767755.2). Taxonomy (NCBI): domain Bacteria; kingdom Pseudomonadati; phylum Pseudomonadota; class Gammaproteobacteria; order Pseudomonadales; family Pseudomonadaceae; genus Pseudomonas; species Pseudomonas tohonis. Next base: position 2,809,739 of record NZ_AP023189.1, read on the forward strand.
GGCGTGCGGGTGATGGCCACGGACGGGCCCTGGGGCTGGGGCCTTTTGGATGCACAGGGCAAACCGCTGTTCGGCCCGGCGCCCCGGCTATACAGCGAACCGCTGGAGCTGAGCGTGCGCGAAGGCCTGCTGCCGGTGCGCCTGCCCACGGGCGAGAACCTGGGGCAGGTGCAATCGCCGAGCACGGTGCGCTTCATGGCGCCGGACGGCCGCTACCCGGTGCCGGGCGATTTCGAGGACGCCCACGGCTTCCACGAGGGCCTGGCGGCGGCGCGCTCGCCGCAGAATCACCTGTGGGGCTTCATCGATCACCAGGGCGCCTGGGTGATCGCCCCGAGCTACGCCGCCGTGATCGAGGACTTCGACCAGGGGCGGGCGGTGGTGAGCCTGGGGCTCGCCAACGAGCGCGGGGTCGAGGCGCTGATCGACCGCGACGGGCAGGTGCTGGCCCGTTACGACGAACTGCTGGCGCGCCACTTCGCCGACCCGCAGCTGGAGCAGTTGCCGGAGCCCCTGCCTTTCCTGCCCTGCGCGCTGAGCGGCGCGAACTACCTCTCGCCGGAGGAGCGGCGGGTGGCGCTGGCCGGGCAGGGCGGTGACTGGGCGGGTTTGTGCAGTGACGATCAATTGCGCGCGAAAGCGCAGCAGATGGCGTTGCGCCTGCACGGCAGCCTGACGCCGGAGCGTTCCATCCTCCAGTGAGCCGCTGCCGTCGAGGCCTGGCCGCAGCGCTTGCGTGACTGCAAGGCTGATGCCGCGTGCCAGCGGGCGCTGCTGGAGGAAGGGTTGAGCGACCCGCATTGGGCGCCGCCAGGGATAGGCGAAGTCAGCTCGGCATTGCCCGAACTCCCGGGCACGGTACCGCCGGCAACCCAGGCGCTCCTGCGCCAGCAGGTGTCGCAATCGGGCAGCTACACGCCCGAAGACGAGGACATGGGCGATGGCTGGGGCGACGCGAGCCTGGGCTTCGGCCTGGTCGACCTGGGCCAGGGCAGGCCGGGCATCCTGGTGTCGCAGAACGTGCAGCGCAGCAACGCCCAGTGGCTGTTCGAGATGGACGCCGCCGGGGCGCCGCGCCTGCTGCTGGAAGGGGCGGGCCTGCTCGGGAGGGTGGCCGGGGCGCTGAGCGAAGGCCATGCGCCGGTGCGCCTCCATGCGGACCAGGGGCAGGGCGTTTCCGATTGGCGCTTCGATGGCAGGGCCTATGTGCTGGAGGCGTCGTGCTGGCAGGCCTGGGGCACGGATGTGCTGTTCGCCTACGACTGCAAGCCTGCCGGCCCCGACTCAGGGCGCTAGGGGGAACTCCAGCACGAAGCGCGTCCAGCCACCGGCCGATTCGCAGCGGATGCTGCCGCCGTGGGCGTGGACGATGGAGCGGGTGATGGCCAGGCCGAGGCCGGCGTGTTCCGCCTGGCCTTCGCGGCGCGCCGGGTCGGCGCGGAAGAAGCGGTCGAACAGCCGGGGCAGCAGTTCGGCGGGGATCGGCGCACCGTCGTTGGCCACTTCCAGGCGCACCCGCGTGGCCTCGCGCTGCACGCTCAGGCGGATGTGGCCGCCCGGCGGGGTGAAGCGCAGGGCGTTGTCGATGAGGTTGGACAGGGCGCGGCGCAGCATGGCACGGTCGGCGGGCAGCGGCGCGTCGCCCTGGCGCGTGAGGCTCACCTGGCCGTCCTCGGCCAGGGGCGCGAAGAACTCCGCGAGGGCATCCAGCTCCTCGCCCAGTTGCAGCGGCTCCAGGCGCGTGGCCAGCAGGCCGTGCTCGGCCTTGGCCAGGAACAGCATGTCGTTGACCATCTGCGCCAGGTGCTGCAGCTCCTCCAGGTTGGAGTGCAGGGCTTCGCGGTAGGTGTCGCCGTCGCGCGGCTGGGCGAGGGTCACCTGGGTCTGGGTGAGCAGGTTGGACAGCGGCGTGCGCAGCTCGTGGGCGATGTCGCTGGAGAAGGCCGAGAGGCGCTGGAAGGCATCGTCCAGGCGGCCGAGCATGGCATTGAAGGCGCGGGTCAGTTCGGCCAGCTCGGGCGGCACCGGGTCTTCGGCGAGGCGGGTGGTGAGGGAGTCGGCGGAGACGCCGGCGGCCACTTCGGCCATGCGCCGCAGGGGGCGCAGGCCGCTGCGCACGGCCCAGGCGCCGAGCAGGGCGGTGGCCAGGGCGCTGAGGCCGACGGTGAGCCAGATCAGCCGTTGCATGCGTTCGAGGAAGTGCTGGTGGTGGGTGATGTCCAGGCGCAGCTCCAGCCGTGGCGAGTCCGCACGCGCGGGCTCCAGCGGGGCTTCGAAGCGGCGCCAGGCGATGTCGCCGTGGCTGTCGTGGGCGGCGCTGGCCACTGCCAGGCTGTCGAACCAGGGTTCGCCGTCGGCGCCGATGATGCGCAGGGCGAGGTCGGGGTGGCGCTCGAGTTCCGTGCGCAGCTGGTCTTCATGGGGCGCCAGGTCGCCGGGCTGGCGGGCGGGGCCGAGGATGCTGCGGAACACCTCGGCCTTGCCGTCCAGCAACTGGCGGTCGAGCTCGATGAAGTGGGCTTCGCTGGCGCGGTCGAAGAGCACGCCGGCGATCAGCGAGACGGCGGCGGTGCTGGCGGCGAACAGCAGGCTGAGGCGGGCGCCGAGGGACAGGCGGCGCATCAGGCGTCCCGCGCCTCGAGCACGTAGCCCATGCCACGCACGGTGTGGATCAGCTTGGTCGGCCAGGCGTCGTCGACCTTGGCGCGCAGGCGGCGGATGGCGACCTCGATGACGTTGGTGTCGCTGTCGAAGTTCATGTCCCAGACCTGGGAGGCGATCAGCGACTTGGGCAGCACCTCGCCGTGGCGGCGCAGCAGCAGTTCGAGCAGGGCGAATTCCTTGGCGGTGAGGTCGATGCGCTGGCCGTCGCGCTCGACCCGGCGGCGCAGCAGGTCGAGGCGCAGGTCGGCCAGTTGCAGGCTGGTGTCCTGCTGGCCGGCGCTGCCCCGGCGCAGCAGGGTGCGCACGCGGGCCAGCAGCTCGGCGAAGGCGAAGGGCTTGACCAGGTAGTCGTCGGCACCCAGCTCCAGGCCGTGCACGCGGTCTTCCACGGCGTCGCGGGCGGTGAGGAACAGCACCGGGGTCTCCAGGCCGGCATCGCGCAGGGTGCGCAGCACCTGCCAGCCGTCGCGGCCGGGGAGCATCACGTCGAGGATGATCAGGTCGTGGTCGCCGGTCAGGGCCAGGTGCTGGCCGGCGATGCCGTCGCTGGCGAGGTCGACGAGGAAGCCGGCCTCGCCCAGGCCCTGGCGCAGGTACTGGCCGGTCTTGGGCTGGTCTTCGACTATCAGCAGTTTCATGGGGCTCTCGGGGTGGGCGATGGCTGCTTTTATACCGCGCCGGCGGCTGCGGGTGGGGCTTGCTGACAAAGTTGTAATGTTCCGGTCAGCCAGGCGGCAGCCTGGGTTGCCTAAGGTGGTGGCATCCCACTCAAGGAGCCTTGCCATGAAAACCCCCTTGCTCGCCCTGGCTATCGGCCTGTCCATCAGCCTGCCGGTGTTCGCCGACACCCCCGCCGGTGGCTACGCCTTCGGTCATCCGGCCAAGGCCGCCGAGGCCGACCGCACCGTGCAGATCACCCTCGGCGACATGTACTACGAGCCGGCCGAACTGGACGTGAAGGCGGGCGAGACGGTGCGCTTCGTGCTGAAGAACACCGGCGCCCTGTTGCATGAGTTCAACCTGGGCGATGCCGCCATGCATGCGTCGCACCAGAAGGAAATGCTGCAGATGCAGCAGATGGGCATGCTCACCCCCACCGGCATGAACCACGACATGGGCCAGATGGACCACAGCAAGATGGGCCATGACATGGCCGGCATGGATCACGGCGCGATGATGAAGCACGACGACCCCAACAGCGTGCTGGTGGAGCCGGGCAAGACCGCCGAGCTCACCTGGACCTTCAGCGCCGCCACCGGCCTGGAGTTCGCCTGCAACATCCCCGGCCACTACCAGGCGGGGATGGTCGGCCGCCTCAAGGTCACGCCATGAGGCGCACGCTGATCGGCGCCGGGCTGCTGGCCCTGGCCGCCGACGCCCTGGGTGGCGGTTACGACCTGGTGATCGATGAAGGCCGGGTGGAGCTGAGCGACGGCAGCCGGCCGGCGCTGACCATCAATGGCCGGTCCCCCGCCCCGGAGCTGCGCTTCAAGGAGGGCGAGGAGGTGGAGATCCGCGTGACCAACCGCCTTGACCGCGACACCTCGCTGCACTGGCACGGGATCATCCTGCCCTACGACCAGGACGGCGTGCCGGGCATCAGCTTTCCCGGCATCAAGCCCGGGCAGACCTTCACCTACCGCTTCCGCCTGCAGCAGTCGGGCACCTACTGGTACCACGCCCACAGCGACTTCCAGGAGCAGGAGGGGTTGTACGGGCCGCTGGTCATCGAGCCGCGTGCCCGCGAGCCGTACCGCTACGACCGCGAGTACACGGTGATGCTGTTCGACTGGCAGGACGAGAAGCCCGAGCGCACCCTGGCCAACCTGAAGAAGGACGCCGAGTACTACAACGACCAGAAGCTGACCCTGGGGGATTTCTTCCGCGACGCCGGGCGCGATGGTATCTGGGCGACGCTGAAGGACCGCTGGGCCTGGGGCGACATGCGCATGTCGCCGACCGATATCGCCGATGTCAGCGGCTTCCGCTTCCTGGTCAACGGCCGCGACACCGCGCAGAACTGGACGGCGCTGTTCAAGCCCGGCGAGCGGGTGCGCCTGCGCATCATCAACGCCTCGGGCATGAGCTACTTCGACCTGCGCATCCCCGGCCTGCCGATGACCGTGGTGCAGGCCGACGGCAACGACGTGCTGCCGGTGACGGTGGACCGCCTGCGCATGGCGGTGGCGGAAACCTATGACGTGATCGTGCAGCCCACCGAGGACCGCGCCTATTCGCTGCTGGCCGAATCCATGGACCGGCGCGGCCTGGTGCGCGCCACCCTGGCCCCGCGCGAGGGCATGGCCGGCGAGGTGCCGCCCCTGGGCGCGCCCCGGCGCCTGACCATGGCGGACATGGGCATGGCCCACGACATGGGCGATATGGGCGATATGGGTGATATGGACGGCATGGCGGGCATGGATCACGGGGCCATGGCCGGGATGGATCATGCCGCGATGGGCCACGGGATGCCTGCGGCCTCGGCGGGCAACCCCGACTACGCACCGGGCAGCGGCGTGGCGCCGGAGGCCGAGGGCGGGCGCGTGCTGGTCTATGGCGACCTCAAGGCAATGCGCCCGGATGCCCGCTACCGCGCGCCGGACCGCACCATCGAGCTGAAGCTCACCGGCAACATGGAGCGCTACTTCTGGTCGTTCGACGGGGTGAAGTACTCGGAGGCTGAGCCCATCCGCCTGCGCTACGGCGAGCGTGTGCGCTTTCGCTTCGTCAACCAGACGATGATGAACCACCCCATGCACCTGCATGGCATGTGGATGCAGCTGGACAAGGGCAACGGCCGGCTCAACCCGCTCAAGCACGTGGTCAACGTCGCTCCGGGCAGCACCCTGGAGGTGGATGTGCCGGCCGACGCCATCGGCGAGTGGGCCTTCCACTGCCACCTGATCTACCACATGGCCAGTGGCATGTTCCGCAAGGTGGTGGTCGAGGCGCCCGACGGCAGCAGCCGGTCCCTGGGCGATGCCATGGACATGAAGGAGGCCGCCCATGCGCAGCATTGAATGGGGGCTGCTGGCGGTTCTGACCAGCCCGGCGGCGCTGGCGATGGACATGGATGCCATGCCCGTCGGCTACTTCGGTTTCGATCGCCTGGAGAGCCGCCTGCATGGCAATGACGCCCAGCTGGCCTGGGAGGCGGAGGGCTGGTACGGCACCGACCTGCACAAGCTGGTGCTGAAAAGCGAGGGGCTGCGCGACGCCGGTGGCCCGACCGTGGACAGCGAGACGCAGCTGCTTTACCGGCGCATGGCGAGCGAATTCTTCGACTGGCAGGCGGGGTTGCGCCACGACGACCAGCCGGGGCCCTCGCGCAGCCATGGGATGCTCGGCCTCAAGGGCCTGGCGCCGCAGTGGTTCGAGGTGGAGGCGAACCTGTTCGTCAGCGAACGGGGCGATACCTCCCTGCGCCTGGAGGCGGAGTACGAGCTGCTGCTGACCCGGCGCCTGGTGCTGGAACCGCGCCTGGAATACGACCTGGCCCTGGCGGATGACCGCGACCTGGGGCGTGGTGCGGGTGGCAGCACCCTGGAGACCGGGCTGCGCCTGCACTGGCGGTTGGCGCCGAATTTCTCGCCCTATGTCGGCTACGAGTGGGAGCGCACTTATGGCCGCAGCGGCGATTGGCTGCGTGAGGCGGGCGAGGCGGACGAGGAGGGCGCCTGGGTGGTGGGGCTGCGCGCCTGGTTCTGAGCGGGCGCCGGGCGGGTTTTGCGGCGGGCGGCGGCCTGTATACAATTGCCGGGTTTTCCCGCTCAGGTCGCCTTCCTCATGCAGCATCCCGCCGAACACTCGCCGCTGGGCAAATCCAGCGAGTACATCAGCACCTACAGCCCGCAACTGCTGTTCCCCATCTCCCGCGTGGCTAAGTGGAACGAACTGGGGCTGACGGCGGAGACCCTGCCCTACAAGGGCGTGGATTTCTGGAATTGCTATGAGCTGTCCTGGCTGACCCCGTCCGGCAAGCCGGTGGTGGCCATCGGCGAGTTCGCCATCCCGGCGGATTCGCCGAACATCATCGAGTCGAAGTCCTTCAAGCTCTACCTCAACTCGCTGAACCAGAGCGCCTTCGCCGATGCCGCCGCGCTGGTGGCGGTGCTGGAGAAGGACCTGTCCGCCGCCGCCGGTGCTCCGGTGCAGGTGCGGGTGCGCAGCCTGGCCGAGGTGGAGGCCGAAGGGGTGGCCCGTGCCGCCGGCGTCTGCATCGACGACCTGGATATCGCCATCGCCAACTACGAGCACCCGCAGCCGGAGCTGCTGCGCGCCGACGCTGGCGAGGTGGTGGAGGAGGCGCTGCACAGCCACCTGTTGAAGTCCAACTGCCCGGTCACCAGCCAGCCGGACTGGGGCACCCTGGTGGTGGAGTACAAAGGCGCGCGCCTGGATCACGCCAGCTTCCTGGCCTACATCGTCAGCTTCCGCCAGCACTGCGATTTCCACGAGCAATGCGTCGAGCGTGTCTTCCTCGACCTCAAGCGGCTGCTGAACCCCGAGTACCTGACGGTGCATGCCCGCTACGTGCGCCGGGGCGGGCTGGACATCAACCCCTACCGCAGCACCCACGCGCTGGCGCCGGACAACGGGCGGCTCGCGCGGCAGTAGGCGGCCCATTCCCCGGGCTGAAGCCAGGGCTAGCGCCCAGAACGCAAAACCCCGGCACAAGGCCGGGGTTTTTGTTGCAGCTGCCGTCAGATGCCCATGTTCGCCAGGCTCTGGACGATGTTGCGCAAGGTGCCGGCCAGGGTCGGGTGCTTGATCTCGAAGCGCTCGACCGCGAGGTTGACGCCATCCACCAGGCTGTCGTCAGGCGGGGTGGCCGGCTCGGCGGCCAGTTGCAGTTCGATGTCCTGGATCAGCGTGTTCAGCTCGGCGCGCTCGTGCTCATCCATCGGGGCGTCGCTGGCCAACTGCTCGCGCAGTTCTTGCAGTTGCTGCTGCAGGCGTTCAGACATGGCGTTCTCCTTTCATGTGACTCAGGAGTGGACCTCGGGCGGCTGTCAAAAGGTCCCTCGTGTCGTTGAGATTAATCCAGGAGTGCCGCGCGCGCCTGATCCCGATCAAGGCTGTAACAATTGCCGGCTCAGGGCTTTTCCCCCTTCTGCCGGCGTGCCGCCAGGTCGTCCAGGCAGGCGGGCAGCTCGCCCAGGTGGTCGATCACCGAATGGGCGCCCAGGCGGTACAGCTCCAGGGTCGCGCGGGCGCGTAGCGGGTCGCGTTCGCTGCTGGGCAGGGCCTGCCAGTCACCGAGGGCCTGGCCGCAAAGGCGCCCGCTGGCGGCCAGGCCCACGGTCCACAGCCCGGCGTTGAGCCCGGCCTGGATCAGGCGTGGTTCGCCGCTGACCAGCACGCAGCCTTCGAGGCGGTCGACGCCCAGGCTGGCGAGGGCGCTCCAGCAGGCGTCGGGCGCTGGCCAGGGACGGCAGTCGGGGTCGTTGCCGGCGGCCAGGGTGCTGGCCAGGGGGCCGGAGAGGGCGTGGGTGGTGCCTTCGGGCAGTTCGTCCAGCCAGGCGCCGGGGATCTGCCGGGTGGCCAGGAGGTCGAGGAGCTGGTCCAGGCCCGGGGCCGCTTCGGCGTGTTCGTCGGCGGCGCTGGCCAGGGCTTCGGCGAAGCGGGCGAGCTCGGCGGCCTTGGCCGGGCGCTGCAGGGCATGGCCGAGGGCCTGGGTCGGCGGCAGGTTGGCGGCTTCCTGCAGGCGCTCCGGGGCGCAGCGGGGCAGGGTGCGGGTCAGGGCCACGGGGAGGGTCCGGGCGCCGAAGTCCACGAGGCAGCCGGACAGGCCGAAGAGCAGGGCGTTGAACGCGGGCGGTGTGCGGGTGGGCATGGCGAGGTCATCCTGACGGGGTCAGGTCCAGCCTAGCTCCGGCGGATGACGCGGCGATGACGGAAAGATGACGCTCAGGCGCCGCCCATCAAGGCGCGCAGGGCGGCGGGCACGGGGATCGGCCGGTTGCTGGCGTGATCGACCCAGACCAGCTTGCAGTAGCCTTCGCCGTAGGTGGATTGCGGGTCTTCCTCGGTGCTCAGGCGATGCTCGACCACCAGGCTGGAGGTGCCGACCTGGCCGGCGAACAGTTCGACGACCACGGTGGCCGGGTGCACCACGGGGCGCAGGTAGGTGTGCAGGGTCTGCAGGACGACCGGGCCCTGCTCGACGTTGCTCATGGGGATGCCATGGCGCTCGAACCAGGCGACCCGGGCTTCTTCCAGGTACTGGATATAGAGGGTGTTGTTGACGTGGCCGTAGCTGTCCATGTCGCCCCAGCGCACTGGGATGCGGGCAATATGAAGCAATCGTTTTTCCTGCATCGGTGGCCTTCGCTATGCTGCCTATTGCGTTCCCGATGGCCGTATAATGCGCGCCTCACCGGGCTGCCCGCGGGGCTGCCACACTACTTTTCTCTAGGAGAGTCTGCAATGCGAATGATCGGCACCGGGTGGCTCGATCGTCTTGGTCGTGTATGCGTCGTGGCTGGGCTGGCGCTGCTGCCGCTGGCGGCGGGTGCGGTGGAAAGCGACCCGTGGGAGGGCGTCAACCGGGTGATCTTCCGCTTCAACGACACCCTCGACACCTACGCGCTGAAGCCGGTCGCGCAGGGCTACCAGGCGGTGACCCCCGACTTCGTCGAGGATGGCGTGCACAACGTGTTCAGCAACGTCGGCGATGTCGGCAACCTGGCCAACGACCTGCTGCAGGCGAAGTTCCACGACGCCGGTGTCGACACCGGTCGCCTGATCTTCAACACCACCTTCGGCCTGCTGGGCGTGTTCGACGTGGCCACCCGCATGGGGCTGCAGCGCAACGACGAGGACTTCGGCCAGACCCTGGGCGCGTGGGGCGTGGGCAGTGGCCCGTACGTGGTGTTGCCGTTGCTGGGCCCGAGCACCCTGCGCGACGCGCCGGCGAAGATCCCGGACAGCTACCTCGGCCCGTACCCGTACATCGACCATGTGCCGACCCGCAACGTGATCCGTGGCGTCAACGTCATCGACACCCGCGCCAACCTGCTGTCGGCGGAGAAGTTCATCCAGGGCGACAAGTACAACTTCATCCGCAACGCCTACCTGCAGAACCGTGAGTTCAAGGTGCGCGACGGTGAGGTCGAGGACGACTTCTAGGCCTTCGTGGGCATGAAAAAGGCGGCCATCGGGCCGCCTTTTTCGTTTCAGGTCATCGCTCAGCGCATCGAGATGATGGCGAGCCCGATGGACTTGCCACCGTTCTCCCCGTCGCTCACGCGCACCACCTCCGCCTCGGCTTCGAGGCCCTGCAGCTCGGCGTGATCGGATGGGATGTGGACCTTGACCTTGTCGCCGATCGCCAGCTCCACATCCGCTTCCAGCTGCATGCCGGTGCTGGAGAGGTCGCGGCAAAGGGCGGGAATCTCGCGTCCGGCATGATGCAGGACGACATGGGCTTCGACTTGCATCCGGATGAAATCGCGTTTCTCGCTATAGGCTCGATCGCTTTGGCTCATTGCCACTGTCCTCTTGTATTTGATGGACTCTCCCCGAGCTTCTTATAACTCCCGTCGATTTCTTGTGTAAAGGCAGGTTTCGACAATCGGTGCACGCTTGAATCGCCCCGCGGATGGGAGTACCGTCTGCGCCTTGAAGCGAACCCCCATACGCGCACCAGGGCCTTGGGCCGGGTGTTCAACCAGCCCGTCCCCCGGCGCCGTTTGCCTGGATACTCCATGCACAATACCAGTGCCAAGCTGCTGATCATCGATGACGACGAGGTAGTGCGCGCAAGCCTTGCAGCCTATCTGGAAGACAGTGGTTTCAGCGTCCTGCAGGCTGCCAATGGCTTGCAGGGGCTGCAGGTTTTCGAGCAGGAACATCCCGATCTGGTGATCTGCGACCTGCGCATGCCCCAGGTCGACGGCCTCGAACTCATCCGCCGCGTCAATCAACTGCAATCCGATACCCCGGTCATCGTCGTGTCCGGCGCGGGTGTCATGAGCGATGCCGTCGAGGCCTTGCGCCTGGGTGCCGCCGACTACCTGATCAAGCCCCTGGAAGACCTGGCGGTGCTCGAGCACTCCGTGCACCGGGCCCTGGATCGCTACGCCCTGCGCGTCGAGAACCAGCGCTACCGCGAGGAGCTGGAAGCGGCCAACCGCGAGCTCCAAGCCAGCCTGCACCTGCTGCAGGAAGACCAGAACGCCGGGCGCCAGGTGCAGATGAACATGCTGCCGGTGACGCCCTGGACGGTGGACGGGCTGAAGTTCGCCCACCAGATCATCCCGTCGCTCTACCTGTCGGGGGACTTCGTCGACTACTTCCGCGTGGACGAGCGCCGCGTCGCCTTCTACCTGGCTGATGTCTCGGGCCATGGCGCATCCTCGGCCTTCGTCACCGTGCTGTTGAAGTTCATGACCACCCGGCTGCTCTATGAGTCCCGGCGTGGCGGCATGCTTCCCGAGTTCAAGCCTTCCGATGTGCTCGGCCACATCAACCGCGGCCTGATCAACTGCAAGCTGGGCAAGCACGTGACCATGCTCGGCGGGGTGATAGACGAAGAGAGCGGTCTGCTGACCTACAGCATCGGCGGGCATCTGCCGCTGCCGGTGCTGTTCAGCGAAGGCAAGGCACGTTACCTGAGCGGGCGTGGCCTGCCCGTCGGACTGTTCGATGAGGCGACCTATGAGGACCAGGTCCTCGAGTTGCCGCCATCCTTCAGCCTGACCCTTTTATCCGACGGCATTCTGGACCTTTTGCCGGGAGATACGCTCAAAGAAAAAGAAGCCGCGCTACCGGAACTGGTGTGCACGGCAGGTGGCAGTCTGGATGGCTTGCGACAGGTGTTTGGACTGGCCAATCTGGGCGAGATGCCGGATGATATCGCCTTGCTGGTGTTGAGCAGGAACCTTGCATGAGTACCGGTAAAATCCAGTTTGCCGAGCAGGACGGGACCTTCGTCCTGAAGTTCGTCGGTGAAATTCGCCTTACCTTGTGTTCGGCTCTGGATGCGACCATTGAAAAGATCTTCTCCGCGCTGAATTTCTCTGCGATCGTCATCGATCTCACGGAAACTCGCAGCATCGACAGCACCACGCTCGGCCTCCTGGCCAAGTTGTCGATCCTGTCGCGGCAGAAGGTGGGACTGTTGCCGACCGTGGTGACCACCCATCCGGACATTACCCGACTCTTGCAGTCGATGGGGTTCGACCAGGTGTTCAACATCGTCGGCAAACCGCTGCCATGCCCGGAATGCCTGGAAGACCTGCCTCCGCAGGACCAGACCGAGGACGTGGTACGCATCAAGGTGCTGGAAGCACACCGCATCCTGATGGGGCTCAACGAGTCCAATCGAGAAGCCTTCCACGATCTGGTGAGCGCCCTCGAGCGCAGCTGATCGTCTTTCCCCCTGATTGGTGAACCCGCGCGCGCAGCCTTGTGGCTGCGCGCGCGTTTTTATTTCAGGCGCGGGCCTTGAGCAGGGCTTCGAGCTTTTCCTGATCGCGGGCGAACAGACGGATGCCTTCGGCGAGCTTCTCGGTCGCCATCGCATCTTCGTTGAACTGCCAACGGAACTGGGCCTGGTCCAGCGCGACGCGCGCTTCGTTGTCGCTGCCGGCGCTGAGCCTGCGCTCCAGGCTGCCCTGGTCGTCCGCGAGCTGTTGCAGGAGGTCGGGGCTGATGGTCAGGCGATCGCAACCGGCCAATTGCTCGATCTGACCGAGGTTGCGGAAGCTCGCGCCCATCACCACCGTGTCGTAGCCGTGGGCCTTGTAGTAGCGGTAGATGCGCGAGACCGACTGCACGCCAGGATCCTCGGCACCGGTGAAATCGCGGCCTTCGGCCTTCTTGTACCAGTCGTAGATACGGCCGACGAAAGGCGAGATGAGGAAGACCCCGGCATCGGCGCAGGCGACCGCCTGGGCGAAGTTGAACAACAGCGTCAGGTTGGTCTGGATGCCGTCGCGCTCCAGCTGCTCGGCCGCGCGGATGCCTTCCCAGGTGGAGGCGATCTTGATCAGCACGCGGTCGCGACCGATGCCGGCCTTGTCGTACAAGCCGATCAGGCGCTCGGCGCGGCGCAGCGTGGCCTGGGTATCGAAGGACAGGCGGGCGTCGACTTCCGTGGAGATACGGCCCGGGATCACCTTGAGGATCTCCTGGCCCACGGCGACGCCGAAGCGGTCGCAGGCCAGGCCCAGATCGCCCGCGCTGCCGGCCACGGCTGCATCGAGCAGTTCCGCGTAGCGGGGCAGGGCGGCGGCCTTGAGCAGCAGCGAGGGGTTGGTGGTGGCGTCGACCGGCTTGAGGCGGGCGATGGCGTCGAGGTCCCCGGTGTCGGCGACCACGGTGGTGAACTGCTTGAGTTGATCCAGCTTGGATGTCATGGACGAAGCCTTGTCGTTGCAGATTGCATGACCTTACCCGAGCTCCCTGGCGCGCTCAACGGGGCGGCGCGGGTAAATTCGCGGCCCTGTCCCGCGTCTTTCTCCCTGAAGGGATCGAGCGGAAGCGCCGCCCCTGTCTGACCGCTGGATTCGGATTTTTTTCCGTTTTTCTTGCGGGTTTTTCGTTCTCGTTCGTCTTTATTGTTAGAGCCCCTGGTTTTTCAGGGGAAAAGAGGCCGGCAGGACCGCCAGCCTCCATGCAAGCCGAACAGGCAACAGATACATCAAGGAGTCATGCCATGCCGATGAGCGACCACCAGCACCTGCGCCACCTGCTGCAGGAGGCCGGCCTGAAAGCCAGCCTGCCTCGCCTGAAAGTACTGGAAGTGCTCTGCGACGCCAGCCAGGAAAGCGGCGGCATATCCACCCGGTTGCTGCACGAACGCCTGAATGCCGCCGGCGAGCCTCTCTCGCTGATCAGCGTGCGCCAGGTGCTCGGCCGCATGCTGGAGAGCGGCCTGGTCGTGCCCGGAGGGCATAAGGGGTATTGCCTGGCGCCGAGCCAGAACGCGGCTCAGTGGCCGCGCAGCAGCTCGGTGGCCTGATCCAGCAACCCTAGCGGGTCGGTGGTCTTGTGCACGTCCACCGAGAGCAACTGGCGGAAACGCCGTGCGCCGGGGAAACCCTGGCCCAGGCCCAGTACATGGCGGGTGATGTGATGCATCTGCCCGCCCTCAGCGATGTGCCGTTCTATATAGGGGCGCAACGCCGCCAGGGCCTCGGCGCGGGTCGGTTGCGGCCTGTCGTCGCCGAATAGCCGCGCATCCACGCCCGCCAGCAGGTAGGGGTTGTGATAGGCCTCGCGGCCGAGCATCACGCCGTCGAACACCTCCAGATGCGTCGCGCACTCGTCCAGCGTCTTGATGCCGCCGTTGAGGATCAGCTCCAGATCCGGGAAATCCTTTTTCAACTGCGCGGCGACGTCGTAGCGCAGCGGCGGGATTTCACGGTTTTCCTTCGGCGACAGTCCTTCGAGGATCGCGATGCGCGCGTGCACGGTGAAGCTGCGGCAGCCCGCTTCCCGCACCTGGCCGACGAAATCGCATAGTTCGGCATAGCTGTCGCGCCCGTTGATGCCGATGCGGTGCTTGACCGTCACCGGAATCGCCACCGCATCCAGCATCGCCTTCACGCAGTCGGCCACCAGGGCCGGATGGCCCATCAGGCAAGCGCCGATCATGTTGTTCTGCACCCGGTCGCTGGGGCAGCCGACATTGAGGTTCACCTCGTCGTAGCCCGCTTCCTCCGCAAAGCGTGCGCAGGCCGCCAGGTCCGCCGGTACGCTGCCACCCAACTGCAACGCCAGCGGGTGCTCCGCCTCGTCGTGGCGGAGGAAACGCGCCCGATCCCCTTGCAGAAGTGCCCCGGTGGTGACCATCTCCGTATACAGCAGCGCATGGCGCGAGAGCAGGCGCAGAAAGAACCGACAATTTCTATCCGTCCAATCCATCATCGGCGCAACGGAGAAGCGGCGGGACAGCGCAGGGCGCGTGGTTGCTGGGCTTGAGGCTATTTCTTTAAGCATTTTCGTACAGCTGATAGAGGGCGGTTTAGGGCCGTTTCCGATTGTTTGAGAGGGTCGTTGCAACAATGTAGCAAGCGACTTTCGTCATGTAGCAACTGAGAAATGGGCACGATCACAGCACGTAAATGGAGGGATGGCAGCGATGGATACACCGCTCGAATCCGAATCAGTCGTGAAGGGCGCACAGTCTACCAAGAATCCCCACCATTCGACCGTAAGCAGTCTGCCCAGGCGTGGCTGAGGAAGCGTGAAACCGAGCTTTCTGAGCCCGGAGCCATTGAAGAGCCAATCGGAAAGGGGTCCTGCTCAAAGACATCATCGGCCAGTACTTGGAGGGGCATGAGCGCATCCACCCCCTGGGCAAGACGAGGAGGGCGATGCTCGAAGCGATTGGCAAAACCTGGTTGGGCGGGCTGACCGACCGCGAGCTCGATAGCAAAACGTCTGGTCGCAGCGAGGTCGTGTCTATTGGCGTAGAGAGGTTAAGTGGTCTAGCTTCGTAGGCCCGGCATGGAGCCGGTCATAAGGAGATGGTCATGAGCGAAGAAAAGACGGTGCAGGACGATCAACCGAAGGAGATCAACCAGAAGGAAATAGAGGAAGCGGCACTGAAGCCATTTGGTGCCTTCGAAGACTTGCTCAAACAAATCGCCCCCACGGCCCCGCCCATCGCAGGCAGTATCGCTAAGAAAATCTGAGCCCATGGAGAAGGATGATGAGATATTCGCTAGGGGTGCTGTGCGTCTTATTTTTTGGCAGTGCAAGCGCTGAGCAGTTTTTGGTTCGAGCTGATCGTGGGCATCAGTGTATCGGCGATGTTTTTATGCTGAGTGATGTCTCCGAAATGGTTTATCTGGAAAGAAAGTGTGAATTGCAGGTCTCGCGTGCAGCTGAGAAGCATGCCTATGTCTCCCGCAGTGGAAGCTCCGAAGTGAGGGGCTGCTGGCTCAGGCTTTCCGATGGAAACTACTCCGTGATGGAGGAAGCAGGTGGCCAGCAGCTCCTTAATGCTCTCGCGTATGCGCGAGCAGAAACCACGTCTCCCTCCGCCGCCAAGATCATCAGTACGCCACTGCAGGAACCTGACTGCCCCTCACCGTAATGCTCAGGTGATCCAGTCAGTTTCTTTCTGCCAGGCACGGTAAAGCCGCCCTCGTGGGGCGGCTGGTTAATACTCAAACCTTTCCTGCAACTGCTTTCATAAAATGATTCTTGGCAGCGCCAGTTTGATAGTCCCTGTGGTGTTCGGATAGCTTCTGAAGAGGCTCAACCGGTTCCGTACCAGCCCAAGCTGGAATAGGTCGGGCTCGCGAAAATTCTTTTAAGAGCAGCCTTGAATTGGCGCAATTAAAAAGAAATAGAAGCTTTGATTTCATGATTACATCCCCGTATTGATGTCGTTTTTATGTCTTGGCAGAACATTCTGGAATTTGGACATGAGGGGCACCGTAAAAAGTTCGGGATATTAGACAGTCCCGGTGATAAATCTTAAATTTCACGCACCTTGCGGTTAACACCCGCACCAAAAAGCCTCAGCCATTGAGCCGGGGCTTTTTCGTTCTGGCTTGGTACGCGCGATGCAGCGGGCTGAAGTTGGCTCAACGGAGGCAAGGCGTTGATCCCGGCGCTGGTGTCTGACAGGGCACGCACCGTGCTGGACGTGGAGGAATGAGCTCCGGCACTCCTGTCCACGCGTGGAACCACGCCCGGGGGCCTGGCCATGGATCATCCCTGCCCGTGCCGGATTTCCTGCCTGCTGCCATCGCCTCGCACCGGACCCTGGCCCGGTTTCGCCGTCTTGCCAACAGCGTCACGAACCCGAGAGCGTGCGCCCCGGAGAGTGCGGCGATCCATGCGCCGGATCAATGGCGGCGGGTTTCGAGTCGCTAGGATGCGCCCGAATCCAACCACGAAAAGGAGTTCTTCATGTCAGATCGGGTTTCCATTCACCTGGCGGGCGCTCCGGGTATCCAGGCTGCGGAGAAGCTGCTCGAGCTGGATGGTTACGGCAGTTTCAGGCAGGTCATGAGCGGGGAGATGTCCGCGGCGCTGGACGAGGAGTGCTACCTGGTGGCCCTCGAGGGCGACTACGTCGGCTTCGCCGTGATCCGAGGCGCTTCCGCCGGCAACTCGGGCTTCTTCGAGATCTTCCGGCTGTTCGTTGCCGTCCCCGCGCGCGGCAAGGGCGTAGGCAGGCGCGCGGTCGCCCAGCTCATCGAGTTGCTCAAGAAACGGGGCAAGGATGAGCTGGTGCTGGAAGTCGAGAGCGAGGCCGCAGCAGCGTTCTGGGAGGCCGTGCTGCAGGGCTACAAGGTCCACGACCTGCATAACGGCAAGCGCATCGTCCATCTCTACCCCGCCTGAACCTCCCGGCCCGTCGCGGCATCGCTGGCGGATCGGGTTCCGCGATGCCGCTGCCCCGGTGGTGCCGCCGCCAGGCTCAACCGGTGGCCGTGAATTGTGCGGGCAGGTCGAGGCGCTGGCGCAGGTCGCGGAAATGGGCGAGCGAATCGCGGAAGAAGGCTGCCGGCAGCACCCCGTAGTGCCGCAGCGCATGCTCCACCCGGTCCAGCCCGGCCCGCTCGGCCAGCTCATAGGCGCGCATGCCCTTTTCGATGCGCTCGGCGGTGCTGGCGAAGTCGGCGAACTTCATGTCACGGCTGCTGGGGAAGTAGGCGAATTCGATGCGCGGGCGCAGCGCCACCTGGCGGATCAGCGGCCAGTCCAATGCCGCCAGGGCCCGTTCCACGGCCGGCCCGACGATGGCGGCCTGCTCCCACAGGAAGAACGCCTCGAACAGTTCGCGCCGCTCCGGCTGCGACAAGGGCTCGCCCAGGGCCTGGGCGCGGTGGCAGGCGTCCAGGGCGGCCAGCAGGCGGGGCTGCAGGAAGCGTGCGACCCCCGGCGCCTGGCCATGCAACCGGCTGAAGTGGTAGGCCGTGTAGGCCTCGACGCAGACCTGCCGGTTGATCTCGCGGAAGGCGTCGGCGAAGGCGTGTAGCTGGCGCAGCTTGTCCTGGCGCAGGGCGGGGGAGAAGAGGAACTGGGCGGAGAGCAGGGCGCCGACCCGCATGCCGAGGGCGAAGTAGCCGGCACCCCACAATGCGCCGTGTGCGGCGATCAGCGGGAAGACATTGCGTCCGCCGGAGCATTCATAGAGATGGTGATAGACCGAGGCGCGCTGCCCCAGGTCGGTGATGGCGCCGGCCAGGAGCGTCGCCTCCTGGTGAATCCGCTGGTGGTCTCGGGTGAGGGTGTCGCCGTCGCTATCCATATGCAGGGCTCCAGAACGAATCGTCTGGATTAAATCTATGCAGGCGCGGCTCTACCAGCCTCGCGGCAAATTGCCTCAGGGTTCGTCACGGCTCCAGGCCCCTCGCAGATTGAAAGGGTGACGCCGGCCTCATTGCGCGGCGTGCGACGGCATTGTCAGCAGGTCCTGCCGATACGCCCGCTGGTCGGGCCGGCATCGGCTTCGCGGCGAAAGGCCAGTACTCTCGCGCGCCTGTCTGTTCCCTGGCGGGACGCCTGTCCGCATGCGGCGTCGGCGCGCCGTCCGGGAGCAAGATCCATGGAGCCGTAGCAGCAGGACATTGGATGTCGTCTTCACCCCTCGGCCCGGCCGTTTTCCCTCCGGCCCGCCGCACCGATCCCGCACCGATCTCGCGCTGTCACGGGGCTGCCGCCCGATGCCGCCCGGCATTTCGTCGACGCAGTCACATCCGGCCGATTTTCCCGGGGCACGCCCGTGGGGATCGCTCGCCGTCGCTCGTCTTCAGCCTGATCGCCCCGTCGAATCCATTCCGCCAATGCGCCGCTGCCCGCCGGGCTGTCGTCGCCGGCACCTTCCGTTCGTTCAAGGAGAACCCCATGAGCATCGTCTCGAGAACCGCACTGCTGCCGCTCCTGGCCGCCGTGACACTGGCCGGCCTGTCGGGCTGCGCCACCGAAACCTCCACCGCCGTCGCGGTGCAGCAGGTCGAAAGCGTCAACCGCCCGTATAGCGGCCCGCGTTCGCCCATCGCCGTCGGCAAGTTCGACAACCGTTCCAGCTACATGCGCGGCATCTTCTCCGACGGCGTCGACCGCCTCGGCGGCCAGGCCAAGACCATCCTCATCACCCACCTGCAGCAGACCAACCGCTTCAGCGTGCTGGACCGCGACAACATGAGCGAGATCCAGCAGGAGGCGGCGATCAAGGGCCAGGCCCAGCGCCTCAAGGGGGCCGATTTCGTGGTCACCGGCGACGTCACCGAGTTCGGTCGCAAGGAAGTGGGCGACCACCAGCTGTTCGGCATCCTCGGTCGCGGCAAGACCCAGATCGCCTACGCCAAGGTGGCGCTGAACATCGTCAACATCTCCACCTCCGAGGTCGTCTATTCGACCCAGGGCGCGGGCGAGTACGCGCTGTCCAACCGCGAAGTGATCGGCTTCGGCGGCACCGCCAGCTACGACTCCACCCTCAACGGCAAGGTGCTGGACCTGGCCATGCGCGAGGCGGTGAACAAGCTGGTCAATGCGGTCGACAGCGGTGCCTGGAAGCCGCAGAACTGAAATCACGGATGCTCTAGGGAATGACAATGGAAATGCGCAAGACCATCGCCTGCTCGGCGGCATTGCTGGGCAGCCTGATGCTGGCCGGCTGCAGCGGGCCGAAGACGCTGTACCAGTGGGAGGGCTACCAGACCCAGGTCAACCAGTACTTCAAGGGCGAGGCCCGGGAAGCGCAGGTCGAGGCGCTGGAAGCCGACCTGCAGAAGATCAAGGCGAAGAATGGCGCAGTGCCGCCGGGCTACCACGCCCAGCTCGGCCTGCTGTACTCGACCCTCGGCAAGGATGACCAGATGATCCAGGCGTTCCAGACCGAGAAGGCGCTGTTCCCCGAGTCTGCCTCGTACATGGACTTCCTGATGAAGAACGCCAAGGGAGGCGCACAATGACCCGCCTGTTTTCCCGCATTCTGGCCTGCGCCGTGCTCGGCGCGCTGATCAGCGGCTGCGCACCGACCAAGAGCGTGGATTACTCGGCCTTCAAGGAGGCGCGCCCGCGTTCGATCCTGGTGCTGCCGCCGCTCAACGAGTCGCCCGACGTGAAGGCGACCTACAGCATGCTGTCCCAGGTCACCTATCCCCTGGCCGAGGCCGGCTACTACGTGCTGCCGGTGGCCCTGGTGGACGAGACCTTCCGCCAGAACGGCCTGACCGCCGCCGGTGACATCCACCAGCTGCCGCCGGCCAAGCTGCGCGAGGTGTTCGGTGCCGACGCCGCGCTCTACGTCACCGTGAGCGAGTACGGCACCCAGTACATGCTGATCAGCAGCGCCTCGATCGTCACCGCCAGCGCCCGCCTGGTCGACCTGAAGAGCGGCACCACCCTGTGGACCGGCTCGGCGACCGCCTCCAGCGAGGAGGGCAACAACGGCAACAGCGGTGGCCTGGTCGGCATGCTGGTGACCGCTGCGGTGAAGCAGATCATCAACAGCTCCATGGAGGACGCGTCCTATCCCATCGCCGGGATGACCAGTGCGCGCCTGCTCTCGACCGGCCGCAACGGCGGCCTGCTCTACGGTCCGCGTTCGCCGAAGTACGGCACCGACTGATGAGATCGCCGGCGCACCGCCCGGTGCGTCGGCCCCCGCATCGCCAGGGCGGCGTTTGCGCTCAGTGGCTCTCGATGCGATTGCGGCCGTTGGCCTTGGCGCGGTAGAGCGCCAGGTCGCTGCGCGACAGCGCGGCTTCGGCCGTGGCGTCGTCGGCGCTGATGCGGGTGATGCCAATGCTCACCGTCAGGGGGATCACCTCGCCCTGGTGGCGCAACGGGGTCTCCGCCAGCTGCTGCTGCAGGCGCTGGGCGAAGACCAGGGCGCTGTCGTGGCTGGCATCGTTGAGCACCACGGCGAACTCCTCGCCGCCCATGCGCCCGGCGAAATCCACCCGCCGCATCTGCTGCACCAGCAGGGTTGCGAAATGGCGCAGCGCCTCATCGCCCACGGCATGGCCCCAGCGGTCGTTGATCACCTTGAAGTGGTCCAGGTCGAGCATCAGCAGGGCGGCGCCATGGCCGGTGGGGCGTCGCAGCCGGGCCAGTTCTTCCTCGATGCGCGACATGAAGTGACGGCGGTTGGGCAGCTGGGTGAGGAAGTCGGTGGTGGCCAGCGCCTGCAACTCCGCCTCGATGCGTTTGTGTTCGGTGATGTCGGTGACGAAGCCGTGCCAGAGCACGCTGCCGTCAGCCAGGCGCTTGGGGTGTGCGTTGCCCTGGCGCCAGCCGGTGTCGCGGCCGGGGACCAGCACCCGGTACTCCATGTGCCAGGGGGTGAGGGCCACTGCCGAGGTCTCCAGGGAGTCCTGGTAGGCGGCCAGGTCGTCCGGGTGGATCAGCGCCAGGATGCGCTCGCGCCCCGTCGGCAGCTTCAGCTGTTCGGGGGAGAGGCCATAGACGTCCTGGCTGCCGGCGCTGACATAGCGGTAGCTGCCGCTGCCGTCGGCGAGGCGCAGGAACTGGAAGACCATGCCGGGGATCTCGTTGGTCAGGTCCGTCAGCAGGTCGAGGTTCTGCTGCAGGCGCTCGGCCATGTGTCGGGTCCGGGTGATGTCGGTGGTGGTACCGAGCATCCGCAGGGGGCGGCCCTGGTCGTCGCGCTCAACCACCTTGCCGCGGCTGATCACCCAGATGTAATGGCCGTCCTTGTGGCGCAGGCGGTGCTCCACCTGGTAGTCGGGGGTGCGTTGCTCGAAATGCTCGAGGATGCTGCGCTTCACGTAGTCGAGGTCGTCGGGGTGGACGCGGGTGTAGCTGTCCTCGATGCGCGTGCCGATCTCGTCGTCGGCATAGCCCAACAGGGATTTCCAGCCGGGCGAGTAGTGGATCAGCCCATTGACCACGTCGCGGTCCCAGATGCCGGTGCCGCTGCCGGCGACGGCGAGGGCCAGGCGCTGTTCCTTTTCCCGTAGCACCCGCAGCCATTCGCGCATGCCCAGCACTTCGCGGTGCCGGGTGAACAATTCGCTCGCCAGGTTGGCGAATTCGGCCAGTGCGACTGGGTCCACCTCGCGGGGCTGGTCGTCGAACAGCAGCAGTTCGCCGCCGCCATCGGCGATGGGGCAGCGGGCTAGCGGTTGCGGGGTGCCGGAGACCAGCGCACGCGCGGCCCTTTGCTGGTCGATGCCGTCGCAGGCGAGCGGTCCGTCGGGCTCGATCAGCACGACGGCGCCAACGCCGAAGTGCAGGCGCACCAGGTGCAGCAGGGAGGAGAATCGGTTGGCCGTGGTGCTCACATCGGTACCTCTGGAACGGCAATCTGCTCTGGATGAAGTGGAGGCTCAGCGTTCCGTCCATGGCCCATCGGCGACAGCGCGATCCCTGCCGCGCAGCGATCTGCCATTGGCCTTGCAATGAATGTAACAGGATGTGACTTCAATCAAGGGGCTCCCTAGCAACTGGATGCTAGCTTAGTGCTATTAACTTTCCATGGAAGGATTGACCCGTGCTGCAGGCGTGCGTACTGCATGCTCCGGTGCCGTGCGGCTTTCCATGGTTACCTCGGGTGGTGGCCCGCCACCCGTTGCACGCCAGGGCACTGCAACCAACCGGAAGGGACACCATGATCAGCTTCAAGACATCGCCACAAACCCATCGCACCCTCAGCAAGGTGTCGATGATCCTGCTGAGCCTCGCTGCCTTGCTTGGCGCCGGCTTCCTCATCCTCACCGCGATCCTCAACTACTTCGAAGCCAATGCCATCCTCAAGGACCATTCCGAGGTGGTGGCGCCGGTGAGCCTGGACGCCGTGACCGAGGAACACCACCGCCGCGGCCGTACCAGCGAGACCTACCACTTCCACTATGTCTTCGAGGTGGCGGGCAAGGCCTACGACGGCACCTTCGAGACCTCCGCCTCCAATGCCGAGCCCTATCTCAGGGAGGGCGCCTCGGTGAAGGTGGCCTACGCCAATGCCGCGCCGTCCCGTTTCGGCCGCCTGGAGGTGCTGCAGAGCCAGGCCGATTTCGGCTCCAGCATCACCCGCGCGCTGACGGCGATCCCGCTGGCCGCGCTGATCGCCTTCATCCTCCACCTGATGCTGACCCGCCGCCTGTTCGTGCCGCGGGAAACCTCGGCCTGATGCGCAGAACCCCGCTTGCGCGGGGTTCTTTGCTGGCCGGGCAGGGCGTCTCAGGCGCCGCAATCGTTCTGCAGGGTGGCCTGGGTGATGTTGCTGTCCGCCGGCACGCTGCGGGTCAGCCAGACGTTGCCGCCGATGACCGAGCCCTTGCCGATGGTGATGCGCCCGAGGATGGTCGCGCCGGCGTAGATCACCACGTCGTCCTCGACTATCGGGTGGCGCGGCTGGCCCTTCTGCAGGTTGCCCGACTCGTCCGAGGGGAAGCGCTTGGCGCCCAGGGTCACCGCCTGGTAGATGCGCACCCGCTCGCCGATGATCGCCGTCTCGCCGATCACCACGCCCGTGCCGTGGTCGATGAAGAAGCTCTTGCCGATGGTGGCGCCGGGGTGGATGTCGATGCCGGTGGCCGAGTGGGCGATCTCCGCGATGATGCGCGCCAGCAGCGGCAGGCCGTTGCTGTAGAAGTAGTGCGCCAGGCGGTGGTGGATCACCGCATGCACGCCCGGGTAGCACAGCAGTACCTCGTCGACGCTGCGCGCGGCGGGGTCGCCCTGGTAGGCGGCCAGCACGTCGGTGTCCAGCAGCACGCGCAGTTGCGGCAGCGCGGCGGCGAAGCCTTTCACCACGCGGATCGCCTGGCACTCGCTGTCGCCATCATCGGCGCTGCCGTTGCGGGCGGCGTAGCCGAGCTCGCGGCGCACTTCGATCACCAGCGCGTTGAGCGCCGTGTCCAGGGTGTGGCCGACGTAGAAGTCTTCGCTCTCCTCGCGCAGGTCGGTGGGGCCGAGGCGCATGGGGAAGAGGGCGCCACTGATGGCTTCGATGATCTGGCCGACCGCGACGCGCGACGGCAGTTCGCGACCGCCACGGTCCTGGGTGCGGCCATGGCGGTTGCGCCACTCGGCGCGGGCGGCGCGCAGTTCGGAGACGATCTGGTCCAGCTGCCAGCTGACCGGGGGGCAGCCGCTGGGGCCGGGAGTGAACTTGTTCATGGTTGATCCTGTTGGTGCGCAAGGCTGGCGATAGCCTTGCGCAGGAGGGCGCTTCTCGGCAAGAAGATTCGCAGCGGATCAGTCGGCGGGGATCAGCCCTTCGGCTTCCTGGCGGCTCTTCATGCTGGCGGTGGTGCCGATGGAGGCGAGGATGATGGCGCCGATGGCCAGCCATTGCAGCAGGGACAGGCGCTCGCCGAGGAACAGCAGGCCGGAGAGGGCGCCCAGGGCCGGCTCGATGCTCATCAGCGTGCCGAAGGTGCGCGCCGGCATGCGGGTCAGGGCGTACATCTCCAGGGTGTAGGGGATGGCGGTCGAGAGCAGCGCCACGCCGAGCGCGGTGGGGATCAGGGCGAGGTTCAGCAGGTCCGTGCCGGCGTGCACCATGCCGAAGGGCGCGGCGACGAAGGCGGCCACCATCACGCCCAGGCAGGCGCTCTGCATGCCGTGTTCGGCCCCGGCGCGCTGGCCGAAGATGATGTAGAGCCCCCAGCAGACCCCGGCGCCCAGCGCATAGGCGGCGCCCAGCGGGTCGATGCCGGCGGCGCCTTCGCCGATGGGCAGCAGCAGCGCCAGGCCGGCCACGGCCAGGGCGATCCACACGAAGTCCAGCAGGCGTCGGGAGGACAGGATCGCCACCGCCAGCGGGCCGGTGAACTCCAGCGCCACGGCGATGCCCAGCGGCACCGTTTGCAGCGACATGTAGAACAGCAGGTTCATGAAGCCCAGCGCCGAGCCGTAGGCCAGGACGCTGCCCAGGGCGCCGGTGTTGATGCGGGTGCGCCAGGGGCGCAGCACCAGCAGCAGGAAGAGGGCGGCGAAGATCAGGCGCAGGCTGGTGGTGCCCTGGGCACCGATGACGGGGAAGAGCGACTTGGCCAGGGAGGCGCCGCTTTGTACCGAGGTCATGGCGACCAGCAGGATGCCGACGGGAAGCAGCGTCGAGGTGAGGGTGCGGGAATTCATGGAAGGGTCCGGATCAGGCAGTGGCGAGGAGGTGACGCTTGTTCTGGTTGGTTATGTGCAACATAATGCGCAAAACTCACCCTTTGAGCAATATATTGCCCAGCACCATGGACCGACCCAACGTACTCGAACACGTCTCCGGCAATGTGCGCCGGCTGCGCAAGGAACTCGGCCTCAGCCAGGACGCCCTGGCCACCGCCTCGGGGGTGAGCCGGCGGATGATCGTCGGCATCGAGGGCGGCGATGTGAACGTCAGCCTGGCCACCCTGGACCGCATCGCCGAGGCACTGGGCGTGCTCTTCCCCGACCTCGTGCAGGCGCCGAGCCGGCCCGACCGCTCGCGCATTGAGGCGGTCGCCTGGGTCGGCCGCGACCCCCGCAGCCGCGCCACCCTGCTGGCCAGCGCCCCGGCGCGACGCGAGGTCGAGCTCTGGGCCTGGTCGCTGGAGCCGGGGGAACGCTATGTGTCGGAGGCCGACGCCGAAGGCTGGCGGGAGATGGTCTATGTCACCGAGGGCGAGCTGACCCTGGAGCTGCCAGGCGGCGAGGTGCGCGTCGGCGCGGGGGACTTCCATGTCTTCGCCAGCAGCCAGCCCTATGGCTACGCCAACCGTGGCGAAGTCCCGGTGCGTTACATCCGCAACGTGGTGAGCTGAAGCCTCAGCCCCGGTCGATGCCGTCGTCGTTGGCGGCCTCGTCCGGCTCGTCGTCATCGTCGTCGTTGCTGCCGCTGAAGGCTTCCATGCACACCAGGCTGTGCGGGCCCTGATCGTCATGGATCGTCCATGCGCCCTTGTCCCCGTCGAACCGCGCCGCCAGAACCTGCTCCGCGCTGAACTGCCAGCGGCGCTGGGTACGGCCATCGACGCATTCGACCCGCAGGGCACCGGCGTCCAGCTCGAACTGCCAGGCGTGCAGGCCATCGATCTCCAGCATGTCGCTGTTGGCGAGGCGGTTGAGGAGTGTGATTTCGTTGTTCATGGGCGGGGCTCCGGGGTGAATGGCCGGCGATGATAGTGCAGCGCCGGCCCCCGTGCGACCTCAGTGGCCCCGCAGCGCTTCGGGCGCCGCGTCCTTGCCCCGTGCTGTGTTGGCGGTCTGGCCGATGAGCAGCCAGCGCTCTTTCGATCAGGGCTTGCGGGGTTCGATCAGGCTGTCGGCTTCGCTGAGGTAGGCCTTGCCGGTATTGCGCTGGTACAGGCACAGCTCGCGGCCCGCGCGGTTTTTCATGTGGGCCTGGGGGTAGCGGCCGCTGAGCACCAGGGCGGTGAGCCCGAGGCGATCGTCGAAGAGCACCGGCTTGCCGGCGGCCTTCACCTCCTTGAGGCCGCTGAGCTGGGTACAGGCGGCGAGCATGCGCCTGTCCTGCTCCTGCCAGGCCTCGGGGGTGGAGGCTTGGGCGCCGGCGGCGCAGAGCAGCAGGGTGACGAGTAGGCAGCGGTGAGTCTTCAAGGGCGTTCTCCATCGAGTGGGTCCAGCTGCGTAGACCGCGCGCATGGCCGTTCGTTTGCCGGCCCGGCCATGCGCCGGGTGCCTGCCGTCAGCGTTTCGCGCTGCCGGTCGCCATGCTGGCGAGCACGCCGTCGCGGCGGATCAGGCCATGGAAGAGCGCCGCCCCCAGGTGCAGCAGCACCGTGGCGAACAGCAGGTAGCCGAGCCAGTGGTGGGCCTGGCGCAGCACGGCGTAGAGCGCGGCGTCATGGGGCGCGATCGCCGGCAGCTGCAGCCAGCCGAGCACCACCACCGGGTAGCCGCCGGCGGACAGCATCGCCCAGCCCACCAGCGGCATCGCCAGCATCAGCGTGTAGAGCAGCAGGTGCGAGAGGTGGGCGAGCCCGCGCTGCCAGCCCGGGAGGTCGGCAGGCAGCGCAGGCGGTGGCCGACGCAGGCGTACCGCGATGCGCAGCAGCACCAGCATCAGCAGTACGAGGCCCAGCGGCTTGTGCAGCTCCACCAGCCAGGTGTGACGGGTGGACAGGGTGATCACCATGCCGGCACCGATGAACAGCATGGCGAGGATGAGCAGCGCCATGGACCAGTGCAGCAGGCGGGCGAGGGGGCTGAAGCCCGAGGCGTGGCGGTTCATGGGTGGGCTCCTGCGGGGGCGGTGGGCGCACCTTCACGGGTGCGGCGGTTGAAGGACACGGCGTAGGCCGCCGAGCGGGCGGCGAGGATCGGGTCGGCCGAGGGCTCGATGCCGTCGGGGAGGATCAGTGGGTCGAAGTTGAGGTCGCGGCAGGCGCCCTGGTCCTCGGCCTGCGCCCGGTCGATCACCAGGGTGCCGGCGTCGATGCGCTGGCGCGAGGCGGGCCAGGGGCGGGACGGGTCATCGCTGGGGTCGCCAGCCTCGGCCAGGGTCAGCACCAGGTGCCAGCGCAGCGGCCCCTGTTGCAGCCGCTGGAACAGGTCGTGGGCGAGGAAGTCCTTGTCGTCCGCCTCGCCGGCCAGCGGCTGGTAGGGCGTCTCCGGCTCCATGGCCCAGCGCACGTAGCGACCATTGCCGTCGCCGTCCACCAGGCGGAAGGCGTTGATGCTGTTGTAGGTGGCATTGGCGAAGCTGTTGGAGGCCCTGTTGTCCTTGGCCCACTGGCGGAAGGCGGCGCTTTCCGGGTGGGCGGCGAAGAAGGCCTGCAGGCGCGCCGGGTCCGGCTTGCCGGTGGCCGGGTCGGGTTTGGAGGCCAGCACCTGCTCGAAGAAGCCTTCGATGCCGGAGACGGGCAGCACCGGTGGCGTGTTCATGCCGGTGCGCCATTCCTGGCCGCTGGCCGTGCGCAGCTGCAGCGCCAGGCTGCGCACCGGCACGCTGGCATCGGGCGCGTAGGGGTTGCTGCCGCCGATGGCCAGGCGGCCGACCACCGGCACTTCGCCCGGGGCGAACACCTCGGCGCGGGACAGCCCGGCGGCCGCGCCGTTGCTGGCGAAGTGGCCGCTGACGCAGAGGCCCTTCGCGTGGTTCTTGCGGTAGCCGGGGTAGCTGCCGGCGTTGGCCTCGAAGGTGTCGATGATGCGTTGCGGGGTCAGGCGCTGCGGGCCGACCCAGCCGGCGACGTAGGCGAAGGTGCCGGCCAGCGTGGCCAGGCCGAGGCCTATCAGCGCCAGGCGGCCCAGGGTCTGGGAGGGGGAAAGCGGGGGGTGGCTCATCGGTGGCTCCAGGGTGAGCGATCAGGTCGTCGAGCCCGTGGGACGAACGGGATGGAGATTTATTCCCTGCACCTGGAATAAAGTCGTTTCCCGGGCGTCTTCCTCGCACCCGATCCACGACGAGCCGCGCCACCCATGCACGACATCGATGACGACGAACTCCGCGAGCTGCTGCAGCGCCTGCGCCGCTTCGCCCTGTGGCTGACGCGCAACCCCGCCAGCGCCGACGACCTGGTGCAGGCGACCCTGGAGCGCGCCCTGGACGGCCGTGCCGGGCCGCGTACCGACGGCAGCCTGCGCGCCTGGCTGTTCGCGATCCTTTACCGCAAGTTCCTCGACGGCCAGCGGCGTGCCCGGCGCTATGCGCGGATCCTCGAGTTCTTCGGCGCGGCGCCGGCCGAAGCCCCCTCCACCGAGGAGCTGGTGATGGCGCAATCCACCCTGGAAGCCTTCGCCCGGCTGCCCGCCGAGCAGCGCGCGCTGCTGGTGCTGGTGAGCGTCGAGGGCCTGAGCTACAAGGAGGCCGCCGTGGCCCTGGACGTACCCATCGGCACCGTGATGTCCCGCCTGTCCCGGGCGCGCAAGGCCCTGCGCGAGCTGGCCGAGGGCGAAATCGCCAACCCCCCGCTACGGATACTCAAATGAATCGCCTGGAACCCAGTGAGAACGACCTGCACGCCTACCTGGACGGCCAACTGGACGCAGGCCAGCGGGCCTGGGTGGAAGCCTGGCTGGCGAGCGACCCCGAGGCGTGTGCCCGCGTGGAGGCCTGGCGCCGGGATGCCCAGCAACTGCGGGCCGGCCTCGCCAACCTGGAAGCGCGCCCGGCCAACCCGGCGCTGGACCCGCTGGCGATCCGTCGCTCCCTGCGTGCGCGTCGGCGCCAGCGCCTGGCCACGGCCGCCGCGCTGGTGCTGGCCCTGGGCTTCGGCGGCCTGGGCGGCTGGCAGGCCCGTGACCGCACGCTGCTGGCGGAGAACCCGCCGATGCAGGACGCCCTGGAGGCCCATCGCCTGTTCGCCACCGGGCAGGCCGGCGTGGTCGACGTCGCCGCCCGTGATCCGGGGCAGTTGCAGGCCTGGCTGGACCAGCGCTTCAGCCATGCCTCGCGCATCCCCGACCTCGCGCCCTACGGTTTCCACCCCGTGGGCGGACGCCTGCTGACCAACGAGCAGGGCGCCGCGGCCATCCTGCTGTTCGAGGACGTGGGCGGGCAGCGCATCAGCCTGTACCTGCGCTCGCCCGGTTCGCTCTACGCCGAGATGCCCGCCGGCAGCCGCCGTGATGGCGAGCTGGAAGCGCGCTACTGGTCGCGCGATGGCTACAACTACGCACTGGTCGCGCCCAACGATGATCCGCGCCGCGAGGTGGTGCAGCGGGCGTTCTCGTTGTAAGGGGCCAACCGTAGGTTGGCGCCGAGCGCAGCGAGGCCCAACGCGGCGATGCTCGGCCCCGCTCCGAGTGCTATCTGTAGGAGCGGCTTCAGCCGCGAAAGACCCACCGCCGGTACAGGGCTGCGAGTGGCCAGGCACTTCATCGCGAATGAATTCGCTCCCACAGAGTCCAGCCACAGCTTCGCGAGCAGAGCTCGCTCCTACGGTTTCGTAGCGCGGGGGGCTCGTGGTTGCACAGTGGTGCTGTCTGGGAGCGCGAATGGTGGACGGATGAAGCGTCGTCCACCTGCGGGCGCGTGGGCGACGTGGATGCGGGGGAGCCCCGCGCCGAGTGGCACGGGGCGGGGCATTTACATGCCGTTGGCGAAGGCCGGGATGCTCAGGTCGATGGTTTCGCGGACGGGCTTCAGCGCGCTGGCGTACTTGGCCAGGATGTCCAGGTCGTAGTCCATGCGTGCACGGATGCGCTGGTCGTCTTCACCGGCCACTTCGGCACCGTTGAGCACCTTCTCCACGCCGCGCACGATCAGGTGCTCGGGCAGGTAGCAGAGGCGGCAGTTCTTGTAGCTGGAGGCGCGCAGCTCGCTGATCGGGTAGCCGCCGCCGATGCCGGAGGACACGCCCACCAGCAGGCCCGGCTTGTGGGCCAGTTCCGCCTTGCTGGCATAGATGAAGAAGTTCTTGATCGCCGGGCAGGCCATGCCGTTCCACTCGGGGGCGATGACGATCACCGCGTCGGCGGCCTTGAGCTGCTGCTGGAATTCGGACCAGGGGCCCGTGTCGTCGGCCGGCCACAGGGGCAGCGGCTGGGCGCCCAGGTCGATGACGCTGGTGTGGGCTTCGCTGGCCAGTTGCAGTTCCACCAGGCGCTGGCGAATGAAGCGGGCGACCTTGCCGGACTGGCTGTTGGCACGGCTGGAGCCGGCGACTATGGCGTAGTTGAGCATCTCGGGTTTCCTTGCTGGGGGATGACGCAGGCTAGCTGGCGGCGAAACGGCGGACAAGCACCGGCGCGTCAGTCGGGCGGGCAAATGGTGTCAGGGTGCAGTGGACGCCCTGGCGCGGGCGTCCACGGGTTCGAATCAGACGCGGAACTGGTCCATCAGCCCCTGCTGGTGGTTGGCCAGGCGGTTGAGCGCCTGGCTGACCTGGGCGGATTCCTGGGCCTGGCCGGAGAGGGATTCGGTGACGTCGCGGATGGCGGCGACGTTGCGGTTGATCTCCTCGGCCACCGCGCTCTGCTCCTCCGCGGCGCTGGCGATCTGCAGGTTCATGTCGGTGATCACCGCCACCGCGTCGCCGATGCGGTGCAAGGCGGCGACCGCGTGCTCGACCTGCTCGACGCTGCCCTGGGCCTGGCGGTGGCTGCTGTGCATGGAGCCGACCACTTCGCGGGTGCCGTTCTGCAGGCCTTCGATCACCTGGCGGATTTCCTCCACCGAGTCCTGGGTGCGCTTGGCGAGGTTGCGCACCTCGTCGGCGACCACGGCGAAACCGCGCCCGGCCTCACCGGCGCGTGCCGCCTCGATGGCGGCGTTGAGCGCCAGCAGGTTGGTCTGCTCGGCGATGGCGCGGATCACCTCCAGTACCGAGCCGATCTGTTCGCTGCTGCTGGCCAGGCCCTGGACCTCCTCCATGGCGGCGCTCATCTCGCTGGCCAGTTGCTCGATGGCGCTGGTGGTCTTGCCGATCACGCCCAGGCCGTCGCGGGTGGCATGGTCGGCGCCGCGCGCGGCTTCGGCGGCCTGGGCGGCGCTGCGGGCGACGTCCTGGGCGGTGGCGCTCATCTCGTGGGAGGCGGTGGCGACCTGGTCCACCTCGCGGTACTGCTGCTGCATGCCGGCGCTGGTCTGGCTGGCGATGGCGGCGGACTGGTCGGCGGTGCTGCGGGCGTCCTGCACCGAGCGCTTCACGTCGGCGATGATCGGCTGCAGCTTGTCGAGGAAGCGGTTGAACCAGCCGGCCAGTTCGCCCAACTCGTCCTGGCGCGCGTAGTCCAGGCGGCGGGTGAGGTCGCCTTCGCCGCTGGCGATGTTCTTCAGCATGGCGGCCACCCCGAGGATGGGCCGGGTCACGCCCAGGGCGGTGAGCCAAACCAGCAGCAGGCCGACGACGGCGGCGGCGAGGCCGATCAGGGTGGCCACCAGGCTGCTGGAGGCGCTCTGCTCATCGAGTTGGGCCTCGAGCTTCAGGGCCGGGCCCAGCAGGACCTTGTCCGGCACTTCCAGCAGCACGCTCCAGGCGGCGCTGGTGGGGATCGGCTTGAACGGCTGGATGACGCGCAGGACGCCATCGTGGTCGATTTCGGCGGATTTGCCGGCCGTGACCACCGAGGCGATCTCGCTGGCGTCGGTGCCGAAGGCCTTGTCCAGCTTGAGGCTGAGCTGCGAGGCGTCGCGGCTGTGGCCGGCGAGCAGCCCGGTGGGGCTGATGATGCTGACCTGGCC
The DNA here is from genome assembly GCF_012767755.2 of Pseudomonas tohonis. Classification (NCBI taxonomy): domain Bacteria; kingdom Pseudomonadati; phylum Pseudomonadota; class Gammaproteobacteria; order Pseudomonadales; family Pseudomonadaceae; genus Pseudomonas; species Pseudomonas tohonis. The sequence goes on from NZ_AP023189.1 coordinate 2,841,414, forward strand.
CTGGCCGTCGTAGAGGTCCTTGCTGCCATCGATGCTCAGCTGCTGGAGGCTGTCCAGGCTGATGTCCAGGCCCATGACGCCGATCACCTTGCCGTTCAGCTCCAGGGGGAAGGCGATGCTGGTCATCAGCACCTTCTTGCCGCCGACATCGTCGTAGTAGGGCTCCAGCACGCAGGAGTCGCGGGTCTTCAGCGGGCAGGTGTACCAGGTGTTGTAGGGCATGCCGCTGGCCATGGGGCTGCTGTCGCCGAGCAGCTCCTCGGTCATGGATTCTGACTCCAGCTTGCCGGGGGTGGCCTGTGACCAGTAGAGCGAGAAACGCCCCTTGTCGTTGCTGCCCAGCTCGGCCTGGTCGATGAACAGTTCGTCCTTGCCGTCCAGGGCGTTGGGCTCGAACACCAGGTAGAGGCCGAGCAGGTTGGGGTTGGCCTCCAGGCTGGTCTTCACCTGGCGGGTCATGTCCTCGCGCAGGTCGAAGGCGTCGAGGAAGCGCTTCTCGGCCTGGTCCTTGAGGAACAGCACCTGGCGCGAGAAGCCCTTGCCGTACTGGTAGGTGTCCATGAAGTAGCGCTGGATGCGCAGGGCCTGCAGCTCGCCACGGGCCTGCATGCGCTGGCGTGCGCTCTGGTCGAGCATCTGCGAACTGGCGGACTTCACCAGCTCGGCGCTGCGTTTGGACTGGTAGAGCGAGGCACCGACCAGGAGGGTCACGATGGCCAGCAGGCAAAGGCCGGCGAGCAGGGTGATCTTCCACTGGATGGACAGGCGACTGAACGGCATGGGGCTTTCCTTCTATCTCGTCGGACTGCAAGCCGCTATCGGCGCGGCAGGGAAAAACTTGATGCGCCTGCCATGGCGATGCGGCTCCATACGGAATGCATGGGAGCGGCGAATTTGGATGCAAATATTATGCACAGGGCGTCCAGTATTTCGCACGGCGTTTCTTTTGACACCCGCCCGCTCATTGGGCAGAGTACGCGGCTTTTTTTGCGGGACACCGCAAGGCGGGAGAAAAGCGGATGAATGCGGTGATTTTAGCTGTCGCCATCATGCTGGTGCTGAGCCTGTGCCGGGTGCACGTGGTGATGGCCCTGGTGATCGGCGCGCTGGCGGGCGGCCTGCTCGGCGGCCTGGGCGTGCAGGGCACGCTGGATGCCTTCAACAAGGGGCTCGGCGGTGGCGCGACCGTCGCCCTGTCCTATGCACTGCTGGGGGCTTTCGCCGTGGCCATCGCCCGTTCCGGGCTGGCCCACGCGCTCGCCGACAGCATCGTCGGCCGGGTCGAGCGTGGCGGGGAGGCGGGCGGCGCTGCGCTGAAATGGGTCCTCGTCGCCCTGTTGCTGGGCGTGGCCATCTCCTCGCAGAACATCCTGCCGATCCACATCGCCTTCATCCCGCTGCTGGTGCCGCCGCTGCTGTATGTGCTGACGCGCCTGCAGATCGACCGGCGCCTGGTGGCCTGCGTGATCACCTTCGGCCTGGTTACCCCTTACATGTTCCTGCCGGTGGGGTTCGGCAACATCTTCCTCAACGAGATCCTGCTGGCCAACGTGGCGAAAAGTGGCGTCGACGTTACCGGTGTGAATGTCACCGAGGCGATGTTGATACCGGCGCTGGGCATGGTGGCCGGCCTGTTGCTGGCGGTGTTCGTCAGCTACCGCCGCAAGCGCACCTACGACCTGACGCTGATCGCCCGCGCCGAGCAGGTGGAGGCGAAGTACGACCGGCGCAGCCTGGCGGTGGCGGGCGTGGCCATCGTCGTCGCCTTCGTGGTGCAACTGTGGCTGGACTCGATGATCGTCGGTGCGCTGGTGGGCTTCCTGGTGTTCTCGCTGTCGGGCGTGGTGCGCTGGAACGAGGTCGACGACCTGTTCACCCAGGGCATGAAGATGATGGCCATGATCGGCTTCATCATGATCGCCGCCGCCGGTTTCGCCGAAGTGATGCGCGCCACCGGCCAGGTGACCAGCCTGGTGGAGGCGTCCGCCGTATTGATCGGCAACAGCCGAGCCCTGGGCGCGTTGCTGATGCTGCTGGTGGGCCTGCTGGTGACCATGGGCATCGGCTCGTCCTTCTCGACGGTGCCGATCATCGCGGCGATCTTCGTGCCGCTGGGCATGCAGCTTGGCTTCAGCCCGCTGGCCATCGTTTCCATCGTCGGCACCGCCGGGGCCCTGGGGGACGCCGGCTCGCCGGCCTCAGACTCGACCCTGGGCCCGACCGCCGGCCTCAATGTCGACGGCCAGCACGACCATATCTGGGACACGGTCGTGCCCACTTTCCTGCATTACAACCTGCCGCTACTGGCATTCGGCTGGGCGGCGGCCATGCTTCTCTGATAGCCCCCCTGCCACCCGGCCGCACCTCGGTGCCGGCTGGGTGCTACAGCTATTCACGGGGCTGCCGATAAGCGGTCGATCCCGCCTCGTTTTCCCGGCCTGCCTCCCTTCAAGGAATGGAAATATGCGCCTGACACTCAAATCCAAGGTCCTGCTGCTGGCGCTCGCGCCGGTGATCCTCTTCGCCCTCGTGCTCAGTGGCGCCGCCGCCAAGGTGCTGCTCAACCTGGCGGAAGGCGAGGTGAAGGAGACCCGCGAACGGCTGATCCAGGAGAGCCGCCAGGAACTGCAGCACTACATGCAGATCGCCCTGGGCTCGGTCCAGACCCTCTATGACGCGTCCCCGGCCAACGACATGGCTGCCCGGGACCAGGCCATCGAGATCCTCAAGAAGATCAAGTACGGCAAGGACAGCTACTTCTTCGCCTACGATTCGCAGGTGATCCGCCTGTTCCGCGGCGACAGCCCGGTGGACGTGGGCAAGAGCTTCTCGGGCCGCAAGGACGTCAACGGCGTGCCTGTCAACGACGAGCTGGTCCGGGTCGCCAAGGACGACAGCCACTACGTGTTCTACAGCTCGCCCCTGCCGGGCAACGAGAGCGTGCAGGTGCCCAAGCTCGGCTACACCTACTACCTGCCCAAGTGGGACATGGCGCTCGGCACCGCGGTGAACCTCGATGGCGTGGAGGCCCAGGTGGCCGTGGTGCAGGAGGCGATCGACGCGCGCATCAGCACCATCCTCACCAGCATCGCGGTGATCGCCGCGATCCTGCTGGTGGTGTTCGGCATCATCGGCACCGCGCTGAGCAACACCTTCCTGCGTCCCCTGCAGCAGATCAAGGCCAACCTGGACGACATCGCCGCAGGTGAAGGCGACCTGACGCGCCGCCTGCCGGCCGACAGCCATGACGAGCTGGGCGAACTGGCGGGGTCGTTCAACCGCTTCGTCGAGAAGATCCACGGCCTGGTGCGCCAGATCGTCGACATGACCGGCCAGCTCACCAGCCTGGTGGGCGAGGTATCCGCCCAGGCCCACCGCTCCGAGCAGGCCATGGAGCGCCAGCGCCACGAGACCGACCAGGTGGCCACGGCGATCAACGAGATGTCCGCCGCCGCCCACGAAGTGGCCAAGAGCGCCCAGGGGGCCGCCGAGGCCGCCCAGCAGACCGATCAGGAAGGCCAGGCGGCGAAGAAGGTGGTGGATGGCAGCATCACCCGCATCCACGCGCTGGTGGGTGATATCCGCGAGAGCGGTGCGTCCCTGGACAGCCTGCAGCAGGACGTGCAGTCGATCGTCAGCGTGCTGGGGGTGATCCGCTCCATCGCCGAGCAGACCAACCTGCTGGCGCTCAACGCCGCCATCGAGGCGGCCCGGGCCGGCGAGGCGGGCCGTGGCTTCGCCGTGGTCGCCGACGAGGTGCGTGCTCTGGCCAGCCGCACCCAGCAGAGCACCCAGGAAATCCAGGGCATGATCGATCGCCTGCAACAGGGCACCCAGGAGGCGGTGACGTCCATGCGCCGTTCCAGCGATGCCGGCGAGATCACCAGCGAGCAGGCCAACCAGGCCGGCTCCTCGCTGGACGCCATCGCCCAGTTGATCGGCACCATCAATGCGATGAACGCCCAGATCGCCAGCGCCGCCGAGGAGCAGACCGCCGTGGCCGAGGAGATCAACCGCAGCGTGCACCAGATCGCCGTCGCCGTTGACAGCGTCGCCGACGAAACCCAGCAGGGCGCCCAGACCGCCCGCAGCCTGGCGGCCCTCGGTGAGCGCCTGGGGGCCCTGGTGCGCCAGTTCCGCATCTGATTTCTTTCAGTGGGCTCCCGCGTTCGCGGGAGTGACGTGGGGGAAGGCCCGTTCCCCGTCATCCCCGCGAACGCGGGGATCCACCGGAGGCCGCGCCCCCATTCGCCACGCATCCACAAAGTCTTCGCACTTTGCCCGCTTCGCGGCGGACTAATCAGGAACCCCACCTGACGGCGTCCGCTCCATGTCCGAATCCCGCTACCCCCTCGAAATCCGTTCGCTGATCCTGCTGCTGGTCCTGGTGACCCTGGCCTTCGGCTGGATTCTCCTGCCGTTCTACGGCGCGGTGTTCTGGGCGGTGGTGCTGGCGGTGGTGTTCAGCCCCCTGCAACGACGGCTGGCCCTGAGGATGGGCGGGCGCGGCAACCTGTCGGCGCTGATTTCCCTGGGCGTCTGCCTGCTGGTGGCGATCCTGCCGGTATTCCTCATCGCCGCCCTGCTGGTGCAGCAGGGGGCCGATCTCTACCAGCGGCTGGATTCCGGCGAGCTGGACGTCGGCTCCTATGTCGCGCGGGTTCGCGAGGTGCTGCCCGAATCCCTCCAGCACCAGCTCGACCGCTTCGGCCTCAACGACTTCGACGGCTTGCGCGACCGCATCGTCAGCGGCGCCATGCAGGGCAGTCAGTTCATCGCCACCCAGGCGTTCTCCATCGGCCAGGACACCTTCCAGGTGGTGATCGGCTTCTTCCTCATGCTCTACCTGCTGTTCTTCTTCCTGCGGGACGGCCTGGACATCGTCCGTGGCATCCGCACGGCGGTGCCCCTGGGGGACAACCACAAGCGCCGCTTGCAGATCAAGTTCACCCGCGTGGTCCGTGCCACGGTGAAGGGCAACGTGGTGGTGGCCGCGCTGCAGGGCGCCCTGGGCGGGCTGATCTTCTGGGTGCTGGACATCCCCAGCGCGCTGCTCTGGGGCGTGATCATGGCGTTTCTCTCGCTGTTGCCGGCGGTGGGGTCGGGGATCATCTGGGCACCGGTGGCGGCCTACCTGCTGCTTTCGGGCAGTACCTGGCAGGGCGTGGTGCTGGCGGTGTTCGGGGTGCTGGTGATCGGCATGGTGGACAACGTGCTGCGCCCCATCCTGGTGGGCAAGGACACGCGCATGCCGGACTACCTGGTGCTGCTCTCCACCCTGGGCGGGTTGTCGCTGTTCGGCCTCAACGGCTTCGTCATCGGCCCGCTAATCGCCGCGCTGTTCATGTCCAGCTGGGACCTGTTCACCAGCACCCGGCGCCAGGTGAAGCTGCCCTGAACCTCGCTCAGCGCAGGATGCGGCGGAAGGTCAGGCTGATGCGCGGCCCGGCCGACGCAACCCGGGGAATGGCGTGCAGCCAGTGGGCCTGGACGGCCTGGTCCATATACAGCAGCGAGCCCGGCGACAGCTCCCAGGTGACTTCCCGCTGGCGGTCCGCCTTGCTGCGGAAGTGAATCGGCCGGGCGCTGCCGAGCGAGAGGATGGCGACGCCGGTATCGGCAGCCAGTTCGGAGCAGTCGTCGGAATGGAAGCCCATCGAGGACTGGCCGTCCTCGTAGAGGTTGAGCAGGCAGTTGTTGGGCAGAAAGCCCAGCCGTCGGTGCAGCCGTTCGCACAGGGCCTGGAGGGCGTCCGGCAGCGAGGTGGCGGGGTAATCGATCTGCGAATAGTTGTAGGCGACGCCAAAGCTGGCGGTGCGGCGGGCACGCATGCGCGTGTCCCACTCGACGCTGGCCACCAGGTGCTGGAAGAGCTCGTCGGGGGCGTCGAGGAAGCAGGGGTCGAACGAAAGGTCTGGCGTGTCGTGCATGGCGCGGCATCCTTGCTGAAGGAGCGATTGTATGCTGGGGACGGAGGCTCTGTATCGTCGCGCGGCCATGGTCGGGCCGGGGTGGGGGAGGGCAGGGCGGAGGCGTCGCCGGGGTGTTCGCGCCGCGGGTGAGCTTCCCGTTTTCCAGGCAAGAAAAAACCCGGCCAAGGCCGGGTTCTTTCATTGCAGCGACTGGCTTCAGTGGGCGAGTGCCACCAGGCCGGAGTGCTGGACCAGGTCCAGCAGCGGCTGCGGGTAGACGCCGAGGAAGAACGCCAGCAGGGCGACGAACAGCAGCATGATGCCGCCGGCGCGTTGCGCCCAGTGCAGGTCGGCGTCGTGGCGGCGCAGGTTGGGCTCCACCAGGAACAGGGTGACCATCACCCGGAGGTAGTAGAAGACGCCGATGGCGCTGCCCAGGACCATCACGCCCAGCAGCAGCCACAGGCCCGACTCGACACCGGCGGCGATGACGAAGAACTTGCCGATGAAGCCCGCGGTGAGCGGGATGCCGGCGAGCGACAGCATCATCACGGTGAGTACGGCGGTCAGGTACGGACGGCGCCAGAACAGGCCGCGGTACTCGTACAGGGCGTCGCAGTCGCGGCCGTTGTACGGGGTGGACATCAGGGTCACCACGCCGAAGGCGCCGAGGCTGGTCAGCACATAGGTGGCCAGGTAGACGCCGATGGCTTCCACGGCCATGCCCTTGCTGGCGATCAGGGCGATCAGCAGGTAGCCGAAGTGGGCGATGGAGGAGTAGCCCAGCAGGCGCTTGATGTTGTTCTGCACCAGCGCGAGCAGGTTGCCGAACAGGATCGAGGCGATGGCGATGGCGCCCAGCAGGTCGTTCAGCCAGCCGCCGGCGGTGGCAGGGGAGATCTGGTACAGGCGCAGCAGCACGGCGAACACGGCGACCTTGCTGGCGGTGGCCAGGAAGGCCGATACCGGTGCCGGGGCGCCTTCGTACACGTCCGGGGTCCACAGGTGGAAGGGCACCAGGGAGAGCTTGAACGCCAGGCCGATCAGCATCATGCCGATGCCGAGGTGCACCAGCATGTTCGGTGCGCCTTCGGTGGAGAACCTCGCACCGATACCGGCGAAGCTCAGGGTGCCGGCGTCGGCGTAGAGCAGGGCCATGCCGAACAGCAGGAAGGCGGAACCGGCGGCCGAGAGCACCATGTACTTGATGCCGGCTTCCAGCGAGCGCTTGTTGAAGAAGGCGTACGCCACCATGCCGTAGACCGGCACCGAGAGCAGCTCCAGGCCGATGAACAGGCCGGCCATGTGCTGCGCGGTGACCAGCACCAGGCCGCCGCAGGCGGACAGCAGGATCAGCAGGTACATCTCCTCGCGGTTGCCCGGGTAGCCCTGGCCGGTGTTGCCGCCCAGGTAGGCGTGGATCAGGGTTACGCAGGCGAGGGTCGATGCCAGCACCAGGCCCATGTAGTAGCAGCCGAAGGTGTCGATCTTCAGGAGCGGGGTGACCTCGATGGGCGTGACGCCCAGGGCCGGGATGATCGACAGCAGCGCCAGGTTGAGGCCGATCACCGAGAGCCCGAAGGTCAGGGTGTGGTTGCGCTTCCAGGCGATCGCCAGCATCACTACGACGACCGTGGCACAGGCGACGAGCAGCGGCAGCAGGGCGATCAGGTGTTGAGTCGTGAATTCCACAGCGTGATGTTCCATAACAGCTACCGGGCCGAGGCGAGTTGGGTGAAGGCTGCGTCCAGCCACTGATGCACGCCGTGCATGCTAGCGGCGGAAGTGTCCAGCACCGGTTGCGGGTAGACGCCCAGGAGGATCAGCAGGGCGGCGAGGCCGAGCACCATGGTCAGCTCGCGGGGCTTGAGGCCCAGCAGCGGGGTGTCGGACTTGGCCGGGCCGAAGTAGGCGCGGTGAATCATGATCAGCGAGTAGACCGAGCCGAACACCAGGCCGGTGGCGGCGATGACGGTGACCCAGGCGGCCTTCTGGAAGGAGCCGACCAGGATCAGGAACTCGCCGACGAAGTTGCCGGTGCCGGGCAGGCCGAGGGCCGCTGCGGCGAAGAACAGGCTGATGGCCGGCAGGTAGGGCATGCGGCCCCAGATGCCGCCCATCTCGCGCATGTCACGGGTGTGCAGGCGCTCGTAGAGCTGGCCGCAGAGGATGAACAGCGCCGCGGCGGAAAGGCCGTGGGCCATCATCTGCACCACCGCGCCCTGCAGGGCGATCTGGCTGCCGGAGTAGATGGCGATCAGCACGAAGCCCATGTGGGAGACGCTGGAGAAGGCCACCAGGCGCTTGATGTCGGTCTGCGCGAAGGAGAGCAGGGCGCCGTAGATGATGGCGAACACGCCGAGCCAGTGGGCGATGGGCGCGAACTCGGCCGATGCATGGGGGAACAGCGGCAGGGCGAAGCGCATCAGGCCGTAGGCGGCGGTCTTCAGCAGGATGCCGGCCAGGTCGACGGAGCCGGCGGTCGGGGCCTGGGCGTGGGCGTCCGGCAGCCAGGAGTGGAACGGCACCACCGGGAACTTCACCGCGAAGGCGATGAAGAAGCCGAGCATCAGCAGGTATTCGGCGGTCGGGGTGAGCTGGACCTTGAGCAGGTCGGCGTAGTTGAAGGTCATCACGCCGGTGTTGTTGTAGTTGATCAACACCAGGCTGAGGATGGCCACCAGCATCACCAGGCCGCTGGCCTGGGTGAAGATGAAGAACTTGGTGGCGGCGGTGATGCGGGTCTTGCCCTTGCTGCCGCTGTGACCCCAGAGCGCGATGAGGAAGTACATCGGCACCAGCATCATTTCCCAGAAGAAGAAGAACAGGAACAGGTCGACGGCGAGGAACACGCCGACGACGCCGCCGAGGATCCACATCAGGTTCAGGTGGAAGAAGCCGACGCGGTTCTGGATCTCGTTCCAGGAGCAGAGCACGGACAGCACGCCGAGCAGGCCGGTGAGGGTGACCATCAGGACCGACAGGCCATCCATCGCGAGGTGGATGGTGATGCCGAAACGCTCGATCCACTGGACCTTGAACTCGTGCGCCCACACCGGGCCGGCCTCGGGGGAGGGCGCCAGGGTGAAGTCGCCGGTGGCCCACAGCCAGAGGCCGAGGCCGAACAGCAGGGACATGGTCAGCAGCGCGATCCAGCGCGGCAGGGTGTTGCCGAAGCGCTCACCTTGCCAGCACAGCAGGCCGCCGATGAAGGGGATCAGGATTAGCCAGGGCAGAATCATGACGGGCTCAATTCCTTAAGAAGATTCAAGTCAGCAACACGGCGCCGAGCACGAGCACGGCTCCGCCGACCAGGGATACTGCGTACCAGCGCAACTGGCCGGTCTGGCTGCTGCTCAGCAGGCCGTTGCCGCCCCGCACGATGCGTGGGATCAGGCCGATGCCGGAGTCGATCGGGTCGTGACCGAGCAGGCGGGTGATCAGCAGGTACGGTTTGACGAACAGCTTGTCGTAGACCCAGTCGAAGCCCCAGGCGGCGTACCACCAGGCACCGAGGAAGCGGCCCGGCGCGCTCTGGGCGACGGCGCTGATGAAGCGACGCTTGCCGAGGAAGAGCAGGGCGGCCAGGAGGATGCCCGCCAGGGCGATGGCGCCCGAGGCGATCTCCAGGCTGTGCTGCGCTTCGCCGCCGGCATGGCCGACACTCTGCGGCAGCACGCCGTGCAGCGGCGGGGTGATCAGCGCACCGACGAAGGTGGACAGTACGATCAGCACCGACAGCGGCAGCCAGTGGGCCACGCCGTGGCCGGCATGGGCCTCGGTCTTGGCCTCGCCATGGAAGGCGATGAAGATCAGGCGGAAGGTGTAGATCGAGGTCAGGAAGGCACCGGCCAGACCCGCGTAGAGCAGCCACTGGTGGCCGCTGGCGAAGGCTTCCCAGAGGATCTCGTCCTTGGAGTAGAAGCCGGCGGTGACCAGGGGCAGGGCCGCGAGGGCCGCGCCGCCGACGATGAAGCTGGCGTAGGCCAGCGGCAGCTTCTTCCACAGGCCGCCCATCTTGAAGATGTTCTGCTCGTGGTGGCAGGCGTTGATCACCGCACCGGAAGCGAGGAACAGCAGGGCCTTGAAGAAGGCGTGGGTCATCAGGTGGAAGATCGCCGCGTCCCATGCACCCACGCCCAGGGCGAGGAACATGTAGCCGATCTGGCTCATGGTGGAGTAGGCGAGGATGCGCTTGATGTCGGTCTGCACCAGCGCGGCGAAGCCGGCCAGCACCAGGGTGACGCCACCGACGATGCCGACCAGTTCGAGGATCTCGGGGGTCAGCAGGAACAGGCCGTGGGTACGGGCGATCAGGTAGACGCCCGCGGTGACCATGGTGGCCGCGTGGATCAGGGCGGAAACCGGGGTCGGGCCCGCCATCGCGTCGGCCAGCCAGGTCTGCAGCGGCAGCTGGGCGGACTTGCCCACGGCGCCGCCGAGCAGCATCAGGGTGGCGATCCACAGCCAGGCGTCGCCGGCGACGTATTTCTGCGGGGCCAGCACCATCAGCTCCTGGATGTTCAGGGTGCCCAGGTGCATGAACAGCAGGAACAGGCCGATGGCCATGAACACGTCGCCGATGCGGGTGACGATGAAGGCCTTGAGCGCGGCGTTGCCGTTGTTCGGGTTGCTGTAATAGAAGCCGATCAGCAGGTAGGAGCAGAGGCCCACGCCTTCCCAGCCGAAGTACAGGAACAGCAGGTTATCGCCGAGCACCAGGAACAGCATGCTGGTGATGAACAGGTTGGTGTAGGAGAAGAAGCGCGAATAGCCTTCTTCACCGCGCATGTACCAGGAGGCGAACAGGTGGATCAGGAAGCCGACGCCGGTGACCACGCCCAGCATGGTCAGCGACAGGCCGTCCAGGTACAGGGTGAAGCTCGGGGCGAAGCCGTCGACGTTCATCCACTGCCAGAGCACCTGGGTGTAGACACCGCCTTCCGGCGGTGCGACGTTGAACTGGAAGATGATCCAGGCCGCGGTCAGTGCGGAGAGGCCTACGGAGCCCACGCCGATGACGGCGGAGGTGTTTTCGGAGAAGCGCCCGCGGGAGAACGACAGGATCAGCCAGCCGAGCAGCGGGAAGAGGAAGGTCAGGAATAGAAGGTTCATCCGCGCATCTCGCTGGCAGCGTCGATATCGAGGGTGTGGAAGCGGCGATACAGCTGCAGCAGGATCGCCAGGCCGATGCTGGCCTCGGCGGCTGCGAGGGTGATCACCAGAATGAACATGATCTGGCCGTCTGCCTGCGCCCAGCGGGCACCGGCGACGACGAAGGCCAGGGCGGCGGCGTTCATCATCACTTCCAGGCTCATCAGTACGAAGAGGATGTTGCGGCGCACCATCAGGCCGACCAGCCCGAGGCCGAACAGCATGCCGGCGACGGCGAGGCCATGTTCCAGGGGGATTGCTTGCAGCATGGCGTTACTCCTTCGCTTCGTGGCGGCCGAGGTGGTAGGCCGCGACCAGGGCTGCCAGGAGCAGCATGGAGGCGAGTTCGACGGCCAGCAGGTAGGGCCCGAAGAGGCTAATGCCCACTGCCTTGGCGTCTACCGTGGTCTGGCCGATGGTGGCGCCGCTGCTCTGGCTGAACAGCACGTAGAGCAGCTCGGCGAGCAGGGCCAGGGACAGCACCGAAGGGCCGACCCAGATGCCGGGCTTCAACCACTTGCGTTCCTGCTCGACGATGGCCGGGCCGAGGTTGAGCATCATCACCACGAAGACGAACAGCACCATGATGGCGCCGGCGTAGACGATGATCTCCAGGGCGCCGGCGAAAGGGGCGCCGAGGGCGAAGAAGCACATCGAGACGGCCAGCAGGGAAATGATGAGGTAGAGCAGCGCATGCACCGGGTTGGTGTTGGTGACCACCCGCAGGGTGGACACGACCGCGACGCCTGCAGCGAAATAGAAAGCGAATTCCACGCACGTCTCCTTAGGGCAGCAGGCTCTTCACGTTGATCGGCTCGGCTTCGTTCTGCGCGGCGCCTTTCGGCTTGCCGGCGATGGCCATGCCGGCCACGCGATAGAAGTTGTAGTCCGGATTCTTGCCGGGGCCCGAGATCAGCAGGTCTTCCTTCTCGTAGACCAGGTCCTGGCGCTTGTATTCACCCATCTCGAAATCCGGGGTCAGCTGGATCGCGGTGGTGGGGCAGGCTTCCTCGCACAGGCCGCAGAAGATGCAGCGGGAGAAGTTGATGCGGAAGAACTCGGGGTACCAGCGACCGTCGTCGGTCTCGGCCTTCTGCAGCGAGATGCAACCGACCGGGCAGGCCACGGCGCACAGGTTGCAGGCCACGCAGCGCTCTTCGCCGTCGGGGTCGCGGGTCAGCACGATGCGGCCGCGATAGCGCGGCGGCAGGTACACGGGCTCTTCGGGGTACTGCAGGGTGTCACGCTTGCGGAAACCGTGGGAGAACACCATCACCAGGCTGCGCAGCTGGGTGAAGGTGCCGACCACCACGTCGTAGATGTACTTGATCATGGTCTTTCTCCTTACTGGGCCGTGGCCAGCACGACGGCGCCGGTCACCAGCAGGTTGATCAGGGTCAGCGGGAGGCAGAACTTCCAGCTGAAGGCCATCACCTGGTCATAGCGCGGACGCGGGATCGACGCGCGGAGCAGGATGAACAGCATGATGAAGAAGGCGGTCTTCAGGGCGAACCAGATGAACGGGATCTGCGGCAGGATGCCGAAGGGGCCGTGCCAGCCGCCGAAGAACAGGGTCACCAGCAGCGCGGACACCAGCACGATGCCGATGTACTCGCCGACGAAGAACATGCCCCATTTCATGCCGGCGTATTCGATGTGGTAGCCGTCGGCCAGTTCCTGCTCCGCTTCCGGCTGGTCGAACGGGTGACGGTGGGTCACGGCGACGCCGGCGATGAAGAAGGTACAGAAGCCGAAGAACTGCGGAATGATGAACCACAGGTGCTGGGCCTGGTACTCGACGATGTCGCGCATGTTGAACGAGCCGACCTGGGCGACCACGCCCATCAGCGACAGGGCCAGGAACACCTCGTAGGAGACGGTCTGGGCCGAGGCGCGCAGGCTGCCGAGCAGGGCGAACTTGTTGTTGCTCGACCAGCCGGCGAAGAGCACCGCGTACACGGTGATGCCGGCCATGGCGAAGAAGAACAGGATGCCGATGTTCAGGTCCGCGACGCCCCAGGTGGGGGTGATCGGGACCACGGCGAAGGCGATGAGCAGGGCGCTCATGGCGATCACCGGCGCCAGGGTGAAGATCACCTTGTCGGCGAACGGCGGCGTCCAGTCTTCCTTGAAGAACATCTTCAGCATGTCGGCGGCGATCTGGAACATGCCGAACGGGCCGACGCGGTTGGGGCCGTAGCGGTCCTGCCACCAGCCCAGCAGGCGTCGTTCGACGAAGCTCAACAGGGCGCCGCAGACGACCACGGCAAGCAGGATCACGATGGCCTTGAGCACCGCGATGATGACGTCGATCACCTCGGGAGTGAGCCAGCTCATTGCGCAGCCTCCTGGAGCAGGGTCACGGTGGCACCGGCGACGGCACCCGGGATGCCCGGCAGGCCGGCGGGCAGGCCGACGAGGCCCGCGGCCAGCTCCTCACGGACCTGCAGCGGCAGGCGCAGGGCCTGGCCCTTGACGCGCAGCGACAGCATGGCGCCGTCGTTCACGCCCAGGCGGTCCGCCTCGGACTTGGCCAGGGCCACATAGGCCTCGGGCATGCGCTCCTGGATCGGCGCGGCGCGGGAGGAGTTCTCCTCGCTGCCGAACAGGTGGTGGAAGGGGACGACCTGCCAGGTGCCTTGCGCGGGGTTGAAAGGCGCGACGGCGGCGAACCAGGGCAGGGTGGTGCCCTTGGCCTCGATCAGGCGCACGCCCGGGTCACCGGCGCGCAGGTGGCCGCCGACTTCGTCCTGGAACTTGTTCCAGGCCTGGGGCGAGTTCCAGCCCGGGGACCAGGCGAAGGGGATCTGCTGACGGGGTTCAGCGCTGCCGGCGTAGCCTTCCATGGAGAAGGCGAAGGGCGAGTCCTTGTCCTGCGGCTGGCGCGGCTCGTGCACGCTGATGTTGGCGCGCATGGCGGTGCGGCCGCTGTAGCGGTGCGGCTCGCGGGCCAGCTTCAGGCCCTTGATGCGGAACGAGGCGCTGGGCGCGGCGTCGCGGATCGAAGCCAGCCGGCTGTTGCTGTCGGCGACGGCGGCGGTGACCTGGTCGAGCTGGGTCCAGTCGACGGACTTGCCTTCCAGGGTGCTGTGCAGGGCGTGCAGCCAGCGCCAGCCCTCGCGGACGAGGATGTTGGCGTCGTAGTAGGTCGGGTCGTAGACCTGGAAGAAGCGCTGGGCGCGGCCTTCCTGGCTGACCAGGGTGCCGTCGCCTTCGGCGAAGCTGGCGACCGGCAGTACCAGGTGGGCGCGCTCGACGGTCGCGGTCTGCTGGTGGTCGGCGACGATCACCACCTTGGCGGCGGCCAGTGCGGCGTCGACCTTGGCGGCTTCGGCACGGCGGTACAGGTCGTTCTCCAGAACGACCACTGCGTCGGCCTGGCCGGCGGTCAGGGCTTCGAGGGCGGCGTCCACGGATTTCCCACCGAGCTCTTCACCCAGGAGCAGGGCGAGTCCCATGCTGTTGGCTTCCGGGACCACCAGGCTGATGGAGCCGTTCTTCTCACGGTTCTTCAGGGCGCTGGCGATGTTGGCGGCGGCTTCGATCAGGGCCTTCTCGCCCAGGGAGGCGCCGGAGACGATCAGCGGACGCTTGGCTTGGATCAGGGCGTCGGCGATGGCCTTGACCAGCTCGGCGGCCTCGTTGTCCAGGCCATCCACGGCCGGGGCGCTCGGGTCGATGGCATGGGCCACGGCGAAGCCGATGCGGGCGAGGTCGGCCGGGGCGGCGTGTACGCACTGGGTGGCCACGTCGTCGAGGCGGGTCTCGGCGACGCTGGCGATGAACAGCGGGTTCAGCGCGTCCTGGGCGACGTTCTGCACGGCGGCCATGTGCCAATCCTGGATCTTCATCGAGGCAGCGATGTCGGTGGCCTTGCCCTTGACCGACTGGCGCAGGGCCAGGGCGACGCGCGCGGCGGTCTGGGTCAGGTCTTCACCGAGCACGAAGACGGCGTCGTGGCTTTCGATGTCACGCAGGGTGGGTACCGGCAGCGGGCCGTTCTGCAGGATGTCGCGGATCAGGCGGATGTTTTCCAGCTCACCCGCGGCGATGCCGGAGTAGTAGTTGGCCTCACCCACCAGTTCACGCAGGGCGAAGTTGGATTCCAGGCTGGCGCGGGGCGAGCCGATGCCGATCACGCGCTTGCCCTTGAGCAGTTCGGCGGCCTTGTCCAGGGCGGCATCGAGGCCGAGCTTCTGGGTGCCGAACAGCGGTTGGCGCGGGCGGTCTTCGCGGTTGACGTAGCCGTAGCCGAAGCGACCGCGGTCACAGAGGAAGTACTGGTTCACCGAGCCGTTGAAGCGGTTCTCGATGCGACGGATCTCGCCGTAGCGCTCGCCGGGGCTGATGTTGCAGCCGCTGGAGCAGCCGTGGCAGATGCTCGGTGCGAACTGCATGTCCCACTTGCGGTTGTAGCGCTCGGAGTGGGTCTTGTCGGTGAACACGCCGGTCGGGCAGACCTCGACCAGGTTGCCGGAGAACTCGCTCTCGAGGGTGCCGTCCTCGACGCGTCCGAAGTAGACGTTGTCGTGGGCGCCGTAGACGCCGAGGTCGGTGCCGCCAGCGTAGTCCTTGTAGTAGCGCACGCAGCGGTAGCAGGCGATGCAGCGGTTCATCTCGTGGGAGATGAACGGGCCGAGCTGCTGGTTCTGGTGGGTGCGCTTGGTGAAGCGGTACCGGCGCTCGTTGTGGCCGGTCATCACCGTCATGTCCTGCAGGTGGCAATGGCCGCCTTCCTCGCACACGGGGCAATCGTGCGGGTGGTTGGTCATCAGCCATTCGACGACGCTGGCGCGGAATTGCTTCGCCTCTTCGTCCTCGATGGAGATCCAGGTGTTGTCGGTCGCGGGGGTCATGCAGGACATGACCAGGCGGCCGCGCTTGTCGTTTTCGTCGGTGTACTGCTTGACCGCGCACTGGCGGCAGGCGCCGACGCTGCCGAGCGCCGGGTGCCAGCAGAAGTAGGGGATGTCGAGTCCGAGGGACAGACAGGCCTGCAGGAGGTTGTCTGCACCATCGACTTCGAGCGTCTTGCCGTCTACGTGGATAGTGGCCATGGTTCAGTCTTCATCTGCCCGTTTGACCGGGCTTGGCTAATGGAATCAGGTTGCGGTCGGGGCCGCGCGTGGCGGCCGCCAACCGGCGGAACTGGCTCTTATGCGCCGACCGGTTCGGGTCGGATCGCCGGTGCGTTCTCGGCGATGCCTGCTTCGAACTCCGGACGGAAATACTTCATCGCGCTACCCAGCGGCTCGACGGCGCCCGGTGCGTGGGCACAGAAGGTCTTGCCTGGGCCGAGGAAGTTGACCAGCCCTTCGAGGGTCTCCAGGTCGCCTCGCTGGCCTTCGCCGCGTTCGAGGGCGCGCAGGACCTTGACGCTCCAGGGCAGGCCGTCACGGCAGGGTGTGCACCAGCCGCAGGACTCGCGGGCGAAGAACTCTTCCATGTTGCGCAGCAGCGAGACCATGTTGATGCTGTCGTCCACCGCGAGCGCCAGGCCGGTGCCCATGCGGGTGCCGACCTTGGCGATGCCGGCGGCGTACATGGGGGCATCCAGGTGCTCGGGGAGCAGGAAGCCGGTGCCGGCACCGCCGGGCTGCCAGGCTTTCAGCTTGAAGCCGTCGCGCATGCCACCGGCGTAGTCCTCGAAGAGTTCACGGGCGGGGACGCCGAAGGGCAGTTCCCAGAGGCCGGGGTTCTTCACCTTGCCGGAGAAGCCCATGAGCTTGGTGCCCATGTCTTCGCTGCCCGGACGGGCAAGGCCCTTGTACCAGTCCACGCCGTTGGCGACGATCGCCGGCACGTTGCACAGGGTCTCGACGTTGTTGACGCAGGTGGGCTTGCCCCAGACGCCGACGGCGGCGGGGAAGGGCGGCTTGGAGCGCGGGTTGGCGCGGCGGCCTTCCAGCGAGTTGATCAGGGCGGTTTCCTCGCCGCAGATGTAGCGGCCGGCACCGGTGTGGACGAACAGCTCGAAATCGAAGCCCGACCCGAGGATGTTCTTGCCCAGCAGGCCGGCGGCCTTGGCTTCGTCGATGGCGCGGTTGAGGTTGCGCGCCGCGTCGACGTATTCGCCACGCAGGAAGATGTAGCCGCGATAGGCCTTGAGGGCGCGGGCGCTGATCAGCATGCCTTCCACCAGCAGGTGGGGCAGCTGTTCCATCAGCATGCGGTCCTTCCAGGTGTTGGGCTCCATTTCATCCGCATTGCACAGCAGGTAGCGGATGTTCATGGATTCGTCGGCGGGCATCAGGCCCCACTTCACGCCGGTGGGGAAGCCCGCGCCGCCGCGGCCCTTGAGGCCGGAGTCCTTGACGGTCTGCACGATGTCGGCCTGGGCCATCTCGCCGAGGGCCTTGCGTGCGGCTGCGTAGCCGTTCTTCTGCTGGTATTCCTCGAGCCAGACGGGCTGCGCGTCGTCACGCAGGCGCCAGGTCAGCGGGTGCGTCTCGGCGCTGCGCTGGATGCGGTTGGCCGGGCCGACGGAGGTGAGGGTCTTCATTGATAGGCCTCCAGCAGTTGCGCGACGCCGTCGGCGCTGACGTTGCCGAAGGTGTCGTCGTCGATCATCAGGGCCGGGGCCTTGTCGCAATTGCCCAGGCAGCACACCGGCAACAGGGTGAAGCGATTGTCGGCGGTGGTCTGGCCGAGGCCGATGCCGAGGTTCTGCTGGATGCTGCCGAGTACCGACTCATGGCCGCCGACGTAGCAGGTCATGCTGTCGCAAACGCGGATGATGTGGCGGCCCACCGGCTGGCGGAAGATCTGACTATAGAAGGTGGCCACGCCTTCGACGTCGCTGGCGGGGATGCCGAGGATCTCGCCGATGGCATCGGCGGCGCCGTCAGGCACCCAGCCGCGCTCCTTCTGGACGATCTTCAGGGCTTCGATGGACGCCGCGCGCGGGTCCTCGTAGTGGTGCATCTCGTGCTCGATGGCCGAGCGCTCGGTTTCGCTGAGGGCGAAACGGTCGGTCTGGATAATGCTCATGTCAGCGGTCCACGTCAGCCATAACGAAGTCGATACTGCCCAGGTAGGCGATCAGGTCGGCCACCATGCTGCCGCGGATCACCGAGGGGATCTGTTGCAGGTGGGGGAAGCTGGGTGTCCGGATCCGGGTGCGGTAGCTCATGGTGCTGCCATCGCTCGTCAGGTAGTAGCTGTTGATGCCCTTGGTCGCCTCGATCATCTGGAAGGCTTCGTTGGCCGGCATGACCGGGCCCCAGGAAACCTGCAGGAAGTGGGTGATCAGGGTTTCGATGTGCTGCAGCGTGCGTTCTTTCGGCGGCGGCGTGGTCAGCGGGTGGTCGGCCTTGTATGGGCCTTCCGGCATGTTCTTCAGGCACTGGTCGATGATGCGGATGCTCTGGCGCATCTCCTCGACGCGGACCATGCAGCGGTCATAGGCGTCGCCGTTGTGGGCCAGCGGTACTTCGAACTCGAAGTTCTCGTAGCCGGAGTACGGGCGGGCCTTGCGCAGGTCGAAGTCCAGGCCGGTTGAGCGCAGGCCGGCACCGGTGACGCCCCATTCCAGGGCTTCCTTGGTGTTGTACTGGGCGACGCCGATGGTGCGGCCCTTGAGGATGCTGTTCTTCAGCGCGGCCTTGGTGTACTCGTCCAGGCGCTTGGGCAGCCATTCGACGAATTCCTTGACCAGGCCATCCCAGCCGCGCGGCAGGTCGTGGGCGACACCACCGATGCGGTACCAGGCCGGGTGCAGGCGGAAGCCGGTGATGGCTTCGATGACCTTGTAGGCGCGCTGGCGGTCGGTGAAGGTGAAGAACACCGGGGTCATGGCGCCGACGTCCTGGATGTAGGTACCCAGGAACAGCAGGTGGCTGGTGATGCGGAAGAATTCAGCCAGCATCACGCGGATGGTGTCGACCTTCTGCGGCACCTTGATGCCGGCGAGCTTCTCCACCGCGAGCACGTAGGGCAGGTTGTTCATTACCCCGCCGAGGTAGTCGATGCGGTCGGTGTAGGGGATGAAGCTGTGCCAGGACTGGCGCTCGGCCATCTTCTCGGCGCCACGGTGGTGGTAGCCGATGTCCGGGACGCAGTCGACGATCTCTTCGCCGTCGAGCTGCAGCACGATGCGGAAGGCACCGTGGGCGGAGGGGTGGTTGGGGCCGAGGTTGAGGAACATGTAGTCCTCGTTCTCGCCCTGGCGCTTCATGCCCCAGTCCTCGGGGTTGAAGCGGGCGGCTTCTTCCTCGAGTTGTTGCTTGGCCAGGGTGAGGCTGTAGGGATCGAACTCGGTGGCGCGCGCCGGGTAGTCCTTGCGCAGCGGGTGGCCTTCCCAGGTGGGCGGCATCATGATCCGCGAGAGGTGCGGGTGGCCGGTGAAGTGCACGCCGTACAGGTCCCAGACTTCACGCTCGTACCAGTTGGCGTTGGGCCAGATGCCGGTGACGCTGGGCAGGTTGAGGTCGCCTTCCTGGAGCGACACCTTGATCATCACGTCGCTGTTACGCTCCATGGAGATCAGGTGGTAGAACACGGTGAAGTCGGCGCCCGGCAGGCCGCGGCGATGCGTACGCAGGCGCTCGTCGACCCCGTGCAGGTCGTACAGCATGACGAAGGGGCGCGGCGAGTTGCGCAGGAAGGTCAGCACCTCGACGAGCTTCTCGCGAGCGACCCAGATAACCGGCATGCCGGTGCGGGTGGCCTGGAGGGTGAAGCTCTCGGCGCCAAAGCGGGAATTCAGTTCAACGACGACATCTTGGTCGTCAGCCTTGTAAGGCGGAATAGACAGAACGGTGTCTGCAGTCATGGTCTCGGTCGCTTTCGGTCAACGTACAGAGTGAGCCGGGTCTCTTCTTGTGGAAGAGACCGGATCAGACTTCGTCGGGGCTGCGCAGGTTGGTGACCTGGATACGCTGTTCGCGGCGCTGTTCCTTCTGCGACGGCATTTCGGCACGGTAGATGCCTTGGTCGCCGACGACCCAGGAAAGCGGACGGCGCTCCTGGCCGATGGATTCCTGCAGCAGCATCAGGCCTTGCAGGAATGCCTCCGGACGAGGAGGGCAGCCAGGGATGTACACGTCCACGGGGAGGAATTTGTCCACGCCCTGGACCACCGAATAGATGTCGTACATGCCGCCGGAATTGGCGCACGAGCCCATCGAGATCACCCACTTGGGCTCCAGCATCTGCTCGTAGAGGCGCTGGATGATGGGCGCCATCTTGATGAAGCAGGTGCCGGCGATGACCATGAAGTCAGCCTGGCGGGGTGATGCGCGAATGACTTCCGCACCGAAGCGGGCGATGTCATGCGGCGCCGTGAAGGCGGTGGTCATCTCCACGTAGCAGCAGGACAAACCGAAGTTGTACGGCCACAGGGAGTTCTTGCGACCCCAGTTGACTGCACCGTTGAGAACATCTTCCAGCTTGCCCATGAAGATGTTCTTGTGGACCTGATCTTCTAGCAGGGGGTCGGAAACGATCTCCCGCTCACCGATCGGGTACTGCTCGTTGGGAGCAGTCGGATCGATCCGAGTAAGTTTGTATTGCATCGCCAAAGCCTCATTGTTTTAGCTTCGCCTGCCGATTGCGACGACCTTCGGGGGCCCAGTCGAGGGCTCCGATGCGCCAGAGATAGGCAAGACCTGCCAACAGAATTGCTATGAAAATGGTAGCTTCGATGAGGCCCGCCCACCCGCTTTCGCGAACGGAGACGGCCCAGGCGAAGAGAAAGAGGGCTTCGACGTCGAAGATCACGAAGAGCATCGCGACCAGATAGAATTTTGCGGAGAGGCGCAGGCGGGCACTGCCGGTGGGGAGCATCCCAGATTCGAAGGGTTCGTTCTTGGCGCGACCGTGGGCGCGGCTGCCGAGCAGGCTCGATACACCGAGCATGAAGGCGCAGAGGCCGATGACGCCCAGCAGGAAAACAGCGAAACCCCAGTTATGGGAAAGAATGGCAGTGGCTTCCGACATGCCTGAACTCCTTCAACAAGGAACGGCGTTCACTCGTTATTAAAATGATCCTTGCCCGCACAAGAGTGCCCGGCAATCTATTCGGACAATTTTATGCCCGTATGGGCGTACAAGTAAATTTTTCAGACTAAAAAATTAACCCGAAAGCCAGTTTAAAGACCTTGTACAGCTCTGAAAGCCTAGGGCGGCGAGGGTTCCGGTTTTTTGTCAGGCTTTGGTCGGATTGCGGCGCTATGCCGCAGGGGGCAGATATAGATAGGTTAATGATAGTCATTATCATTTGACTGGGGAATATATAACCACTACATAGCGAGTCCTACGGAAGTGGTTAAAACATGCGCACTTAATAGCCGCTGTTACTCACAACTTCTTTCCTCTATGCCTAATTCATATGTGGCTGTCGTTGTTGCCCTGGCGACCTTGTACTAGCGTGCTAGGTGCGTCGTGGATGCGGCGCATTCCCCCTGTTTCCCTGTCGTACTCAGCGGGTCGGCTGGACCACGGATTCGCCTGCCTGGGCGCGCTGGTCCACGTGAAAACAAGAAAAAAGAGGGAATCGCCATGGGCGTTGCCAAGTCGCTGCGTCACTGCTTCGTGCTCCTGCTGTTCTGCCTGCCGTCCCTGCCTGCCCACGCCGAGCTCGGCGACTACGGGTTCTGGCGGACCTTGATCAACCTCACCTCGCCACCGAAGGCCGACAACAAGGTGCTGCCCGAACAGCGGGTCGGGCCCTATCCGTTGCTGACCAACCCCGCCGGCTTCGATTCCGGCTTCAAGGCGGGCAACTACTACGCCTGGCAGACGGTGCAGCTCGCTCCCGAGACGGGCGCCGTGTGCGGCAACGGCTCGCCCTACAAGTTCTTCGTCAATCGGGTACCCAACACCAGCAACACCATCATCTATATGGAAGGCGGCGGCGCCTGCTGGGACTACGCCAGCTGCACCGGGCAAACCGGCATCCGTGGTGCGCGCAACCCCAACGGGATTCCCGATGACTACATGAAGCTGCTGAACCCCAGCGCCAGCCTGGTCAGCCCCTTCGTGGTGCGGCTGCATCCCTGGACGCGGGTGAAGACGCAGAACTGGAACATGGTCTATGTGCCCTATTGCACGGGCGACATCTATTCCGGCGACAAGGTGGCGGTCTACCAGGACCCCACCGGGCAGAAGCCGCAGCTGATCTGGCACCACAACGGGCTGCGCAACACCCGTGCGGTCACGGCCTGGCTCAAGGACAACCTGGAGCGCCCGGAGCAGATGCTGTCCACCGGCTGCAGCGCCGGCGGGGCGGGGAGCCTGATCAGCCATGCGGTGACCCGCCAGGACATCGCGCCCAGCCGCGGCTTCATGATCGACGACTCGGGGCCGGTGTTCAGTGCGGTGACCGGCGGCAGCAACCAGGCCTACCCGTCGCTGCCGTTGCAGACCTTCATCCGTCAGGCCTGGGGTCTGGACAATGGCCCGCTGCAATTGCTGCAGAGCCGCCTGCCGGGCGTCACCCTCAACGACCTGGGCAGTATCTACCCGGCGCTTTCCGCGAACCTGCCGGGTGATCGCCTCGGGCACACGCACTTCTGGAAGGACCTCAACTACTCGTCGTATTCCTACGAGCGCTTCTATCCGGAGATCGCCAACGCACCGGACCAGGCCACCAAGGAGGCGCTAATCCACGCCAAGTGGGACGTGGACACCGGTCGCCTGCGCAATACCCTGGCCAACCTGCACAATTTCGGCGGTTACTTCCCGCAATACCGCGCGGTGAACGAGAGCCATTGCACCAGCATCATCGAGTTCGCCAATGCCGATATCCAGGAGCAGAACCTGCAGCTGGATGATTTCGTCACCAACGTGCTGGATGGCAGCGGGCCGGTGATGGATGCGTCCGAGACGAGCGATGCTGCCGATCGGGCCAAGCCCTTCAACCTGCTCTACTATATTCTCAACCAACTGCTCTGATGGCGTGTCGCGAGGCGGGCGATCCGCCTCGCGATCTCAGTGGTAGGCCTGCTCGCGGGCCTGCTGCAGGCGCTGCCTGAGGTATTCGTCGCGGCTCAGGCCGTCGGGGATGTTCTGCATCGCCAGCACCTCTTCGACGATGCGCTTTTCTTCCTGCTTGTAATGATCGAACTGGGGCGAGGGCTTCGCCGCCAGCTTCTTCTCCAGCGCATCGCTGCGAGCCTTGTAGCGTTGCAGCAGGGCATTGGCCCGCGCTTTCTGTTCTTCCACGTCCGTGCTGGTGGCCTGGATCAGGGCGATCTGCAGCATCAGCGATTCGCTCGCTGCCAGCTCGCCGCTCTGCTCGTGGGCCTGTACTTCCTCGGCCAGCCGGGCGGCCTGTTGCTCGCGCGCTTCTGCCGACAGGCCGGGCGCGGCCTTGAAGAAATCGCGGTAGGCCGAGTGGAACTCCAGGCGCTTCTCGTATTCCGCCATCCGTGCGGGATCGATGCGCGGCGCCCCCGTCGTCTCCGGCGCGTCGCTCGCCGCAAAGGCAGGCGCCTGGGTGGCCCGTGGTGCGGGCTGGGTGGTGACCTGGGCTTCGGCGGACAGGCGCCAGTAGAGGGTGGCGGCGGCGGTAACCGCGGCGATCGCGGTACTCGCCAGAATGAGATTGACTCGGGCCATCGGGGTTCTCGCCCTTCCAGTTGGGACACCCGTACAGCTTAGTCAAGGCTCGCGCTTGCGGCTGACCCAGGCCCAGATCATTTCGCAACGGATCGGCTCGATGCCGGCTTCGTCGGTGATGATCACCGCGACACGGACCTCACCCCGGTCCTCTTCGTGGATGCGGCGGACCTGCTCGGCGTCCAGTTCGGCTACCGCCTTCAGGCCGCCCGTGGCGCGCTTGAGGTAGTCCACGTGCAGGCTCTTTATCAGCGGCAGCTTGTCGTCCGGCACGTTCATGCCCACCAGCAGTCCGGTGGCGGACTCTGCCAGCAATGCCATGGCGGCCGCATGCACGCCCTTGATGTGGTTGCGCACGCGGGGGCGGTTGGCGAGGCTCATCACCGCTCGCTGCTGGCTCAGGTGATGGACGCGTACGCGGGCGGTGCCGGCGAAGCGGACCTGGCTGCCGATCAGCAGGCTCAGGAGGGGTGTGTGCAGGGCGGCGGGCAGGCGGCTTACCAGGGCGGTGGCGCGACTCAGGCGGTTGGCTGGCATGGATGAGCCCTTGATGAATGGGCGGCCAGTCTGTCATCGGTAAAAAGGACCGGCCATTGCTGGCCGGTCGCAAATGCCTGGCACTTCGGCCAGTGGCTGGGGGATCAGAGAATGCGGCGGCGGTCCTCCCGGGTGATCACCACCGTGGAGGAGCGCGGCCGCTTGCCCGGTCCATCCGGCCAGGTGCTGGTCAGGTTGGTGGGCGTGGAGCCCTCGCCCGGGTGCTGGATATTGACGAACAGGGTGCGGAAGTCCGGGGTCGCGGCGATGCCGGTGACCTCGGCGCCCAATGGGCCGACCAGGAAGCGCTTGAGTTCGCCGCTGCGCGGGTCCGCCACCAGCATCTGGTTGTTGCCGAAGGGGCCGGAGGCCAGCTGGCTGCCGCTCATGTCGGTCTGGATCCACAGGCGACCGTCGTCGTCGAACCACAGGCCGTCGGGGCTGGCGAGGATGTTGCTGGCGTCCAGCGGCTTGCCGTTCGGGCCGCGGCTGTCGGTTTCCGGGCCGGCGAGCATGAACAGGTTCCAGTTGAAGGCCTGGCCGGCGTAGTCGCGGCTCTTTTCGCGCCAGCGGATGATGTGGCCGTAGGCGTTGGCGGGGCGCGGATTGGGCGCATCCGGCGTGGTGCGCGCGGTGTTGTTGGTGAGGGTGAAGTACACCTCGCCGTTGTCCGGGTTGACCGCGCCCCACTCGGGGCGGTCCATCTTGGTCGCGCCGACCACGTCCGCTGCCAGGCGGGTGTTGATCAGCACCTCGCCCTGGTCGGCGAAGGCCACGCCGGCGGCGAGGCAGGCCTTGAGGAAGTTTTTGTCGTTGATGTCCAGCGCCAGCCACTGGCCGCTGCCGTCGGCGTTGAAGCGCGCCACGTACAGGGTGCCTTCGTCGAGCAGGCGGCCGTTGCTGCGGCCGGGGCGGTAGGCGTCGCGGCTGACGTATTTGTAGATGTACTCGTTTTGCGAGTCGTCGCCGGAATAGCACACCACCGGGCGGCCGGCCTTCACCGGGGCGAAGATCAGGCCTTCGTGGGCGAAGCGGCCCAGGGCGGTGCGCTTGACCGGTACGGAGTCGGGTTCGAAGGGGTCGATCTCGACGATCCAGCCGAACTGGTTCGGCTCGTTGCGGTAGTCGCCCTTGGCGTCGGCGGCCTTGCGAGTGGCGTCGAAGCGCTCGAACTCGTCGCCGGGGAGGGTTTCCCAGCCGAAGCGGCTGCCGTTGCGCAGGCCGTAGCGTTTCAGTTCGCGGGGCAGGTCGGTGTCACGGGTGGAGAAGTAGCCGGCCCAGTTCTCCTCGCAAGTGAGGTAGGTGCCCCAGGGTGTGAAGCCGTTGGAGCAGTTGTTCTGGGTGCCGCGTGCAGCGGTGCCGTTGGGGCTGTGGCGGGTCTGCAGCAGTTTGTTGCCGCGTGCCGGGCCACTGATCTGCATCGGCGTGGCGGCGGTGATGCGCCGGTTGCGGCGGCTCGGCACCACCGTCCATTCGCCGCGCACGTCACGGCGGATCTCCACCACCGATACACCGTGGGCGTTGATTTCCTTGCGCACTTCCTCGGCGCTCGTGCGCTTGCCGTTCACGACGGTCGGGCCGTTGGGGTGCAGCAGTGGCGCGTCGATGTACTCGTGGTTGAGTACCAGCAGGCCATGGTCGGAGCGCAGGCCCAGGCCGTGGCGGGTGTCGATGGGGAAGAAATGCATGCCGTCGTGGTGCATGCCGGTCTGTTCGGCCTGGTCTTGAGCGCTGTTGCTGGCGTCCTCGGCGAACGCAGGGTAACGGCCGGTGATGGGCGTGCCCCAGGGAATGAAGGGCGTTGCCTTGTAGCCCGGCGGCACGGTGATGGTGTCGGCGCGGCCGGCCGGGATGCCTTCGAAGGCCAGTCGGCGGCGCGGCTTGAAGGGGAAGCCGAGGCCGCGGGCTTCGCCCTGGCTGGCCTCGGCCTGGCCGGGCAGGGACACGCCGAGGAAGGCGAGGGCGCCGAGTGCGGCGCCACCGGCCAGCACCTCGCGGCGCTTGACGCCTTCGATCAGCTCGCTGATGTGGGGGTTCCTGGACTGGTTGCTCGGCACTTCGTCGCCATTTCCAAAGAGGACGGCGTTCTCTTTCTCGTTGTTCAAGGCTCTGTCTCCATACGGGCGAATCGGCGGAGACTTGACGCTACGGCCTCAAGGCGACGGAACTGTGACAGGGCGATGGGCGTGGTGCCTTATGTGCGGTGCCGCACAAAACGCTTCAGGGTGTCCCGGATGATGCGCGCGTCGGCCGGATGGCGAAGATCAGTGCGCCGCCGCGGAGCGCTTCGATCACCCGGTCGCGGTCGCGGTCGGACAGCACCATGCAGCCGAAACTGCGCCCGGCCACGCCGTGCTGGCGGATGAACCTGTCTTCCATATAGTCCATGGCGTGGATGACGATGGCGCGCTGCATGGCCTTGTCGTTGCTCGGGTCCAGCCCGACCAGGCGCATCGACAGGCCGTGGCCGGGCTGTTCGCTCCGGTAGACCTCGCCGGTGCGGTAGGCGCCGAGGGCGGAGGCGTGGCTTTCCGGTTCGTTGGAGAAGCGCTCGGCGTAGCCGTCGTGGTCGGCATCCGAGCCCTTGCCATGGGCCACGCGGTAGCTCGCCAGCAGCTCGTGGGTGTCGCGGTCGTATAGAAGGAAGCGCTTCTGGTCGGAGCGTTGGGAGTAGTCGACCACGGCGAAGCGCGGGTGCTCGTTGTGCTGAAGGTGGTCGAGGATGGGCTGGAGCGTGCCTGGGGTGAAGCGTTGCTCCAGGTCGCCGGCATGGGCGAGGAGGGGGAACAGGGCCAGCAGGCAGGGAATGAGCGATCTGGGCATCGGATTGAAACCGTCGGCTGTCGGCCAGAGGTAAGTTCAGACGCGCGATGGATGCAAGGCGTTCCCCCCGGGGAGGTTTCGCGCAGCATAAAAAAAGCCCCGGCATCGCTGCCAGGGCTTCGAGGCATCCAGCCGACCCGAGGGTCGTGCTGGTGAACAGTTCCTATTAGTGGAACTGGTTCATGGTGTTGTCTTTACCGCTCGCCTTCAGAGCCGCTTCGCCAGCGAAGTACTCTTTGTGGTTGTCGCCGATGTCGGAGCCAGCCATGTTCTGGTGCTTGACGCAGGCGATGCCCTGGCGCAGTTCCTGACGCTGTACGCCTTTGACGTAGGCCAGCATGCCCTGGTCGGCGAAGTACCCTTTGGCCAGGTTGTCGGTGGACAGCGCGGCGGTGTGGTAGGTCGGCAGGGTGATCAGGTGGTGGAAGATGCCGGCGTGAGCCGAACCGTCGCGCTGGAAGGTGCGGATCTTCTCGTCTGCAACCTGGGCCAGTTCGGTTTCGTCGTACTCGACGCTCATCAGCTTGGCGCGGTCGTAGGCGGAAACGTCCTTGCCTTCGGCGACGAACGCGTCGAACACCTGCTGGCGGAAGTTCAGGGTCCAGTTGAAGGACGGGCTGTTGTTGTAGACCAGCTTGGCGTTCGGGATGACCTGACGGATGCGGTCAACCATGCCCTTGATCTGGCCAACGTGCGGCTTCTCGGTTTCGATCCACAGCAGGTCGGCGCCGTTCTGCAGGCTGGTGATGCAGTCCAGTACGCAGCGGTCTTCGCCAGTGCCGGCACGGAACTGGAACAGGTTGGACGGCAGGCGCTTGGGACGCAGCAGCTTGCCTTCGCGGTTGATCACCACGTCGCCGTTCTTCAGCTCGGCAGGAGTGATTTCTTCGCAATCCAGGAAGGAGTTGTACTGGTCGCCCAGGTCGCCCGGCTGCTTGGTCACGGCGATCTGCTTGGTCAGGCCGGCACCCAGGGAGTCGGTACGGGCAACGATCACGCCGTCGTCAACGCCCAGCTCGAGGAAGGCGTAGCGAACTGCGTTGATCTTGGCGAGGAAGTCTTCGTGCGGAACGGTCACTTTGCCGTCCTGGTGGCCGCACTGCTTCTCGTCGGAAACCTGGTTCTCGATCTGGATGCAGCAGGCACCCGCTTCGATCATCTTCTTGGCCAGCAGGTAGGTGGCTTCCGGGTTACCGAAGCCAGCGTCGATGTCGGCGATGATCGGAACGACGTGGGTTTCGTAGCCGTCGATCTGAGCCTGGATCTCGTCGGCCTTGACCTTGTCGCCAGCGGCGCGGGCAGCGTCCAGGGCGGTGAAGAGCAGGTCCAGTTCGCGGGCGTCAGCCTGGCGCAGGAAGGTGTAGAGCTCTTCGATCAGGCCGGAAACGGCGGTTTTCTCGTGCATCGACTGGTCCGGCAGCGGGCCGAAGTCGGAACGCAGGGCCGCGACCATCCAGCCGGACAGGTAGAGGTAGCGCTTGTTGGTGGTCTTCAGGTGCTTCTTGATGGAGATCAGCTTCTGCTGACCGATGAAGCCGTGCCAGCAGCCCAGGGACTGGGTGTAGACGGAGGCGTCGGCGTCGTATTCGGCCATGTCCTTGCGCATGATGGCCGCGGTGTACTTGGCGATGTCCAGACCGGTCTTGAAGCGGTTCTGGGCGCGCATACGGGCGACGGATTCCGGGTTGATAGCGCTCCAGCTGTTGCCTGCGGCTTCTTTCAGAGCGGCAACTGCCTTGATGTCGTTTTGATATGCGGACATGGTCAATCCTTCAAATGTGTTTGGTTGAGCACCGACTTCCCCCTGTGAAGCCCTGGAAGGCATCACGGGTAGCTCACCACAGAACGTCGAGAATGTGACCGGTACGAGTAGGACACTCGAGAGGAGGGGTGACGAGACGAGCGGTACAGATGACTTCGCTCTCCGGCCTGCTCGCCTTCGGCTCGTGGATGCCTTGGCGTATCAGGTTCGGTTGGATCGTCGATCTGGCTGCTGCGTTAAACGCTTCCCCGTCCCTCAGGACAACTTCGTTCCAGTCGCAACCTCGTCGAACTGCCTTGTGGGCTGTAACAACACGGGACGGCTCGAAGGTATTGAGCGCGGCCCGGGAGCCCGTTGCAGGGCCCCTGGTTAGCGGGAGCGGGGCCATGATGCGCTTCAAACAAGTGTTCGTCAAACGTTTTGTAGTGATTTTTTCGCACTACTACATAAGTCTTAAGAACGACCGATTGGTCAGGGAAAGGGTGGGTCAGTCGAGGCTGTCGACCTTCAGGCGCATGGTCATGTTTTCGCCGCCCTGGGTGCTGCGGCGCTGCAGGAAGCCGCTGTCGTCGGACTGGCTGGACTGATTGACGCCGCCGACCGTGATCCACTCGCCGAGACGACCGCTGACGCGGGTATCGGTGCTCTGCACATCGATCACGCCGGGCTGGGACTGGCTCAGGCGGTCGCTGTTGCTGCTGATGCTGACGTGGACGATGTCGCCGGTGACGCTGGCGGTGACATAGAAGCCGCGGGTCACGTTGCGGTATTCGGTGTTGCTGTAGACCTGCCCGTAGGGGCCGGTGCTGGCGGTGGTGATGGGAACGCTCTGGCCGACCTGGATCAGCGCCGGGTAGCCCTCGCTGGCCTGGACCTGTTGCACGCCGCCGCCGCGGCTGTCGGTGCTGCGGCGGATGATGCGCACCTGGTCGCGGCCGCGCACCTCGCCACGCCCGGCTTCCACATCGACGCCGCCTACGCTGGCCGAGCCGTTGACCGCGTAGCCGCGATCGTCCTGGTAGTTGCTGTCGCTGGTGTCCACCGAGATCAGCAGACGCTTGGGCGCGGTGTCCAGCTGGCCAAGGACCTTGCGCAGTTCCTGGATCTTCGCCGGCTCGGCATTGACGATCAGCTGGTTGCCGTAGGCGCTGACGCGGCCTTCGTTGCCGAGCACCGATTGCACCACGGGCATCACGTCCTCGGCGGTGCGGTAATTGAGCGGGATCACCTCGGTCGCGGCCTGGAGCGGCAGGCTCAGGGCAAGGAGCAGGGCGGCGAGGAGCGCGCGTGGGGTCATAACAGGAAACTCCGCAGGTCGGGATCGCTGACGCTCTGCTCCCAGGCCTGGTCGAACTGGGCCTGGCGCAGGCGGCAGCGCCCGGGGTCGTTGTACAGAGCGTAGCCGGAGAAGCTGTCCAGTTCCGGACGCAGCAGCAGGCCGCGATCATCCACCAGCAGGTAGGCGCACTCTTCGTTGGAGTGATCGGGGTTGAGTTTGCGGATCTGGCTGTTGCTGGACAGGCGGCGCACCAGGTTGAGCAGGCGATGGCCTTCCTTTACCGGGCGCGTGACGTCACGTATCAGGATGCGCAGGCGGTTGCGCGGGTTGGCCAGGAGGAAGCGGGTGCAGGCGTCCTGGATGCTGCTGTGGTGGTAGAGCCAGGCTTCGAGGTCCGGCGTGTAGAAACAAAGGTTGCGCTGCGCCTGCTGCAGCAGGGCGAGGGCGTGGGGGCGTGCATCGTCGGGTTTGGCGAAGCGCTGCAGGTCGGTGTGTTCGCCAAGGGTGTAGGGCGCTGGCTCCCAGGGGGCCGGCTCGCGCAGATCCGGGACCGGGTTGTGGACCTCGAAACGCCCCGGTGACTGGAATTCGATGGCCGGCAATTCGGCATCGGGCTCTTGGTTTTCCGGGGCGTTGGGTTCCATGTCGACCTCTACTGGCTGTCGCGCACCATGTCCACGTGGGGGATGCCGGCTTCGAGGAACTCGCCGCTGACGACGCGGAAGCCGTGGCGCTCATAGAAGGGGGTGGCGTGCACCTGGGCGGAGAGCATCTGCTGCTTGAGGCCGCGACGCTCCGCTTCGGCGATCACTGCTTCCAGCAGGCGGTCGCCGACCCGCAGGCCGCGCCAGTCCTTGAGCACCGATACGCGGCCGATGTGACCATCGGGCAGCAGGCGCGCGGTGCCGATGGCGTAGTCACGCTCCAGGGCGAGGAAGTGGACCGCGTCGACGTCTTCCGCATCCCATTCCTGCTCCGGCGCCACCGCCTGTTCGGCGATGAACACGGTTTCACGGATGCGGCGCAGGTCGGCATTGTCCTTCTGCCAATCGGCGATGCGGACGTGTATCTCACTCATCGGCAAACTCCAGACTTCCTTGCTTGACCAATTCCCACAGAAGCTTACGCCCGTCCTCGTCGGCCAGCCATTGGCCGAGGTTGTCGATGTGCAGTGCGTCGCTGGCGCAGACCAGTTTCAGCAGCTCGCGCAGGCTGCTGGGCAGCAGGCGGCTCTGGCCGCTGGCGAAGAGCACCAGGCCGATATCCACTTCGGACCAGGCCATGCGGGCGCTGGGGTTGCGGATCAGCACGGCGCCATCTTCCAGGGCGCCGACGAACTCGTCTTCTTCCACTTCGGTGCCGGCGACCAGCTCGGGATAGCGCGGCTCGGTCATGAACTGGCCGAACCAGGTCAGCAGCAGGCGTTCGTCGCTCATGTGCTCGGCCAGCAGGGCCTTGAGGCGGTCGAGGGAGTCCTGCTGGATCTGGTAGGGGTCGCTGACCGGCGCGATGTCGGCATCGCTGTAGCGTTCTTCGTCCGGGATGAACTGGGCGAGGAAGTCGGTGAAATGGGTCAGTACTTCAGCGGCGCTGGGTGCGCGGAAGCCGACCGAGTAGGTCATGCAGTCGTCCTCGGCGATGCCGAAGTGGGCCAGGCGCGGCGGCAGGTAGAGCATGTCGCCCGGTTCCAGCACCCATTCATCGGTGCCCTGGAAGTCGGCGAGGATGCGCAGGTCGGCGTGGGGCAGCAGCGGGCTCGAGGCGTCGCACATCTGGCCGATCTTCCAGCGGCGCTGGCCATGGGCCTGGAGCAGGAAAACGTCGTAGTTGTCGTAATGCGGGCCAACACCGCCGCCGGGTGCGGCGAAGCTGACCATGATGTCGTCGATGCGCCAGCTGGGCAGGAAGCGGAAATGCTCCAGCAGTTCGGCGACTTCCGGGACGAACTGGTCGACGGACTGGACGAGGAGGGTCCAGTCCTTTTCCGGCAGGTCCTGGTAGGTGTCTTCGGAGAACGGGCCGCGACGCAGCTCCCACGGGTGCTCGCCATGTTCGATCACCAGGCGCGATTCGACTTCCTCTTCCAGGGACAGGCCGGCCAGCTCGTCGGGGGAGATGGGGCTCTCGTAGTCCGGGATGGCCTGGCGGATCAGCAGGGGTTTCTTCTGCCAGTAGTCGCGGAGGAATTCACGGGCGGAGATGCCGCCGAGGATTTGCAGGGGGAGATCGGAAGTCATGGCGGAACCTTTCAAATAAAAACGCCCGGCACAGCCGGGCGTGCAAGGGGGCGATAGCCGTCAGATACGCTTGGCCTGGGCCGCCGCGTTGCCGATGTAGGCGGCGGGGGTCAGCTTGCGCAGTTCGGCCTTGGCTTCGGCCGGCATGTCGAGGTCGTCGATGAAAGTCTGCAGCGCTTCGGGGCTGATGCCCTTGCCGCGGGTCAGTTCCTTCAGCTTCTCGTAGGGGTTTTCGATGGCGTAGCGGCGCATCACGGTCTGGATCGGTTCGGCGAGGACTTCCCAGCAGGCGTCCAGGTCGGCGGCGATGCGTGCTTCGTTCAGCTCGAGCTTGCCGATGCCCTTGAGGCTGGCTTCGTAGGCGATGACGCTGTGGGCGAAGCCGACGCCGAGGTTGCGCAGCACGGTGGAGTCGGTCAGGTCGCGCTGCCAGCGGGAGATCGGCAGCTTGCTGGCCAGGTGCTGGAACAGGGCGTTGGCGATGCCGAGGTTGCCTTCGGAGTTCTCGAAGTCGATCGGGTTGACCTTGTGCGGCATGGTCGAGGAGCCGATCTCGCCGGCGACGGTCTTCTGCTTGAAGTAGCCGAGGGAGATGTAGCCCCAGACGTCGCGATCGAAGTCGATGAGGATGGTGTTGAAGCGGGCGATGGCATCGAACAGCTCGGCGATGTAGTCGTGCGGCTCGATCTGGGTGGTGTAGGGGTTGAAGCTCAGGCCCAGGTCACCTTCGATGAATTCACGGGCGTTGGCTTCCCAGTCGATTTCCGGGTAGGCCGAGAGGTGGGCGTTGTAGTTGCCCACGGCGCCGTTGATCTTGCCCAGCAGCGGTACGGCGGCTACCTGGGCGATCTGGCGCTCCAGGCGGTAGACGACGTTGGCCAGTTCCTTGCCCAGTGTGGTGGGGGAGGCGGGCTGGCCGTGGGTGCGGGAGAGCATCGGCACGTCTGCGAAGCGGATCGCCAGCTCACGGATGGCGTTGGCGGTCTGGCGCATCAGCGGCAGCAGCACGCCGTTGCGGCCTTCGCGCAGCATCAGGGCGTGGGACAGGTTGTTGATGTCCTCGCTGGTGCAGGCGAAGTGGATGAACTCGCTGACCTTGGCCAGTTCCGGCAGCTTGGCGGCCTGCTCCTTGAGCAGGTACTCCACGGCCTTGACGTCGTGGTTGGTGGTGCGCTCGATTTCCTTGATGCGCTCGGCGTGCTCCAGCTGGAAGTTCTCGGCCAGCTCGTTCAGCAGGGCGTTGGCTTCGGCGGAGAAGGGGGCGACTTCCGGAACGCCGGCGTGGGCGGCAAGGCGTTGCAGCCAGCGGACTTCGACCTGCACGCGGAAGCGGATCAGGCCATATTCACTGAAGATCGGGCGCAGTGCGCTGGTTTTGCCGGCGTAGCGGCCATCGACGGGGGAAACCGCGGTGAGCGAGGAGAGCTGCATGGGGCGTTCTCGGACAATCGGTCAACGAAAAGGGCGCACATCATACACGAAAACCGGCCCCGATAACGCGAGCGGGCTTGCGCCGTTCGGCGCTTGCCCGCGAATTCAGTTGCGCAGCATGGGGTAGAGCTCGCCCAGCAGCTTGCGGCGGCTGAACAGCAACTGCCAGCGATGGCCGCCGAGTTGGCGCCAGAGGCGGGCGGAGCGGATGCCGGTGAGCAGCAGGGCGCGGATCTTGGCGGCATTGCTGGGTTGTTGCAGGTGGCGCATGTCGCCATGGACCTGGATGCGCTGGCGGAAGGTGCTGAGGGTGTCCTGGTAGAGGCTGCCGCACGAGGCGATGACGTTGTCGTGGACGACGCCGAAGTGCTGCGTCTGCTGCTGGATCTGGTCGAGCCGGCTGCCGATCAGTTGCAGCATGTCCTCGCGCTTGTTCAGCTGGCGCTCCAGGGTCAGCAGCGACAGGGCGTAGCGCAGCGGTTCGCGCTGCAGGCTGCTGGGCTCGCGTTCCAGGGCGCTGATCAGGGCCTTGTAGCCGTCGCGCAGGTTGATGTCGTCGCCGCCATAGACGTCCAGGGTGTTCTTCGGGTCGCGAACCAGCAGGCTGCCGAGCATGCAGCCCAGCGGCGCTTCGCTGACCTGGCCGGTCTTGGCGATCTTGTCCACCAGCACGGCGGCTTCGAACACGGCGCCCAGTGCTACGAGTTGTTCCTGCAGGGGCGTCATGGGCGGCGCACCTCGGCGCCCCAGGCTTCGGCCGTTTCGATCACGCCGCCACCCAGGCAGATTTCGCCGTCATAGAAGACGACCGACTGGCCGGGCGTTACAGCCCTCTGGGGGTCGTCGAAGACTGCACGGTAGCCATTGGCGGTGCGCTCCAGGGTGCAGGCCTGGTCGCTCTGCCGGTAGCGGACCTTGGCGGTCAGGGGGCGGGGCTGGTCGAGCTCGATCGGGTTGACCCAGAAAATCTCCGAGACGAGCAGCGCGCGGGAGAACAGCCAGGGGTGTTCGTTGCCCTGGCCGACGACCAGTACGTTGCGCGCGACGTCCTTGGCCAGGACGTACCAGGGTTCGTCGCTGGCGTCCTTCATGCCGCCGATGCCAAGGCCCTGGCGCTGGCCGATGGTGTGGTACATCAGGCCGTGGTGGCGGCCGATGACTTCGCCATCGGTGGTTTCGATGTCGCCGGGCTGGGCCGGCAGGTATTGCTTGAGGAAGTCGCTGAAGCGGCGCTCACCGATGAAGCAGATGCCGGTGGAGTCCTTCTTCTTCGCGGTGGCCAGGCCGTGTTTCTCGGCGATGGCGCGGACTTCGGGCTTTTCCAGTTCGCCGACGGGGAACAGGGTGCGGGCGATTTCCTTGCCGCCGACGGCGTGGAGGAAGTAGCTCTGGTCCTTGTTCGGGTCCAGGCCCTTGAGCAGTTCGGTGCGGCCGTCGACGTCGCGGCGACGCACGTAATGGCCGGTGGCGATGAGGTCGGCACCGAGCATCAGGGCGTAGTCGAGGAAGGCTTTGAACTTGATCTCGCGGTTGCAGAGGATGTCCGGGTTGGGCGTGCGGCCCGCCTTGTATTCGGCGAGGAAGTGCTCGAACACGTTGTCCCAGTACTCGGCGGCGAAGTTGGCTGTGTGCAGCTTGATGCCGATGCGATCGCACACGGCCTGGGCGTCCGCCAGGTCTTCCTTGGCGGTGCAGTATTCGGTGCCGTCGTCCTCGTCCCAGTTCTTCATGAACAGGCCTTCCACCTGGTAACCCTGTTCCATCAGCAGGAGGGCGGAAACGGAAGAGTCCACGCCGCCGGACATGCCGACGATCACGCGGGTTTTGGCTGTATCGGACATAAGACTCTGGGACTGCTGCAAAAAAGAACGGGATTCTAACAGGTGCGGTCGGCTCGGGCGATCACGCCGGGTCGCGGATCAGGCTCAGGGGGAAGCGTTCTCCGGCCAGGTAGTCGTCGATGCAGCGGATGATCAGTGGGCTGCGCCATTGTTCGCGGTGGGCCAGGAGCTCGTCTCGGGTCAGCCAGCGCGGGCCGATGATGCCGGTGTCGAGCTCGCGCTCGGGGCGTTGGCGCAGCGGGCGTGCGGCGAAGCAGACGCGCTGGTAGGTCACGCCGTTGCTCGGCGCGGTATAGAGGTAGATGCCGGTGACGGCGGTCAACTCGACGTCCCAGCCGGTTTCCTCGAGGGTTTCGCGCAGGGCGGCCTGGATGAGACTTTCGTCGGCTTCCAAGTGGCCGGCAGGCTGGTTTAATACCGCCCGGCCATCCGATATCTCCTCGACCATCAGAAAACGGCCCTGGTCTTCTACCAGGGTGGCGACTGTGACATGGGGGGTGAAGCGCATGGGATCCTCCTCGGTGGGCGACCAATCTTAGTCATCCGCAGAGGGGGAGGCGAGAGGAGCGGCAATCCGGAAGCAAGCTGCTAGGATGAATAGCGCTTGCTCAGGTGGCCATGTGTAGCGATGTTGTAGTTTGACTACATGCACGGCTAAAGCACAGGTTTCATGCGGGTTTAACTGCCAGCCCGATCTGCATAAACAAGGAAAAGTGCGTGACTTTCTGTAGAAAAACTACAAGAATGTGCCGCCTTTCCGAGACCCAAGATCCATCCGTCGCGCCGACCGCGTGATGGTTGTCAGACCACGAGAACTACGGAGTCCAGCATGGGATACCAAAAGATCCAGGTGCCTGCTACCGGTGACAAAATCACCGTCAATGCCGATATGTCCCTGAACGTCCCGAACAACCCGATCATCCCCTTCATCGAAGGCGATGGCATCGGCGTCGACATCAGCCCAGTCATGATCAAGGTGGTGGATGCCGCCGTTGCCAAGGCCTACAACGGCACTCGCAAGATCTCCTGGATGGAAGTCTACGCTGGCGAGAAGGCCACCCAGGTCTACGACCAGGACACCTGGCTGCCGAAAGAAACCCTGGAAGCGGTACGTGACTACGTCGTTTCCATCAAAGGCCCGCTGACCACTCCGGTCGGTGGTGGCATCCGCTCCCTGAACGTGGCCCTGCGCCAGGAGCTGGACCTGTATGTTTGCCAGCGTCCCGTTCGCTGGTTCGAAGGCGTGCCCAGCCCGGTCAAGAAGCCCGGTGACGTGGACATGGTGATCTTCCGCGAGAACTCGGAAGACATCTACGCAGGCGTCGAGTGGAAAGCGGGTTCCCCCGAGGCCGAGAAGGTCATCAAGTTCCTCACCGAGGAAATGGGCGTCAAGAAGATTCGCTTCACCGAAAACTGCGGTATCGGCATCAAGCCGGTTTCCCTGGAAGGCACCAAGCGTCTCGTGCGCAAGGCCCTGCAGTACGCCGTGGACAACGATCGCAGCTCCGTGACCATCGTCCACAAAGGCAACATCATGAAGTTCACCGAAGGTGCCTTCAAAGAGTGGGGCTACGAAGTCGCGCGTGAAGAGTTCGGCGCCGAGCTGCTGGATGGCGGCCCGTGGATGCAGTTCAAGAACCCGAACACCGGCAAGAACATCGTGGTGAAAGACGCCATCGCCGACGCCATGCTGCAGCAGATCCTGCTGCGTCCGGCCGAGTACGACGTGATCGCCACCCTGAACCTGAACGGTGACTACCTGTCCGACGCCCTGGCGGCCGAGGTGGGTGGGATCGGTATCGCTCCGGGTGCCAACCTGTCCGACACCATCGCCATGTTCGAAGCGACCCACGGCACTGCGCCCAAGTACGCTGGCCAGGACAAGGTCAACCCGGGTTCGGTCATCCTCTCCGCCGAGATGATGCTGCGCCACATGGGCTGGACCGAGGCTGCCGACCTGATCATCAAGGGCACCAACGGTGCCATCGCTGCGAAGACCGTGACTTACGACTTCGAGCGCCTGATGGACGGTGCCAAGCTGGTTTCCTGCTCTGGCTTCGGCGACGCCACCATCGCTCACATGTGAGACTGATGGCGTAACGAAAAGGCCGGTCATCATGACCGGCCTTTTTTATGCCCTAAGGAATGGGCTCAAGCTTCGACCGTGCTGCCCTGGGGGAGGCTGGCAGTGGCGGCAGGTGCTTCGGAGTTTGCCGTGACCGTACTGATGTTCACGGCGTGCAGGCCTTTGGGGCCCTGGATGATATCGAAGCTTACCGGTTGGCCAGCTTTCAAGGTTTTGTAACCATCCATCTGGATGGCCGAATAATGGGCGAACAGGTCCTCATCTCGGCCGTCAGCGAGGATAAATCCATAGCCCTTGGCGTTGTTGAACCACTTGACCTTACCGCTAACCATGCTGATATCCCTCTGCAAAGGACTCCATCACTGGAGTATCATCCACTTCGACCCCGCGCCTGTTTCGACCGAATGGACGAGGGTGCGGAACCCCTGATACCCGTAGGTGGGTATCCATTGTTTGTAACACCGTTTTGCCTTTAGTCAAGGCGATGCAGCGACCAGCTGAGAAGCGGGTCAAAGTCCAAACGGCGTCTCCCTTTCGCCTATCAAGAAGCTTTATTCCAGCATGCATGCAAGCAGCCAGATTCGACTAACATTCAATCAGGATCGCCCTGAGCATCATGGGGGCGACGACACAGGTCTGGTCGTCCAGGAAGCCAAGCCGATCCTTCAGGCGCCACCTATGTATAAGGTGGTCATGTTTAACGATGACTACACGCCGATGGATTTCGTCGTCGAGGTGCTTGAGGTGTTCTTCAACCACAACCGCGAGACGGCGACCAAGGTCATGCTGACCGTTCACACCGAGGGGCGGGCGGTCTGTGGGGTGTTTACACGCGATATTGCTGAAACCAAGGCTATGCAGGTGAATCAATACGCGAGAGAGAGTCAGCATCCGCTACTCTGTGAGATCGAGAAGGACGGTTAACGCCGACCGCTTGGGTATGAGGTGAAGCTATGTTAAACCGTGAGCTCGAAGTCACCCTCAATCTTGCCTTCAAGGAGGCCCGCGCCAAGCGTCATGAGTTCATGACGGTCGAGCATCTGTTGCTTGCCCTTCTTGATAACGATGCCGCTTCTGCAGTGCTGAAAGCCTGTGGTGCGAACCTGGACAAGCTGCGGCATGACCTGCAGGAATTCATTGACTCCACTACGCCGCTGATTCCCCAGCATGACGAGGACCGCGAAACCCAGCCCACGCTCGGTTTCCAGCGCGTATTGCAGCGCGCCGTGTTCCACGTGCAGAGCTCGGGCAAGCGCGAAGTCACCGGTGCCAACGTGCTGGTGGCCATCTTCAGTGAGCAGGAAAGCCAGGCGGTATTCCTGCTCAAGCAGCAGAGCGTCGCCCGTATCGATGTTGTCAACTACATCGCCCACGGCATCTCCAAGGTGCCCGGCCATGGCGAGCAGCATGATAGCGAGCAGGAAATGCAGGATGACGAAGGTGGGGAATCCTCTTCCGCTGGGCATCCTCTGGATGCCTATGCGAGCAATCTGAACGAGCTGGCGCGCCAGGGGCGCATCGATCCGCTGGTCGGGCGCGAGGCCGAGGTCGAGCGCGTGGCGCAGATCCTTGCCCGTCGCCGCAAGAACAACCCGTTGCTGGTGGGGGAGGCGGGTGTCGGCAAGACGGCCATCGCCGAAGGCCTGGCCAAGCGCATCGTCGACAATCAGGTCCCCGACCTCCTGGCCGACAGCGTCGTCTATTCGCTGGACCTGGGGGCTTTGCTTGCCGGTACCAAATACCGTGGTGACTTCGAGAAGCGCTTCAAGGCGCTGCTGAACGAACTGCGCAAGCGTCCGCACGCCATCCTCTTCATCGACGAG
Source organism: Pseudomonas tohonis (assembly GCF_012767755.2). NCBI lineage: Bacteria > Pseudomonadati > Pseudomonadota > Gammaproteobacteria > Pseudomonadales > Pseudomonadaceae > Pseudomonas > Pseudomonas tohonis. The sequence continues at coordinate 2,880,860 of NZ_AP023189.1, forward strand.
ATCCACACCATCATCGGAGCAGGCGCTGCCTCGGGCGGGGTAATGGATGCGTCCAACCTGCTGAAGCCGCTGCTCTCTTCCGGTGAGATCCGCTGCATCGGTTCCACGACCTTCCAGGAGTTCCGTGGCATCTTCGAGAAGGACCGCGCACTGGCGCGGCGCTTCCAGAAGGTCGATGTTACCGAGCCCTCCGTGGAGGACACCGTCGGCATCCTTCGTGGCCTGAAGGGGCGCTTCGAGCAGCATCACCACATCGAATACAGCGATGAGGCGTTGCGTGCGGCTGCCGAGCTTGCGGCGCGCTATATCAACGACCGTCATATGCCGGACAAGGCCATCGACGTCATCGACGAGGCGGGCGCCTATCAGCGCTTGCAGCCTGAAGACAAGCGCGCTCCGCGTATCGATGTTGCGCAGGTCGAGGACATCGTCGCCAAGATCGCGCGGATTCCTCCGAAGCACGTCACCAGCTCCGACAAGGAGTTGCTGCGCAACCTCGAGCGCGACCTGAAGCTGACGGTATTCGGCCAGGATGCGGCCATCGACTCCCTGTCGACTGCCATCAAGCTGTCCCGGGCAGGTCTCAAGTCGCCGGACAAGCCTGTGGGCTCCTTCCTCTTCGCCGGCCCCACTGGTGTGGGCAAGACAGAGGTCGCTCGTCAGTTGGCCAAGGCCATGGGGATCGAGTTGGTGCGCTTCGACATGTCCGAGTACATGGAGCGGCACACTGTTTCGCGCCTCATCGGTGCGCCTCCGGGGTATGTAGGTTTCGACCAGGGTGGATTGCTCACCGAAGCCATCACCAAGATGCCGCACTGTGTCCTCCTGCTCGACGAGATCGAGAAGGCGCATCCCGAGGTCTTCAACCTCCTTCTGCAGGTCATGGACCACGGTACGCTCACCGACAATAACGGCCGCAAGGCGGACTTCCGTAACGTCATCGTGATCATGACCACCAATGCGGGGGCCGAAACCGCGTCGCGCGCCTCCATAGGCTTCACCCATCAGGACCACTCGTCCGATGCGATGGAAGTGATCAAGAAGAGCTTCACACCGGAGTTCCGTAATCGCCTGGACACCATCATCCAGTTCGGTCGCCTCACTCACGAAACCATCAAGAACGTCGTCGACAAGTTCCTGACCGAGCTGCAGGCTCAGTTGGAAGACAAGCGCGTTCAACTGGTCGTCAGTGACGAGGCGCGCGGTTGGCTGGGTGAGCGTGGCTATGACGCGCAGATGGGGGCTCGACCGATGGCGCGCCTGATCCAGGACAAGATCAAGCGCCCGTTGGCGGAGCAGATCCTCTTCGGCGAGTTGGCCGAGCACGGCGGCGTGGTTCACATCGACGTGAAGGACGATGAGCTCGAGTTCGACTTCGAGACCACTGCTGAAATGGCCTGATGCTGATATGAAGAAACGCAAAAAGCCCGGCGATTGCCGGGCTTTTTGTTGTGTGCCTGATTAGCGGGCGCGGTAGGTGATGCGGCCTTTGCTCAGGTCATAGGGGGTCAGCTCGACGCGAACCTTGTCCCCGGTAAGGATGCGGATGTAGTTCTTGCGCATCTTGCCGGAAATATGCGCGGTGACGACGTGCCCGTTTTCCAACTCCACGCGGAACATGGTGTTGGGCAGGGTATCGATGACAGTGCCTTCCATTTCGAAGCTGTCTTCTTTCGACATGCAGTAAAGCCCTCGGTATCAATGATTGGCCGGGTGCAAACGGCGCCTGGCAAAAACGGCGTGCATTGTGCCCGAAAAGTGCATCGTAAGCCAAGGGTTTCAGGTGAGGGTGACCCAGCGCTGATTGACGAAGAGCTCGATGGGGCGGTACTGGGTCTTGTAGTTCATCTTCCTGCAGTTCTTGATCCAGTAGCCGAGATAGACCGCCTGGAGGCCCAGGCGCAAGGTCTCGCCGATCTGCCAGAGGATGGCGAAGCGGCCCAGGCTGCGGCGCTCTTCCGACGGGTCGTAGAAGGTGTAGACGGCCGAGAGGCCGTTGGGCAGGACGTCGGTCACGGCAATCGCGACCAGGCGACCCTCCAGGCGGAATTCGTAGAAGCGCGAGAACGGCAGGTCGCGGACCAGGAAGGTGGAAAACTGATCGCGGCTCGGTGGGTACATGTCGCCGTCGGCATGGCGCTCCTCGATGTAGCGCACATAGAGGGCGTAATACTCCTCGTTGAACGCTGGGCGAACGGCGCGGACTTCGATGTCGGTGTTGCGCTTGAGGATGCGCCGCTGCTGGCGGCTGGGTGCAAAGGCTTCGGCGGGGATGCGGGCCGGTACGCAGGCGGTGCAGCGCTGGCAATGTGGGCGGTAGAGGTGGTCGCCGCTGCGGCGGAAACCCATTTCCGAGAGCTCGGCGTAGACCTCCACATCCATCGGCTGGCTGGGATCGAGAAACAGTGTGGTGGCCTGTTCCTCGGGCAGGTAGCTGCAAGGATGCGGTTGAGTGGCATAGAACTTCAGGCGAGCCAGCTCGGTCATGGTCGAATCTCGAAAAAGCCTTCCGCAAGTGTAAGCCAGGCTTGGCGACTCGCCTAGGCGACAACCCAGTTGGCGCTGTTGGGTTGGTCGAGATAAAGCTGGAGGTAGCGTGAGAACTTCTCGCGGGTGATCGAGCGGGCGCCGAAGCTGTGCAGGTGCTGGGTCGGCATCTGGCAGTCGATGAGCACGAAGCCCCAGTCGTTGAGGTGTCGGGTGAGGGTCACGAAGCCGACCTTGGAGGCGTTGTCGGTGCGGCTGAACATGGATTCGCCGAAGAACAGTTTGCCCATGGCGAGCCCGTACAGGCCGCCGACCAGTTCGTCACCCAGCCAGACCTCGACCGAATGGGCGACGCCGCGGCGATGCAGTTCCAGATAGGCGGCCTGCATCGGAGTGGTGATCCAGGTGCCATCGGTGTAGCTGCGTGGCCCGGCGCAGGCCTCGATGACGGCGGCGAAATCCTGGTCGAAGGTGACGCGGAACCGTTGCTGGCGGATCAGCTTGGCGAGGCTGTGGGAAACATGCACTTCCTGCGGGGGTAGAACGGTGCGCGGGTCGGGTGACCACCAGAGGATCGGTTGGCCGTCCTGGAACCAGGGGAAGCAGCCGTGGCGATAGGCCTGGACCAAACGCTCGGGGGACAGGTCGCCGCCGGCCGCCAGCAGTCCATTGGGCTCGCGGAGGGCGCGCTCGAGGGGCGGGAAAGTCAGGTTTTCGCGGCTAAGCCAGGTCAGCATGGGAAGGGGAGGGCGGCGTGAGGTGCGCCGCCCCTGCGCCTCAGTTGTCGTCGAGGAATTTTTCGGCATCCAGCGCGGCCATGCAGCCGGCACCTGCCGAGGTGATGGCCTGGCGATAGACGTGGTCGGCCACGTCGCCAGCGGCGAAGACGCCCTCGATGCTGCTGGCGGTGGCGTTGCCTTCGGAGCCGCCGCGGACCACCAGGTAGCCGTCACGCATTTCCAGCTGGCCCTGGAACAGTTCGGTGTTGGGCTTGTGGCCGATGGCGATGAATACACCGGCCAGGGGTATTTCCTTGGTTTCGCCGTTGGTGGTGTCTTTCAGTCGGACGCCGGTCACGCCGGTGGCGTCGCCCAGTACCTCTTCCAGGGTATGGTTCCAGTGCAGGCGCACGTTGCCGTTCTTGGCTTTCTCGAACAGCTTGTCCTGGAGGATCTTCTCCGAGCGCAGCTTGTCGCGGCGGTGGATCAGGTGGACTTCCTTGGCGATATTGGAGAGGTAGAGGGCCTCCTCGACGGCGGTGTTGCCGCCGCCGATCACGCAGACCACCTGGTTGCGGTAGAAGAAGCCGTCGCAGGTGGCGCAGGCCGATACGCCCTTGCCGGCGAAGGCCTCTTCGGACGGCAGGCCCAGGTACTGGGCGGAGGCGCCGGTGGCGATGATCAGCGCATCGCAGCTATAGGTGCCGCTGTCGCCTTTGAGGATGAAGGGGCGCTGCTGCAACTCGGCGGTGTGGATGTGGTCGTAGACAATCTCGGTGTCGAAGCGCTCGGCGTGCTTCTGCATGCGCTCCATCAGGGCGGGGCCGGTGAGGCCTTCGACGTCACCCGGCCAGTTGTCGACCTCGGTGGTGATGGTGAGCTGGCCGCCCGGCTGGATGCCGGTGATGACAACGGGTTTGAGGTTGGCGCGGGCGGCATACACGGCAGCGGTGTAACCGGCTGGGCCGGAGCCCAGGATGATCAGGCGTGAATGCTTGACGTCGCTCATAAAAAGGCCTCATAAGTCTTTGTCACAAAAGAGAATGCATGCTCAAATTGAGCGCTGCGCAAGATGCTGGCGGCTATGCTACACCGAAGCACGAATCACCCGCAAAACGCGCCGCGGCCAGGGCGGACGCTGTGGCGCCGGGCGGTTAAACCCGTACAATGGGCGGCATTTCCGCCAGTAACCGATTCTTGAACGCGCCAAGGGCGCAGGAAAAAAGGCGTTTGAAGAATTCCACGAGTACTGCCCAGACGCCCGTCTGGCGCCAGCAATTGCATTACCGCCTCAAGGAAGGTGCGCTGATCGCGCTGGGCGCGTTGTGCCTCTACCTGTGGATGGCGTTGCTCACCTACGACTCTTCCGATCCGGGCTGGACCCACACCAGCAATGTTGAGCAGGTACAGAACGCCGCAGGCCGCCTGGGCGCCTGGTTCGCCGACATCCTCTTCATGGCCCTGGGCTACTTCGCCTACATCTTCCCGTTGCTGCTTGCGATCAAGACGCTGCAGGTGTTCCGTCATCGCCACCAGGCCATCGACTGGAGTGGCTGGCTGTTCTCCTGGCGCCTGATCGGCCTCGTCTTCCTGGTGCTTTCGGGCGCCGCGCTGGCCGATATCCACTTCCAGGACAGCGTCGGCATGCCAGCATCCGCCGGCGGTGCGCTGGGCGAAAGCCTCAGCCACCTGGCGGTCAACGCCCTGAACGTGCAGGGCAGCACACTGATGTTCTTCGCCCTGTTCCTCTTCGGCCTGACGGTATTCACCGACCTGTCGTGGTTCAAGGTGATGGACCTGACCGGCAAGATAACCCTCGACCTGGTCGAGCTGATCCAGAGCCTGATCAACCGCTGGTGGAGCGCGCGTGCCGAGCGCAAGCAACTCGTGGCCAAGCTGCGCGAGGTGGATGACCGCGTCAACGAGGTCGCCGCGCCCGTGGTTCGTGACAGTCGCGAGCAGGCGAAGGTCAAGGAGCGCCTGATCGAACGCGAAGACGCCCTGGCCAAGCACATGATCGAGCGCGACAAGCGCCCGGCACCGGTCATCACGCCCCCTGCGCCGGCCAAGGCTGCCGAGCCCAGCAAGCGGGTGCAGAAGGAGAAGCAGGTCCCGCTGTTCGTCGACAGCGCGGTAGAGGGCACCCTGCCGCCGATCTCCATTCTCGATGTGGCCGAGAAGAAGCAGAAGAGCTACTCCCCCGAATCCCTCGAGGCCATGTCGCGCCTGCTGGAGATCAAGCTCAAGGAGTTCGGCGTCGAAGTGATAGTCGAATCCGTGCACCCGGGCCCCGTGATCACCCGTTTCGAGATCCAGCCCGCCGCAGGCGTCAAGGTCAGCCGCATCTCCAACCTGGCCAAGGACCTGGCGCGGTCCCTCGCCGTGATCAGCGTCCGCGTGGTGGAGGTCATTCCCGGCAAGACCACCGTGGGCATCGAGATACCCAACGAAGACCGCCAGATCGTGCGCTTCTCCGAAGTGCTGTCCTCGACCGAGTACGACGAGGCCAAGTCGCCGGTCACCATGGCCCTCGGCCATGACATTGGCGGGCGCCCGGTGATCACCGACCTGGCCCGCATGCCGCACCTGCTGGTGGCCGGTACCACCGGCTCCGGTAAGTCCGTGGGCGTCAACGCCATGATCCTGTCGATCCTGTTCAAGTCCACGCCCGAGCAGGCGAGGCTGATCATGATCGACCCGAAGATGCTCGAACTGTCGATCTACGAGGGCATTCCGCACCTGCTGTGCCCGGTCGTGACCGACATGAAGGAAGCCGCCAACGCGCTGCGCTGGAGCGTCGCCGAGATGGAGCGGCGCTACAAGCTGATGGCCGCCATGGGCGTGCGCAACCTGGCGGGCTTCAACCGCAAGGTCAAGGACGCGGAGGAGGCGGGCACGCCGCTGACCGACCCGCTCTATCGCCGCGAGAGCATGGAAGACGAAGCGCCGCTGCTGAAGCAATTGCCGACCATCGTGGTAATCGTCGACGAATTCGCCGACATGATGATGATTGTCGGCAAGAAGGTGGAAGAGCTGATCGCCCGTATCGCGCAAAAGGCACGTGCGGCGGGCATCCACCTGATCCTCGCCACCCAGCGCCCCTCGGTGGACGTGATCACCGGCCTGATCAAGGCCAACATCCCGACCCGCATGGCCTTCCAGGTCTCCAGCAAGATCGACTCGCGCACCATCCTCGACCAGGGCGGCGCCGAGCAGTTGCTGGGCCACGGCGACATGCTCTACCTGCCGCCGGGCACCGGCCTGCCGATCCGTGTCCACGGTGCCTTCGTCTCCGATGACGAGGTGCATCGCGTGGTCGAGGCCTGGAAGCTGCGTGGCGCTCCCGACTACATCGAAGACATCCTCGCGGGTGTCGACGAGGGTGGTGGTGGCTCCAGCGGCGGCTTCGATGGCGGTGAGGGCGGTGAAGGCAGTGAGGAAGACCCGCTCTACGACGAGGCCGTGCGCTTCGTCACCGAGAGCCGCCGCGCGTCCATTTCCGCGGTACAGCGCAAGCTGAAGATCGGCTACAACCGCGCCGCCCGGATGATCGAGGCGATGGAGATGGCCGGTGTGGTCACGCCCATGAACACCAACGGCTCGCGTGACGTGATCGCGCCGGGCCCGGTTCGCGACTAACCCTGAACGGAATTCTGATGAGGACCCCCATGCGACTGATCCGCATGCTGCTCGTTGCCGCACTGAGCCTTGGTGCCATGCAGGCCCAGGCTGATGACCAGGTGGCCATCGCCCGCCTGACCGAAATGCTCAACAAGGCCCAGACCATCACCGGTCGCTTCTCCCAGCTGACCCTCGACGGCTCCGGCACCCAGCTTCAGGAAACCTCCGGCGAGCTCGCCCTCAAGCGCCCGGGCCTGTTCCGCTGGCACACCGACGAGCCGATGGAGCAACTGCTGGTCTCCAACGGGCAGAAAGTCTGGCTGTATGACCCGGACCTGGAGCAGGTCACCATCCAGACCCTTGATCAGCGCCTCACGCACACGCCTGCGCTGCTGTTGTCCGGCGATGTCTCCAAGATCAGCGAGAACTTCGAGATCACCCACAAGGAAGGGGGGGATGTGGTCGACTTCATCCTCAAGCCGAAGGCCAAGGACACCTTGTTCGACACCCTGCGCCTGTCCTTCCGCAATGGTGTGATCAACGACATGCAACTGATCGACAGCGTCGGCCAGCGCACCAACATCCTCTTCCTCGGCGTGAAGATGAACCAGGCCATCGACGCCGCCCAGTTCGACTTCAAGGTTCCGGAAGGCGCCGACGTCATTCAGGAATAAGAGGCTTCACGCGCATCCATGGACCTGTTTCGTTCCGAGCCGATCGCCCAGCCCCTGGCCGCGCGCCTGCGTGCCAGCAGCCTGGACGAGTACGTTGGCCAGGAGCACCTGCTGGCGCCGGGCAAGCCCCTGCGTGAGGCGCTGGAGCAGGGGGCGTTGCACTCGATGATCTTCTGGGGGCCGCCCGGGGTGGGCAAGACCACCCTGGCCAAGCTTCTGGCCCAGGTCAGCGATGCCCATTTCGAGACGATTTCCGCGGTGCTCTCCGGCGTCAAGGAAATCCGCCAGTCGGTGGAGATGGCCAGGCAGCAGGCCGCCCAGTACGGGCGCCGCACCATCCTCTTCGTCGACGAGGTGCATCGCTTCAACAAGTCCCAGCAGGATGCCTTCCTTCCCTATGTCGAGGACGGCACGCTGATTTTCATCGGTGCCACCACCGAGAATCCTTCGTTCGAGCTGAACAACGCGTTGCTTTCCCGTGCCCGGGTCTATGTGCTCAAGAGCCTGGACGAGGCGGCGTTGCGCCGTCTCGTCGACCGCGCATTGAACGAAGACAAGGGGCTCGGCAAGCGCAAGCTGCGCCTGCCTGATGAGAGCTTCGCGATCCTGGTGGCGGCAGCCGACGGCGATGGCCGGCGCCTGCTCAACCTGCTGGAGAATGCGGCGGACCTTGCCGAGGACGACAGTGAGATCGCCCCCGAACTGCTGCAAAACCTGCTCGGTGACAGCCGTCGTCGTTTCGACAAGGGTGGCGAGGCCTTCTACGACCAGATTTCCGCGCTGCACAAGTCGGTGCGTGGCTCCAGCCCCGACGGTGCGCTCTATTGGTATGCGCGCATGATCGACGGTGGCTGCGACCCGCTCTACATCGCGCGTCGCGTGGTGCGCATGGCCAGCGAAGACATCGGCAACGCCGACCCTCGTGCCTTGAGCCTGTGCCTGGCCGCCTGGGATGTGCAGGAGCGCCTCGGCAGTCCGGAAGGTGAATTGGCGGTGGCCCAGGCCATCGTCTACCTGGCCTGCGCGCCGAAGAGCAACGCTGTCTACACCGCCTTCAAGGCGGCCATGCGTGATGTCGCCGAGAACGGTTCCCACGAGGTGCCGCTGCACCTGCGCAATGCGCCGACCAAGCTGATGAAGCAACTCGGCTACGGCGACGAATATCGCTACGCCCATGACGAGCCGGATGCCTATGCAGCGGGCGAGGACTACTTCCCGGAGAACCTCGAGCCCCGCCAGTACTACCAGCCTGTACCTCGGGGGCTGGAGCTGAAGATCCGCGACAAGCTCGATCACCTGGCTGGGCTCGATGCGCGCAGCCCCAGAAGGAGAAGGCCTTGAGCCCCTTGATTCTCTCGGTGTCCCTGGGTGGCATCGTCGGCACCCTGCTGCGTTTCGCCACGGGCAACTGGGTGGCTGCCCACTGGCCTCGTTACTTCTACGCCGGTACTCTTGCCGTCAATATCGTCGGCTGCCTGCTCATCGGCTTTCTCTACGGCCTGTTCCTCCAGCGTCCTGAAGTGCCTGTGGAGATTCGTGCCGGGCTCATGGTCGGTTTCCTGGGCGGCCTGACGACGTTTTCATCCTTTTCCCTGGACACGCTGCGCTTGCTGGAAAGCGGCCAACTGCCCCTGGCCTTCGGCTATGTGGCGGTGAGCGTGCTGGGAGGCCTGCTCGCGACCTGGGCCGGCCTGACACTGACCAAATTCTGATAGACGGGAACCTCACATGCTCGATTCCAAACTGGTACGCACCCAGACCCAGGAAGTGGCCGATCGCCTCGCCACCCGCGGCTTCCAACTGGACGTGGCGCGCCTCGAATCCCTGGAGAACCAGCGCAAGTCCGTGCAAACCCGCACCGAGCAGCTGCAGGCCGAGCGCAACAGTCGCTCCAAGGCCATTGGCCAGGCCAAGCAGCGCGGCGAGGACATCGCGCCGCTGCTGGCCGATGTCGACCGCATGGGAACCGAGCTGGAAGAGGGCAAGCGCGAACTGGAGGGCATCCAGGCCGAACTGGACAACCTGCTGCTGAACATCCCCAACCTGCCGGACGCCTCCGTGCCGGTGGGCGAGGATGAAGATGGCAACGTCGAGGTCCGCCGCTGGGGTACCCCGCGCAGCTTCGATTTCGAAATCAAGGACCACGTGAGCCTGGGTGAAACCCATGGCTGGCTGGACTTCGAAACCGCCGCCAAGCTCTCCGGCGCGCGTTTCGCCCTGTTGCGCGGCCCCATCGCCCGCCTGCACCGCGCCCTGGCGCAGTTCATGATCAACCTGCACACCGCCGAGCACGGCTATGAAGAGGCCTACACCCCTTACCTGGTCCAGGCCCCGGCGCTGCAAGGCACCGGCCAGTTGCCCAAGTTCGAGGAAGACCTGTTCAAGATCGGTCGCGAGGACGAAGCGGATCTCTACCTGATCCCTACCGCCGAAGTGTCCCTGACCAACATCGTCGCCGGTGCAATCCTCGACGCGAAGCAGCTGCCGTTGAAGTTCGTCGCCCACACCCCCTGCTTCCGCAGCGAGGCGGGCGCTTCCGGTCGCGACACGCGCGGCATGATCCGCCAGCACCAGTTCGACAAGGTCGAGATGGTGCAGATCGTCGAGCCGTCCAAGTCCTTCGAGGCACTGGAAGGCCTGACCGCCAATGCCGAGAAGGTTCTGCAACTGCTGGAGCTGCCGTATCGCGTTCTCGCCCTGTGCACCGGCGACATGGGTTTTGGCGCGACCAAGACCTACGACCTGGAGGTCTGGGTGCCGAGCCAGGACAAGTACCGCGAGATTTCCTCCTGCTCCAACTGTGGTGACTTCCAGGCCCGCCGCATGCAGGCTCGCTACCGCAACCCGGAAACCGGCAAGCCCGAGCTGGTGCACACTCTCAACGGCTCCGGCCTGGCCGTCGGCCGTACCCTGGTAGCCGTGCTGGAGAACTACCAGCAGGCGGATGGTTCCATTCGCGTGCCGGAAGTCCTCAAGCCCTACATGGGCGGTATCGAAATCATCGGTTGATCCTCGCCACTCCCGCCTGCGCGGGAGTGATTCGAGCCTCCCCGAGCGCCCGCGTTCCGGTCCCTGCCGGATGCGGGCGTCGTTTTCCACGGCAACCACTGCAGCAAGGCGCTCCCATGGATTTCCTCCCGCTCTTCCATAACCTCAAGGGCCGTCAGGTGCTCGTCGTCGGCGGTGGCGAAGTCGCACTGCGCAAGGCCCGCCTGCTGGCCGATGCCGGGGCGGTTCTCCGGGTGGTAGCGCCGCAGATCGACAGCCAGTTGATCGAACTGGTGGAGGCTTCGTCAGGGCTGGCCCATGTCCGTGGCTATGCGGAGGCGGACCTCGATCAGTGCGTGCTGGTCATCGCCGCGACCGATGACGAGTCGCTCAACGCATTGATCTCGCAGCAGGCCCAGGCGCGCGGCGTGCCGGTCAACGTGGTCGATGCGCCGGCGCTGTGCAGTGTGATCTTTCCCGCCATCGTCGACCGTTCGCCGCTGATCGTCGCCGTGTCCAGTGCCGGGGATGCCCCAGTGCTGGCCCGGCTGATCCGCGCCAAGATCGAAACCTGGATTCCTTCCGCCTATGGCCAGTTGGCGGGGCTCGCCAAGCGCTTCCGCAGCCGGGTCAAGGCCTTGTTCCCCGATGTGCAGCAGCGACGCGTGTTCTGGGAGGACGTTTTCCAGGGGCCGATCGCCGAGCGCATGCTTGCCGGGCAGCCCACCGAGGCCGAGCGCATGCTCGAAGAACGTGTGGCGGGTGGCGGTACGCAGAGGGCGCTGGGCGAGGTCTACCTGGTGGGCGCCGGCCCCGGTGATCCCGACCTTCTGACCTTCCGCGCCCTGCGCCTGATGCAGCAGGCCGACGTGGTGCTCTACGACCGCCTGGTGGCGGGCCCGATCGTCGAGATGTGCCGGCGCGACGCCGAACGCATCTATGTGGGCAAGCGTCGTTCGGAGCATGCCGTGCCGCAGGAGGAGATCAATCGCCTGTTGATCGACCTGGCGCTCCAGGGCAAGCGCGTGCTGCGCCTTAAGGGAGGGGATCCGTTCATCTTCGGGCGTGGTGGCGAGGAGATCGGCGAGCTGGCGGCCAACGGCATTCCCTTCCAGGTGGTGCCGGGCATTACCGCTGCCTCGGGCTGCGCGGCCTATGCCGGTATCCCGCTGACTCATCGTGACCACGCCCAATCGGTGCGTTTCGTCACCGGGCATCTGAAGGACGGCAGCAGCGACCTGCCCTGGAGCGACCTGGTCGCGCCAGGCCAGACCCTGGTCTTCTACATGGGCCTGGTCGGCTTGCCGAGTATCTGCAGCGAGCTGATCCGACACGGGCGCTCGGCCAATACCCCGGCCGCCCTGGTGCAGCAGGGCACCACCAGCAACCAGCGGGTCTTCACCGGCACGCTTGGCGACCTGCCGCAGTTGGTCGCCCGGAATGAGGTGCATGCGCCCACGCTGGTGATCGTGGGCGAGGTGGTGCAACTGCGTGACAAGCTCGCCTGGTTTGAAGGGGCTCAGGTCGACTGAGCCACCCCTTTGCCGGGCAGGTGGTCGCGACCGTGGGGCTGGTTGAAGTCCTGCAGCGGGCCGGCGGGGATGATCCCGGTCGGGTTGATGGTGCGGTGGCTCGCGTAGTAATGCCCCTTGATGTGCTCGAAGTTCACCGTTTCGGCAACGCCTGGCCACTGATAGAGCTCACGCAGCCAGCCAGACAGGTTGGGGTAGTCGGCCAGGCGCCTCAGGTTGCACTTGAAGTGCCCGTGATAGACCGCGTCGAAGCGGATCAGCGTGGTGAACAGTCTCCAGTCGGCTTCGGTCAGGTGGGCTCCTGCCAGATAGCGACGCTCGCCCAGTAGCGCTTCGAGCCTGTCCAGCTCGCGGAACAGTTCGCCGAAGGCTTCCTCGTAGGCTTCCTGGGTGGTGGCGAAGCCCGCCCGGTATACGCCGTTGTTGATGGCCGGATAGATGCGCTCGTTGAGGGCGTCGATCTCCGTCCGCAGGGCGGGCGGATAGAAGTCCTGGCGATCGTTGGTGAGGCCGTCGAACGCCGAGTTGAACATGCGGATGATCTCGGAGGATTCGTTACTGACGATTCGCTCCTCGAATGTGTCCCACAGCAACGGCACGGTCACGCGGCCGGTGTACCCGGCATCATCGCGGGTGTAGCGCTGGTAGAGATAATCCAGGTTGCCGAGGGCATCGCCACTCGAGCCATGACTGCGATCGAAGGTCCAGCCGTTCTCCAGCATCAGCCAACTGACCACCGAGACGTCGATCAGGCTTTCCAGCCCCTTCAGCTTGCGGAAGATCAGCGTGCGGTGCGCCCAGGGGCAGGCCAGTGATACGTAGAGGTGATAGCGCCCCGGTTCGGCTGTGAACCCGCCCTTGCCGCTCGGGCCGGGTGACCCGTCAGCGGTGATCCAGTTGCGCCGGCGTGCGCTTTCACGTTGGAAGCGACCGTCCTTGGCGGTGTCGTACCACTTGTCCTGCCATTTGCCTTCGACCAGCAATCCCATGGCTCTGACCCTCTGAATTGGAAATTGGGCTCAGTCTAAAGGTGTTGAGTCGATTGAATGGCGCAAATTCAAAGTGTTTTTGATCGATTAATTCGAAGCGTTTCGCTCTTTCCACAGTCGCTCGGCTTCGCTGAAGGCGGCCTCGCGAGGATGGCCCAGACCGCGCAGCGCGAGTGCCATGGTGCCGAGGATGGCGAGCCGGGCGTAGGCGTCGTCGATGCTGCCGTCCCATACGCCCAGCAGCTGCGCTGCTTCGATGCGCTCTGGTTTGACATGGCGCAGCGGCGATAGGGCGGGCCACTCTTCATCCCAGGCATCGCCGCCTTCGGTGCCGAAGAGGTGGCAGGCGGCATCCGGGTTCACTTCGATCTCGCCGCCTTCGCCCTTGATGACGATGGCGTGGTCCCCCAGCAGTTGGCTGGCTTCCCTGTGCACCGCCTGGTAGCCGGGATGGAAGATGCTCTGCAGGCCGCAGCGGGCGCCGAGCGGGTTGAGGATGCGAGCAAGCGAGTGGATGGGAGAGCGCAGGCCGAGGATGTTGCGCAGGTCGATCATGCGCTGCAGCGTCGGTGCCCAGGCTCCCAGGGGGATGAAGGCGAGGCGCTGGTGGTCCAGCGCCTGGCTGACCTGCTGCCAATCGGCGCAGTCGGGGATGCCCAGCAGCTCCAGGCATTGTTCGGTGTAGATGCGCCCGACCGTGTGCAAGCCGCCGCCGTGCAGCAGGATGCGTACCCCGCCATTGGCCAGGGCCTTGGCTGCCAGGAGGAACCAGGGATGGTGGCGCTTCTTGCCGGCGTAGCTGGGCCAGTCGATGTCCACCTGGATCGCCGGGGCAAGGTTGCGCGCGCGGAAGGCTTCGGTGAAGCCGGCCAGCTCCTCGGCGCTTTCTTCCTTGTGCCGCAGCAGCATGAGGAAGGCGCCGAGCTGGCTGTCTTCGGTCTTGCCGTCCAGCAGCATCCCCATGGCCTCGCGGGCCTCTTCGCGGGTCAGGTGGCGGGCGCCACGCTTGCCCTTGCCGAGGATGCGGACGAACTGGGCGAAGGGGTGTTCAACAGGGGCGGCGGGAGTCATAGGCAATTGGTCGGCTTGGGCAGGCCGGCGAGCTTGGCGGCAAGCTTGGCCGGTGCGCCCTTGAACAGGTGGTTGAGGTGCAGGCTGTTGCCCTTTTCCGGGCCGAGCTGCTGGGCGACGTACTTGATCAGTGGCCGATTGGCCGGCGACAGCTGGAATTCGTCATAGAAGCGCCGCAGCAGTTCGAGGATTTCCCAGTGCTCGGCCTGCAAGGTGATCTCCTCGCGCGCGGCGAGGGCTTCCGCCACGGGGCGGGACCAATCGGCCAGCTCTTGCAGGTAGCCATCCTTGTCGAGCGGGATGCTCCGTCCGTTCAGATCGAGGCTGCTCATAGCCAGCTGTTCACCTTGTCGTACTGCACGCATAGCGTCACGAAGCCGGGGTAGTCCAGCAACTTGATGCGGGTGGGCGGGCTGCCGATTGCGCGCGCCACCACGTCTTCTTCCAGCGCGAATAGGGCAATGCCTTCGGGGAGCTGCTCCAGGCATTGACGTGGGTGGGTCGAGGCGCGCAGGGCCTGGACAGCTTCGCCGCTGAGCAGGATCGCGTCCTCGTTGCCCAGCAGGCGCAGGCAGCTGTCGAAGCGGTCGTCGCCAAACGGCGAATGGGAAAGCAGGTGCAATGTACTCATCAGAGGGTGATCACTTGGTCATGGCGCTCGATGAGGGCGCGCAAGGCGGCATCATCCAGAACTTCGACGGGAAGATTCAGGCTGTCGGTGGCCAGGCCGCGCTGGCTCAGGCTGTGGGCGCTGGCGTAAAGGGATTCCACACCGAACAGCGGCAGTGCCTGCAGGTTGGCGGTGAGGTCCTTCTGCTCCAGCCTGCCCGGAGACTGGCTGCTGGCGAGTTGGAAGACACCGTCGTCGAGGAACAGCATCGCCAGTGGCAAATCGAAGGCGCCGCCGGCCAGTGCGATGTCCAGCGCTTCGCGCGCACCCGGGCCGGCCCAGGGCGCGCGGCGGGTGATGATCAACATGGATTTGGCCATTCAATCCCCCCCGAAGCAGATCAGCCGATCGGCCATCTGCGCGGCTTCATGCAGCTGGCCCAGGCCGGATAGCGCCCAGCCCGGTGCCAGGTTGGCGGCTGCACGACCATAGCGCTCGGCCTCCTCCTGATTGATCACGCCTCGGCGCAGGGCGGCGGCGATGCAGACCACGCCATCCAATTGATGATCGGCCACGAACCTGGACCAGTCGCGGGCGATGTCCGGCTCGTCCTGTGGAGTCACCACATTGGCTGAGGCACTGTGAACGCCGTCCTGGTAGAAGAACAGGCGCGTGATTTCGTGGCCGCCGTCCAGCACCGCTTCGGCAAAGCGCAGGGCGCGGCGGGAGGAGGGCGCATGGGCAGGAGCGAAGAGGGCTATGGCGAATTTCATGACAGGGCTTCGAGCGGAAGAGCTGAGCGCATGATACGGCTTGCGACCGGCTTTTGCAGGCAAGAAAAAGCCCGCCGAAGCGGGCTTATGCAAGGCGCGGCTATCAGTCGTCGCCGCTCATCACGCCGAAGATCTGCAGCAGGCTGACGAACAGGTTGTAGATCGACACGTACAGGCTGATGGTGGCCATGATGTAGTTGCGCTCACCGCCGTGGATGATCGCGCTGGTCTGGAACAGGATGCAGACCGAGGCGAAGACCACGAAGCCGGCGCTGATCGCCAGCTGCAGGCCGCTGATGTCGAAGAAGAAGCTCGCCAGCATCGCGCCGATCAGCACGAAGAAGCCAGCCGTGATGAAGCCACCCAGGAAGCTCATGTCCTTGCGGGTGGTCAGCACGTAGGCGGACAGGCCGAAGAACACCAGCGCCGTCATGGCGAAGGCCGAGCTGATCACTTCGCCGCCATTGGGCATGCCCAGGTAGCGGTTGAGGATCGGGCCGAGGGTGTAGCCCATGAAACCGGTCAGGGCGAAGGTGGAGAGCAGGCCCCAGGCCGAGTTGCGCAGCTTCACGGTAAGGAAGAACAGGCCGTAGAAGCCGATCAGCACCACGAAGATGCTCGGGTAGGCGACGCGCATCTGCTGCGCGACATAGGCGACCAGGCCGCTGAATGCCAGGGTCAGCGCCAGCAGCCCGTAGGTGTTGCGCAGCACACGGCTGATTTCGAGCCCGCCGGCCTGCGCCTGGTTCAGTACGTAATCTTGATCGCTCATTGCAAAACTCCTGCAAGAAATTGGGTCCGTGACCGCAGTCGCCCGAAATGATAACAGAGGTCCGTAGCGGCTCTGTTGCGAGAGTTTGACAGCGTGTTGCGTTCGGGTAGTATGGCGGCCCGCAAATGCGGAAGTGTGGCCGAGTGGTTGAAGGCAGCGGTCTTGAAAACCGCCGACGGGAAACTGTCCGTGAGTTCGAATCTCACCGCTTCCGCCATATTCCTGCGCAGCAAAGCCCCGTTATGCGGGGCTTTGGCGTTTCTGGAGCACGGGAATTTCCGAGCGTTCGCTCGTTAAGCTCCACCCCTGTCACCGTCGTGCCTTCTGGATTCGCAGCCTCCTTGGTCGATGGTGGGGCGACGAACTGCTGATAACTGCGTAGGGATCGCTCGACTGCTTGCCGTCGCGAAGTGATTTGGCGCGGCCGGCAGCGCTTCAACTACAACTCATGTCTCTGTCGATGCATCGTGGCTGTACGCGGCTTTCGCTCTAGCCATCGGCGTGCCATACCTTTAGATCGGTCCTGTGATCCGGGCTCAGACGCACGCGTCTTCTTGCCTGATGCTCGATTGTCAGTCCTCAAGGTCTGTGTTTTGCTGGCGCTTGCTATTTGACGGTTATGAATCAAGCTAGGTCTTGTGAACCAGTCTTGATAATGTATCTGCCTTTCCACAATCCAGCCGCCCAGGCGGTCTGCGATGCACTGCGAGGTGTCGCTTGATTAGGGTACTGGTGGTCGATGACCACGATCTGGTTCGAACGGGTATTACGCGCATGTTGGCCGACATCGACGGCCTGCAGGTGATCGGGCAGGCCGAGAGCGGCGAGGAGGCCCTGAAGAAGGCGCGCGAACTCAAGCCGGATGTCGTACTCATGGACGTGAAGATGCCCGGCATCGGCGGTCTGGAGGCCACTCGCAAGTTGCTGCGCAGCCAACCCGATCTGAAGGTCGTGGCAGTTACCGTGTGTGAAGAGGACCCGTTTCCTACGCGCCTGCTTCAGGCAGGTGCCGCCGGGTACCTGACCAAGGGTGCGGCGCTGGAAGAGATGGTCCAGGCCATTCGCCAGGTCTTTGGCGGGCAGCGTTACATCAGTCCGCAGATCGCTCAGCAGTTGGCGCTCAAGTCATTCCAGCCGCAGACCAGCGGTTCCCCCTTCGATCTTCTTTCGGAGCGTGAGATCCAGATCGCTCTGATGATCGCCAACTGCCAGAAGGTGCAGACCATTTCCGACAAGCTCTGCCTATCGCCTAAGACCGTGAATACCTACCGCTACCGGATCTTCGACAAGCTTTCCATCTCCAGTGACGTCGAGCTGGCCCTGCTGGCCGTGCGGCACGGCATGGTGGACGCCGTCAGCTAAGATGTCCGACATTTTCGACGCAAGTGATTTCCTTGCCGCCTGCAGTGGGCGTCCGGGTGTCTACCGGATGTTCGACGAGGGCGGCAAGCTGCTCTATGTCGGCAAGGCGAAGAACCTCAAGAAGCGCCTCGCCAGCTATTTCCGCAAGACCGGGCTGGCGCCCAAGACTGCCGCGCTGGTTGCAAAGATCGCGCAGGTCGAGACCACCGTCACCGCCAACGAGACCGAGGCGCTGCTGCTCGAGCAGACCCTGATCAAGGAGTGGCGACCGCCGTACAACATCCTCCTGCGCGATGACAAGTCCTACCCCTATGTGCATCTCTCGGATGGCCCCTATCCACGCCTGAGCATCCATCGTGGTGCGAAGAAGCAGAAGGGGCGCTACTTCGGCCCCTATCCCAGTGCGGGAGCGATCCGCGAGAGCCTCGCTCTGCTGCAGAAGGCGTTCCTGGTGCGTCAGTGCGAGGACAGTTATTTCCGCAACCGTACCCGTCCTTGCCTGCAATACCAGATCAAGCGCTGCAAGGGCCCTTGCGTGGATTTGGTGGAGCCTGCCGAGTACGCCGAGGACGTTCGCCATTCGGTGATGTTCCTCGAGGGGCGCAGCAATGCATTGGCGACGGAGCTGTCTACCAGCATGGAGCAGGCCTCCATGCGCCTGGAGTTCGAGCGTGCCGCCGAGCTGCGTGATCAGGTCGCGATCCTGCGTCGTGTGCAGGACCAGCAAAGCATCGAGGGCGGTACCGGCGATGTCGATGTGGTTGCTGCCATCGTCAACCCGGGCGGCGCCTGCGTGCATATGATCAGCGTGCGTGGCGGTCGGGTGCTCGGTAGCAAGAACTTCTTCCCTCAGGTTGCAATAGAAGAGGAAGTCGGTGATGTGCTGGCCGCCTTCGTGGCGCAGTACTACCTCGGCAACCTGGAACGCGATCTGCCGCAGGAGCTTATCGTCAACACGGCCCATGAAGACTTCCCGACGCTGATCGAGGCCATCGCAGAGTTGCGTGGGCGCGAGTTGAGCATCAGCCATCGGGTGCGGACCAATCGTGCGCGCTGGCAACAACTGGCCGTCACCAATGCCGAGCTGGCCTTGGCCGCGCGCCTCGCCAATCGTCAGCACATGGCCGACAAGTTCGAGGCACTGGCCGAGGTGCTGGAGCTGGAAGAGCCGCCGCAGAGGCTCGAGTGCTATGACATCAGCCATTCCAGCGGTGAGGCGACCGTTGCCTCCTGCGTGGTCTTCGGTCCCGAGGGTGCGCTCAAGTCGGATTACCGTCGCTACAACATCGAGGGTGTCACGGCGGGGGATGATTACGCAGCCATGCACCAGGCGCTTACCCGTCGCTTCAGCAAGCTCAAGGACGGGGAGGGCAAGCTGCCCGACATCCTTCTCGTGGACGGCGGCAAGGGTCAGATGGCCATGGCGCAGGAAGTGCTCCAGGAGCTGGCCGTGCCGGACCTTATCCTTCTCGGCGTGGCCAAGGGCGTGACCCGCAAGCCCGGTTTCGAAACCCTCTATCTGAACGATGCCGCCCACGAGTTCACGCTGCCTGCGGATTCGCCTGCCCTGCACCTCATTCAGCAGATCCGCGACGAGGCTCACCGCTTCGCCATCACCGGCCATCGTGCTCGTCGTGGCAAGGCGAGACGGACCTCGAGTCTCGAAGAGGTGGCTGGCGTCGGTCCGAAGCGCCGTCGCGACCTGCTCAAGCATTTCGGCGGGCTGCAGGAACTGGGGCGTGCCAGCGTCGAGGAGATCGCCAAGGCGCCTGGTATCAGTAAAAAGCTCGCGGAGTCGATTTATGCGGCTCTGCACAGCGAGTAGAATGCCCGCTCATTTCCGGTTCAGCTGTCACGATGAATATTCCAAATCTCCTCACCGTTCTGCGCGTTCTGCTGATTCCCGTCTTCATCCTGCTGTTCTACATGCCGTTCTCCTGGAGCTATCTGGCAGCCAGTGCGGTATTCGCCATCGCAGCGGTGACCGACTGGTTCGACGGCTACCTGGCTCGTCGCTGGGAGCAGAGCACGCCCTTCGGCGCCTTCCTCGATCCGGTCGCGGACAAGTTGATGGTCGCCGTGGCCTTGGTGTTGTTGGTGGAGGAGCACCACAACCTGTGGTTGAGCCTGCCTGCCGCAATCATCATCGGCCGCGAGATCGTCGTGTCCGCTCTGCGGGAATGGATGGCCGAGATCGGTGCCCGTGCGCATGTAGCGGTATCCAACCTCGGCAAGTGGAAGACCGCGGCGCAGATGCTGGCGTTGGTCATCCTGCTGGCCAATCCGCCGCATTTCACCTTCTGGGTGCTGGTGGGCTACGTGCTGCTGATCGTCGCTGCCGGGCTGACCCTTTGGTCCATGCTGCACTACCTGCTGGCCGCCTGGCCGCATCTCAGCACCGAGCCGAAAAAGAAATAAACTATTTTTGAATCAAGGGGTTGACGGGCGCCGATGAATCTATAGAATGGCGCCCGTCACCAAGACAAAGCGGGAATAGCTCAGTTGGTAGAGCACGACCTTGCCAAGGTCGGGGTCGCGAGTTCGAGTCTCGTTTCCCGCTCCAGATTGTCGCGATAGACGCCGCCCAAAGCGGCGTCTTCGTTTGAGGCCGGATGGCAGAGTGGTCATGCAGCGGATTGCAAATCCGTGTACGCCGGTTCGATTCCGACTCTGGCCTCCAATATAAAACCCCGCAGGTTCACGCCTGCGGGGTTTTTTCTTTGGGCGCTGTCATGCATCGTTCGTGTAACTCCGCAGGCCGCCATCAAGTGGTTGAATTCACGACCGCGCTCGAATGCCGGCACTTGCGCTTGGTTATCTTCGCTGCTTCGAGCAGTCGATCGAATGTAGATAGCTGATCTGCGTGGTTTTTTCGTCAGCTTGCGCGAGCGATGGGGGGTGTATATAGTCCTGCCCTCGCGAATGGAGGGGCTTCCTTTCCAGTGCGCTGCGCTACCGCCCGAATGGCGAAATCGGTAGACGCAAGGGACTTAAAATCCCTCGGGGGAAACCCCGTGCCGGTTCGACCCCGGCTTCGGGCACCATATGAATCAAGGGCTTGCGTGCATCCTGTACGCAGGCCCTTGCTGTTTCTTGGTACGCAATTCTGTTTTCGGTACGCAATTCAGCGAGTCGGGGTGACTTGGCGTTCGCTATCGGAGTAGGCACTTCCGGGACTGTTGCGATATAAAATTCTGCGTCTCGTAAACTCCGCTGGTTCCTGTCGGTCAGATTCATCGAAACAACTCAAATAAAGGCCTTCCATGTCCAAACTCGCAGAATTCAAAGCCCTCGAAGCCAAACTCGCCGAGCAACTTGCCCAGCTCGATGCCTTGAAGAACGATAAAGAACTCAAGCGTGAAATCGAGTTCGAGCAGAAGTTGCGAGCGCTGCTGGGTGAATACGATTACTCCCTGCGCAATATAATCGCGATCCTCGAACCATCGGCTTCGCGCAGCCCCGCGCCGGTCAAGGCGCGTGGTCAACGCCGTGAGCGTGCCACCAAGATCTACATCAACCCCAGGACCCAGGAGCGTGTGGAGACCAAGGGTGGCAACCATGCCGTGTTGAAAGCGTGGAAAGCCGAGCATGGCGCTGAGGTCGTGGAGTCCTGGCTGCAGTAAAGGACTTCCTCTGTTTCGCAATAAGCCCGCTTCGGCGGGCTTATTGTCATCTGTGGCGGAAGGCTCCGGCAGCCGTTGACTGTCAGGCTGTCAGCCCGCGCAGAGCACCTTGTGTAACACCTCTCTTATATTTCCGCGATTGTGGAGCGAGGCATTATCGCTGCGGTGGATATGCCGCGCCGAAAGTGTGTATGCACTCCACAGGCTCGATTTTCAAACTCTCGTCCCCCCTTCTTTGGGTCGGTGGCCCCGAAGATGCGGGTAGCTAGCCTCCAGATGCCGATATCCAGGCGCGCGTCGATAAAGACCCAGGACGAGAGGAGTCAAGGAAATGATCAGATATGCCCTAGTTGCCCTGCTGCTGTTCGCTGGCCAGATCGCCCAGGCCGCGACCATCAATGCCAACCTGCAGTTCTACTTCTTCGGGACGCTGGCCCTGAAGCCGAGTGGTCTGGGCACCACCATCACCTGCAATGTGGAGCTCACCGGAATCGCGACTCCGTCGGTCGCGACGATCCTGAGCGCCAAGTTCACCGGATTGGGCCTGTGCCCGGCCCTGAGCGCCGCCGGGCTGCCCTGGTCCTGGACGCCCACCAGCGTGACGAGTGCCTACATGGCGGGAGTGAAGCTCTCGCTTGCAGGTATTGCTTGCAATACATCCCCTGTCACCCTCAACGGTGCCTGGAGCAATTCGAGCACCGCCTTCACCGCATCGCCCTATCAGCCGCTGGGAGGCTGCATCGTGCAGTCGCTGTTCCTGTCTCCGACGCCGTCCTTCACCATCAGCCCATGACATCCTTGCCCGGCGGCGCGAGTCTCCTGCGCGCCCCGGGCCGATCAGGCGCTGAGTTTCTTGGGGTGTGGCACGCCCGCCTGGATGCGTTCGTAGACTTCCTTGCGATGCACCGCAACGTTCCTCGGCGCGATGATGCCGAACTTCACTTGGTGCCCGTGGATGCTGATCACTTCCACGGTGATGCCGCCTTCAATGACGAAGCGTTCGCCGACCGAATTGATGAGGAGCTGCATGTCGGGTCTCCCTGCAGGGTTGTCGTGAGGCGTTGTGGCAGCACTCCCCGGGACGTTGCCATGGCTCCGTGACTGGCGTGGATTGCAGCTGCCTGATCACCTGACCCATCGCCCGGTTTCGAAGTTCCCCCTATCTCGATGCATGGCCATGCCGTTGCGCTTTCCCGACCAAGGATGGGGGGCGGCTCCGCTTGTCCGATTCCCCGCGTGCTGCGTGAACCGCTTCGCCGGGGCGGTGCCAAAGTTGAAATTTTTCTTGCAGTGGCCCGTCTCGCCCGTGCTTCGCGGCACTTTTCAGCTAGCCTCAGTGCTGCCTGAAGGAGTCAGGTTCAAGAGGTCGATGAATGGAATCCAAGGAACAGCAACTGGTTCGCCTGCTCAGTCTCACCACCCGCAGCCTTACCCACCTCACTGCCGCGATGACCGAGATGTCGTTCGAGATGATGCGCAGCGACGACCAGGCCATCAAACAGGCCGGGCAGCGCATGATCGACCACCTGGCGGCCATCGGCGCCGGTCTTGACCAGCACTGGGAAACCCTGGGCACCTACGCCGGTGAGCCCGTCGTCCACGAGGCCACGGAAACCCTGGTCGAGGTCGAACTCAACTTGCCCGCCGACGAGCGCTGAGCGCCATCACGGCGCGGTCATCCCGCTGTCACCGTTCTGCCACCGGAGTCCGCTGCAATCCCCCTATTCATACGGGGAGGGTGAGCCATGCAGCTTTGCGTCGTCGGTGCGGGTTACGTCGGGCTGGTGGCAGCGGCCTGTTTCGCCGAAATGGGCAATCGTGTCGTCTGCGTGGAGCGTGATCCATGGCGCCTGGCGCGGCTGGTTCGCGGCGAGCCGACGATCTACGAACCCGGCCTGGAAGCCATGCTGAAGATGCACCTCGCCAGCGGCCAGCTGAGCTTCAGCGCGCGGCTGGAGGAGGGGATCGACCGGGCGGAGATCATCTTCATCGCCGTCGGCACCCCCAGCGGCGAGGACGGTTCCGCCGACCTCTCCCATGTGCTGGCGGTGGCCGACCAACTGGGTGCCGCGCTGCGCCGCCCCTGCCTGGTGGTGAACAAATCCACGGTGCCGGTGGGCACGGCGGAGCGGGTGGCCGATCGCATCCAGGTGGCGCTCGCGCGGCGCGAGCTGGCGTTCACCGTCCCGGTGGCGAGCAACCCCGAGTTCCTCAAGGAAGGCTCGGCGATCGACGACTTCACGCGCCCGGACCGCATCATTATCGGCTGCGACGACGCGGCCTCGGGCGAGCTGTTGCGGCGCCTCTACGCACCCTTCTCGCGCAATCACGACCGGGTACTGGTCATGGCCACACGCGCCGCCGAGTTCAGCAAGTACGCCGCCAATGCCTTCCTCGCCACACGGATTTCCTTCATGAACGAGATGGCCGGGCTCTGTGCGCGCCTGGGCGTCGACGTGGAGGAGGTGCGTCGTGGCATCGGCAGCGACCGGCGCATCGGCACCCATTTCATCTACGCCGGTTGCGGCTATGGCGGCTCGTGCTTCCCCAAGGATGTACGCGCGCTGATCCGCAGTGCCGAGCAGGAGGGCATCGAGCCCGGCATCCTGCGGGCGGTCGAGGCGCGCAACGCGCTGCAGAAGACCCTGCTGTTCCAGTCCGTGCGCGAGCACTTCAACGGCTTCGTGCGGGGACGCACCGTTGCGATCTGGGGGCTTGCCTTCAAACCGGGCACCGATGACCTGCGCGAAGCGCCGAGCCTGGTCCTGCTCGACGCGCTGCTGGCTGCCGGCGCCCGCGTCCGTGCCTGCGACCCGGTGGCCGCGCCAGCCGTGGCGGCGCGCTACCCGGAGCAGCTCGCCAGTGGCCAGCTACACTTGGGCGACTCGCCGTACCAGGCGGTGGAAAATGCCGACGCCCTGGTGCTGGTGACCGAATGGAAGCAGTTTCGCCAGCCGAACTTCGAGCGGATTCGCGGTCTGATGAAAATGCCGGTCATCTTCGATGGCAGGAATCTCTATGACCCGGCGCAACTGGCCGATCTGGGGTTTCTTTATCGCGGCATCGGACGCCCAGCAGCTGGGCATTGTAAGGCGACTGCGGCCTGATTAGACTGCGCGGCAGTTCGCCCAACACCCCACCTTTTCAAGGTTAAACATGATCAAGAAATGCCTGTTCCCGGCCGCTGGTTACGGTACCCGTTTTCTGCCCGCCACCAAGGCCATGCCCAAGGAAATGCTGCCGGTGGTGAACAAGCCACTGATCCAGTACGGCGTTGAAGAGGCCCTGGATGCGGGTCTCAGCGAGATCTCCATCGTCACCGGCCGCGGCAAGCGCGCCCTGGAAGACCACTTCGACATCAGCTACGAGCTGGAGCACCAGATCAAGGGCACCGACAAGGAGAAATACCTGGTCGGCATCCGCCGCCTGATCGACCAGTGCAGCTTCTCCTACACCCGCCAGGTGGAAATGAAAGGCCTGGGCCACGCCATCCTCAGCGGCCGCCCGCTGATCGGCGACGAGCCTTTCGCCGTGGTCCTGGCGGACGACCTCTGCCTCAACCTCGACGGCGACGGCGTGCTGACCCAGATGGTCAAGCTGTACAACCAATTCCGCTGCTCCATCGTCGCCATCCAGGAAGTGCCGCCGGAGGAAACCTCCAAGTACGGCGTGATCGCCGGCGAGATGATCCGTGACGACATCTACCGCGTGAACAGCATGGTCGAGAAGCCCAAGCCGGAAGACGCCCCGTCCAACCTGGCGATCATCGGCCGCTACATCCTGACCCCGGACATCTTCAAGCTGATCGAAGAGACCGAGCCGGGCAAAGGCGGCGAAATCCAGATCACCGACGCCCTGATGAAGCAGGCCCAGGACGGTTGCGTGCTGGCGTACAAGTTCAAGGGCAAGCGTTTCGACTGCGGTGGCGCCGAAGGCTATATCGACGCGACCAACTACTGCTTCGAGAACCTGTACAAGACCGGCAAGGCCTACTGATCAGGCCGCGCTCGTCGCACCGACAGGGCCGCCTCCGGGCGGCCTTGTCGTTTCCGGCATCCACGCGTAGCCCGGGAGGCGATGTGATCGCGGCTCAGGGAATCTCCATCGCCTCCGAGCCCGGCCCCAGTGGCTGCCCATAGCTGAACTCCACATAGTTGCCCGCCGGGTCCCGCAGCCCGCAGTAGTAGCCCACCGGGTAGGGTTCGTCCCGCGGCGCCCAGACCAGGCAGCCCTCGGCGTCGGCGCGCCTGGCGATGGCGTCCACCGCTTCGCGGCTTTCCAGGGCGAAGCCGAAGTGGCTGTAGTCGTCCGGCGCCAGGTCACGCGGCCGGCCGCCGGGCATGATCACGAAGATGAAGCGGTGCTCCTGCCCGGGCTCGGCCATCCAGACGATCCGCGAGCCCTTGCCGGCGCGCTCGTGGATCACCCGCATGCCACAGAACCGTTCATAGAAGTGGATGCACGGCTCCAGGTCGGGAACGTGCAGGGCGAGATGGGTGAGGGCAGGGCGCATGGGGGTTCCTCCTTCGCTGGCTCAAGCATAGGCCTGGCAACTGGTCAGCGGCGTGCGTTCAGGTATGCTGGCCGCCTGTTTCTGGAGACCCTGCCATGGCCTACGATTTCGACCTCTTCGTCATAGGAGCCGGTTCCGCCGGCGTTCGTGCCTCGCGCTTCGCCGCCGGTTTCGGTGCGCGCGTCGCGGTAGCGGAAAGCCGCTACCTGGGCGGCACCTGCGTCAACGTCGGCTGCGTGCCGAAAAAGATGCTGGTCTACGGCGCCCACTTCTCCGAAGACTTCGAGCAGGCCGAGGGCTATGGCTGGAACCTGGGCGAGGCGGGCTTCGACTGGGCCACCCTGATCGCCAACAAGAACCGCGAGATCCAGCGCCTCAACGGCATCTACCGCAACCTCCTGGTCAACAGCGGCGTCACCCTGCTGGAAGGCCACGCGCGCCTGGTGGACGCCCACACCGTGGAAGTCGGCGAGCAGCGTTTCAGCGCCGAGCACATCCTCGTCGCCACCGGCGGCTGGCCGCAGATCCCGGAACTCCCCGGCCGCGAACACGCCATCAGCTCCAACGAAGCCTTCTTCCTCGAAGAACTGCCCCGGCGCGTGCTGGTGGTCGGTGGCGGCTACATCGCCGTCGAGTTCGCCTCCATCTTCCACGGCCTGGGCGCCAAGACCACGCTGCTCTACCGCCAGGACCTGTTCCTGCGCGGCTTCGATGGCACCGTGCGTACCCACCTGCGTGACGAGCTGACCCGCAAGGGCCTCGACCTGCAGTTCAACGCCGACATCGCGCGCATCGACAAGCAAGCCGACGGCAGCCTGCTGGCCACCCTCAAGGACGGTCGCACCCTGGAAGCCGACTGCGTGTTCTACGCCACCGGCCGCCGCCCGATGCTGGATGGCCTGGGCCTTGAGAACACCGGCGTCGAGCTGGATGAGCGCGGCTTCATCAAGGTGGACGACGAGTACCGCACCGCCGAGCCCTCCATCCTCGCCCTGGGCGACGTCATCGGCCGCGTGCAGCTCACCCCGGTCGCGCTGGCCGAAGGCATGGCCGTCGCCCGTCGCCTGTTCAAGCCCGCCGAGTACCGCCCGGTGGACTACGACCACATCCCCACCGCCGTCTTCAGCCTGCCCAACATCGGCACCGTCGGCCTCAGCGAGGAAGATGCCCGCGCGCGCGGCCATAAGGTCAAGGTCTTCGAGAGCCGTTTCCGCCCCATGAAGCTGACCCTCACCGAGAACCAGGAGCGCACCCTGATGAAGCTGGTGGTCGACGCCGAGAGTGATCGCGTGCTCGGCTGCCACATGGTCGGCCCCGAGGCGGGCGAGATCATCCAGGGCCTCGCCGTGGCCCTCAAGGCCGGCGCCACCAAGCGCATCTTCGACGAGACCATCGGCGTGCACCCGACGGCCGCCGAGGAGTTCGTCACCCTGCGCACCCCGGTCGGGAACTGACCCGGCGATGGAGCGGCTCTTCTACCTGTCCGACCTCTTCGGCGTCGCCGTCTTCGCCATCACCGGCGCGCTCATGGCCGGGCGCAAGTCCATGGACCTGTTCGGCGTGCTGGTGATCGCCATCATCACCGCGCTGGGCGGCGGCACGCTGCGTGACGTCATCCTCGGCAACCACCCGGTGAGCTGGATACGCGACGACACCTACATCCTCGTCGCCTCCCTGGCGGCCGTGGGCACGGTGCTCTGGGTCCGCCTGACCCGCCCCATCAACGAAACCGGCCTGCTGGTGGCGGACGCCTTCGGCCTGGCGGTGTTCACCGTCTATGGCACCGAAGTGGCCCTGCAGCACCAGGTGCCGCTGAGCACGGCGGTGATCATGGGCGTGATCACCGGCGTCGCCGGCGGCGTGATGCGCGACGTGATCTGCAACGAGATCCCGCTGATCTTCCAGAAGGAGATCTACGCCATCGCCTGCGTGGCCGGCTCCCTGGTATTCATCGGCCTGCTGCACCTGGGCCTGCCGCGCTGGTTCGATACCGGCGTGGCCATGCTGGTGGTGCTCGGCACGCGCCTGGCGGCGATCCGCTGGGGGCTGTCGCTGCCACGCTTCCACCTGCTGGACCGGGACTGAGCGCGCCCGGGATCGCTACCGCGCCTGGTTCGCGGCGGGTCGTTCGGCCCGCACCTCGATCGTCACCTCGCCACCCCGTGCGAAGCGCAGCGTCAGCGGAAAGCGCTCGCCATCCTCCAGCGCGCCCTTGAGGCCCACCAGGGTCAGGTGGCTGCCCATCGGCGCCAGCTTCAGCACGCCGCCGGGCGGCACGCCGAAGGACACCAGCGTCATCACCCGGCGTGCCTCGCCGATGCGCACCGTAGTCTGCAGGTCCACCCGCCAGGCGCGGGGCGTACTGGCGCCCACCAGGCGATCGCCCTGGGCGCCCGTGTCGGTGATGTCCAGGGAAACCACGGCAGCGGTGGCATCCCAGTCGGAGGGCTGCGCCCGCGCCTCACCGAGCGACAGCTCGGCGGCCTGGGCGGTGGCCCCGGCCAGCAGCATCAGCACGGCCAGTGCGTGGCGTTTCCAGGGCAGTGAAATGGACAGGAGGAGAGGGCGCATGGGAGGTCCGGAAGGCGGTGGATCGCCGCGCACGATACCACCGCCTGCGGGGTCGCCCTCAATCCGCCGCCGGCAGGGCGACTTCCGAGAGCGGCACCGGCATCACCACTGGGGTGCCGTCGGGCAGCGCGGCACGGGTGCGCTCGACCATGCCCTGTTCATCCAGCAGGCGGATGGTCTGCGGCCGCTCGGGATCGTTGCCGAAGAAATCCTCCCAGTGGCCGAGCACCACGAGGCGCGGACGGCTGACCTTGAGCAGCGCGTCGGGGTAACGCTGCACCTGGTTCCACGAGCCGACGCAGAGAATCTCCACGTCGATGCCCTTGCCATCGGCGAGGATCGGCGGGAAGCCGTAGGGCGGCGTGCTGGCGGAATCCTGGTAGTGGATGCGGTACACAGGCCTGCCGGCGTCATCCAGCAGGTCCACCAGCCAGGCCAGGGTCTGGCCTTCCTTCCAGTTCCATACGGCCGTCGGCAGCTCCGTCAGGTCCTGGTCGTAGCGGCCGCGCAGGAAGGTCATCCCGGCGAAGTGCGGGGCGTGCATGCTCTGGATCGGCATGGCGCGGAAACGTCGTTCCCTGGAGTAGAGCCACGTCCCCGGCTGCGCCGCCTTGCCGGCTTCCTTGATGTTGGCCATGGCCGGTTCCGCGTTGACGATGCGCGCCGCCGGCAGCGCCGCCCGCAGGATGTGCCCGGCGGTGGCCGAGCCGTAGGCGATGGCATTGGGCGCCTGCTTCTGCATCACCCGTGGCACGTCGAGCAGGTGGTCGTAGTGGGCGTGGCCGATCAGCAGCATGCTGACGTCATCGGCAGGCGGCATGCGCGCGTCGATGGCCCCTTCATCGGCCTTCACCCGCAGGGGCGGGAGGCCGAGGAAGGCGGGGTTGCTGAAGGAGGGTGCGAACAGCAGGCCCTCGCCACGCCAGTGCAGCAGGTAGCCGCCGACACCCAGGTATTGCAGCTTCGGCGGGGGCGCATCGCGCTCGAAGGTCAGCGGCAGGTTCACCGGGTCGCGGGCGCACCCGGCCAGGCTGAGCAGGAGCAATAAGGCGTATCGGCGCACGTGGGTCCCTCCGGTTGGCATGGTCCGAGCGCACGAGTATGGCGTGCCGCCGCTGCGCTTTCACCCGTCGTTCGGGCGGTTGCCCGGGCGCGCGATTGGCGATTGGCGAATGCCCGGAAAACCGCGACACTGCACGCTGTTTTTGCGCCTCGCTTCATCCAGGGAGAGATCGAAATGCCCAGATTGCCGCTTCTTTTCGCCTTGCTGGCCTGCGCGGGTATCGCCCAGGCGGAAATCAAGACCCAGGAAATCCCCTACAAGGCCGCCGACGGCACCGCGCTGGTGGGCTACTACGCCTACGACGATGCCATCGAAGGCAAGCGCCCCGGCATCGTCGTGGTGCACGAATGGTGGGGGCTGAACGACTACGCCAAGCGCCGTGCGCGCGATCTCGCCGAACTGGGCTACAGCGCCCTGGCCATCGACATGTACGGCGAAGGCAAGAACACCGAGCACCCGGCCGATGCGCTGGCCTTCATGCAGGCCGCGCTCAAGGATGGCCCCGCCGCCAAGGCTCGCTTCCTCGCCGGGCTCGACCTGCTCAAGCAGCAGCCGCAGACCGACGCCACCAAGCTCGCCGCCATCGGCTACTGCTTCGGCGGCAAGGTGGTGCTGGACGCCGCCCGCCAGGGCGTGCCGCTCGCCGGCGTGGTGAGCTTCCACGGCGCCCTGGCCACGGCCACCCCGGCCACCAAGGGCAGCGTCAAGGCCAAGGTGCTGGTGGAGCATGGCGGCCAGGACAGCATGGTCACCAAGGCCGATGTCGCCGCCTTCAAGGAGGAGATGGACAAGGCCGAGGTCGACTACCGCTTCGTGCTCCAGGCCAAGGCCAAGCACGGCTTCACCAACCCGGATGCGGATCGCCTCAGCCACGCCGGCCACGGCAGCGAGAAGGGCCCGGACATCGGCTACAGCCAAGTGGCCGACGAAAATTCCTGGGCCGACATGCAGGGCTTCTTCAAGGACCTCTTCCCCCGCTGACCCCGTGTCCGCGCCGCTCTCAGCGTGACGGGCGGCGCAGGCGCGGCGTATGCCCCTGGCTGTCGTTGCGCTGCCCGGTGCGGGCCTGGTCGCGACGCGCTTCCTCCACCAGCACCTCGTGATCGGCGATCTCCGCCGGCGTCTGTTGCGGGTCGTTCAGGTTGTTGCGCTTGCGCTGTGTCATCGACGTCTCCTCGCCCTGCCTTGCACGCCCCCGCGAGTCGGTCGCGGCGGCGATGTTCATGGCGGTGGAGTACAAGAGGCGGGCCCGGGTTCAACCTATGCTTGGGCACAGGGTCGATGCGACGCACCTTCGGCCCGGGTGCCTGTCAAACACAGAGCCCACACGTCGATATCGCTAAATGTTGTTCTAATAACAAAATGGCGCTTATGAAATGGCGTGATTCCATGATTCTGAGTTATCTTGATGCGATTAAAACAAGATATCGCCTGGAGCCGCTGATATGCATCCCCGCATTATCGAAGTAACCGAACGCCTCATCGCCCGCAGCCGACCCACGCGCGAGCGCTACCTGGCGATGATCCGCGAGGCCGCCGGCAAGGGCCCGCAGCGCGGCAAGCTGCAATGCGCCAACTTCGCCCACGGCGTCGCCGGCTGTGGCGGCGAGGACAAGCAGCGCCTGCGCCTGATGGACGCCGCCAACGTCGCCATCGTGACCGCCTACAACGACATGCTCTCCGCCCACCAGCCCTACGAGCACTACCCCGAGCGCATCCGCCAGGCGCTGCGTGGAGTCGGCTCCGTCGGCCAGGTCGCCGGCGGCGTCCCCGCCATGTGCGACGGCGTCACCCAGGGCGAGCCCGGCATGGAGCTGGGCATCGCCAGCCGCGAGGTGATCGCCATGTCCACCGCCGTGGCGCTGTCCCACAACATGTTCGACGCGGCGGTGTTCCTCGGTGTCTGCGACAAGATCGTCCCCGGCCTGATGATGGGGGCGCTGCGCTTCGGCCACCTGCCCACCCTGTTCATCCCCGCCGGGCCCATGCCCTCGGGCCTGTCGAACAAGGAGAAGGCCGACGTCCGCCAGCGCTACGCCGAAGGCAAGGCCACCCGCGACGAGCTGCTGGAATCCGAGATGGCCGCCTATCACGCCCCCGGCACCTGCACCTTCTACGGCACCGCCAACACCAACCAGATGCTGATGGAGATGATGGGCCTGCACCTGCCGGGCGCCTCCTTCGTCAACCCCGGCACTCCGCTGCGCGATGCCCTCACCGAGGAGGCTGCGCGCCAGGTCACCCGGCTCACCCGGCAGGCGGGTAACTTCACGCCCATCGGCGAGCTGATCGACGAGCGTGTGCTGGTCAACTCCATCGTCGCCCTGCACGCCACCGGCGGCTCCACCAACCACACCCTGCACATGCCGGCCATCGCCCAGGCCGCCGGCATCCAGCTCACCTGGCAGGACATGGCCGATCTCTCCGAGGTGGTGCCGACCCTGGCCCACGTCTATCCGAACGGCAAGGCCGACATCAATCATTTCCACGCCGCCGGTGGCGTCGCCTTCCTGGTGCGCGAGCTGCTCGACGCCGGGCTGATGCACGAAGACGTCAACACCGTCGCCGGCCGCGGCCTGCGCCGCTACACCCGGGAACCCTTCCTCGAGGACGGCCGCATCGCCTGGCGCGACGGCCCGGCGAAGAGCCTGGACGAGAACATCCTGCGTCCCGTCTCCAACCCCTTCTCGCCGGAAGGCGGGCTGCGGGTGATGGAGGGCAACCTCGGACGCGGCGTGATGAAGGTCTCCGCCGTGGCGGCCGAACACCAGGTGGTGGAAGCCCCGGCGCGGGTCTTCCATGACCAGCAGGCCCTCGCCGACGCCTTCGCCGCCGGCGAGCTGGAGCGCGACATGGTGGCGGTGATGCGCTTCCAGGGGCCGCGCTGCAACGGCATGCCCGAGCTGCACAAGATGACCCCCTTCCTCGGCGTGCTGCAGGATCGCGGCTTCAAGGTGGCGCTGGTCACCGACGGGCGCATGTCCGGTGCCTCGGGCAAGATCCCGGCGGCCATCCACGTCTGCCCCGAGGCCTACGACGGAGGTCCACTGGCGCGCGTGCGCGACGGTGACATCATCCGCGTCGATGGCCGGGCCGGAACCCTGCGGGTGCTGGTGGATGCCGATGCGTTCGCCGCCCGCGAACCGGCGCCGATCCAGCACAACGCCGAGGTCGGTTGTGGCCGCGAGATGTTCGCCTTCATGCGGGCCGCCTTCAGCACGGCGGAGCAGGGGGCGAGCGCCTTTACATCCAGCCTGGAGAACCTGAAGTGAAGTTGGCGCTGGTCGGCGATATCGGAGGCACCAACGCGCGTTTCGCCCTGTGGCGCGATGAGCGGCTGGAAGCGGTCAAGGTCCTGGCGACGGCGGATTTCGCCACACCGGAGCTGGCCATCCAGCATTACCTGGCGGGCCTCGGCCTCGGCCTGGCGCCGGGTGCCGTCGCTGCCGTCTGCCTGGCCTGCGCCGGGCCGGTGGGCGGCGAGGATTTCCGCTTCACCAACAACCACTGGCGCCTCAACCGCCGCACTTTCTGCGAAGCCCTGAGCGTCGAGCGACTGCTGCTGATCAACGACTTCTCCGCCATGGCCCTGGGCATGACCCGCCTGCAGCCCGGCGAGCGCATGACCATCTGCGAAGGCGAGGCCGAAACCGATCGCCCGGCGGTGGTCATCGGCGCCGGCACCGGCCTCGGCGTCGGCACCCTGCTGCCCTTGGGCGAGGGGCGCTGGGCCGCGTTGCCGGGCGAGGGCGGGCATGTCGACCTGCCCATCGGCAGCGTCCGCGAGGCCGAGCTGTGGCGCTACCTGCACGAGCGCCAGGGCCACGTCAGCGCCGAGAACATCCTCAGCGGCGGCGGCCTGTTGCAGCTCTACCGTGCCAGCTGCGCCCTCGACGGCATCGAGCCGCACCTGGACAGCCCGGCCGCCATCACCTCGGCGGCGCTCGCCGGCGACAGCGAGGCTAAGGCGGTGCTGGAGCAGTTCTGCGTCTGGCTCGGCCGCGTCGCCGGCAACAACGTGCTGACCCTCGGGGCCCGTGGCGGGGTCTATGTGGTCGGTGGCGTGGTGCCGCGCTTCGCCGAGTTCTTCAAGGCCAGCGGCTTCGCCCGCGCCTTTGCCAGCAAGGGCTGCATGAGCGAATACTTCGGTGGCGTGCCGGTCTGGCTGGTCACCGCCGAGTACCCGGGCCTTGAAGGCGCGGGCGTGGCGCTCCAGCAGGCCTTGCAGGCCTGAGGCGTGTACCCGGTACTGAGCACGCTGCACGTTTCCGGTAAGAAACCTGATGTAGGGTGGACCACGCTTCACCGGTCCACCGATGGTTATGCATCGCTGCCGGCAGGTGGATGAAAAGAGCGTCATCCACCCAGCGCCAACGCCCTGCATCCGAACGGACATGACCCATAATAACAAGGGAAGGCCCACGTGAGCCAAGCCGGTAAAACCATCCTCCTGGTCGATGACGACGAGGAAATCCGCGACCTGCTGCAAACCTACCTGAGCCGCGCCGGCTTCCAGGTGCGCACCGTGGGCGACGGCGCCGCCTTCCGCCAGGCGATGGGCGAAGTGGCCGCCGACCTGGTGATCCTCGACGTGATGCTGCCCGACGAAGACGGCTTCAGCCTGTGCCGCTGGGTGCGCGAGCACCAGCGCCTGGCCCATGTGCCGATCATCATGCTCACCGCCAGCTCCGACGAGGCCGACAGGGTGATCGGCCTGGAGCTGGGTGCCGACGACTACCTCGGCAAGCCCTTCAGCCCTCGCGAGCTGCAGGCGCGCATCAAGGCGCTGCTGCGCCGTGTCGGCTTCGCCCAGGAGCGCGGTGCCGGCGAGGCCCAGGTGCTGGCCTTCGACGAGTGGCGCCTGGACATGGTCAGCCACCGCCTGTTCCACATCGATGGCGAGGAGGTGATCCTCTCCGGCGCCGACTTCGCCCTGCTCAAGCTGTTCCTCGACCACCCGCAGCAGATCCTCGATCGCGACACCATCGCCAACGCCACCCGTGGTCGCGAGGTGATGCCCCTGGAGCGCATCGTCGACATGGCCGTGAGTCGCCTGCGCCAGCGCCTGCGCGACACCGGCAAGGCGCCGCGGCTGATCCGCACCGTGCGCGGCTCGGGCTACCTTCTGGCAGCCCAGGTCTCGCCCCATGCCTAAGCGCCGCTGGAACCCGATGCCGCGTTCGCTGCTCGGGCGCATGCTGTTCCTCACCCTGCTGGTGGTGCTCCTGGCCCAGGCGCTGTCCAGCGTCATCTGGGTCTCGCAACTGCGTGCCAGCCAGATGGAGGGCCTGCTCACCAGCGCGCGCAGCCTGGCCCACTCCATGGCCGCCAGCGTCGCCTACTTCCGCTCGCTGCCCCTGGGCTACCGGCCACTGGTGCTGGACCAGCTGCGCAGCATGGGCGGCACGCGCTTCTTCGTCTCGCTCAACGACAAGCCGCTGAACATGCAGGTGCTTCCCGCCACCCCGCGCAAGGAGGCCGTGCTGGAGGTGGTGGACGACGTCCTGCGCGAGCGCCTGGGCAGGCAGGTGGACCTCTCCGTGCAGTTCGTCAGCCCGGACGACCTGCGCATCTTCAATGGCGAGCTCAAGCTCGACGAACTGCCGCGCTCCTGGGCCCACTACGCGCTGAGCCTGGAGCCGCTGAACCCGCCGGTGCTGGTCACGCAGATCCAGATCGCCCCCAATGAGTGGCTGTACCTCGCCTCGCTGATGCCGGAGCCCTACGTCGGCCTCGAAGACCAGGGCCTGCCGGCGCAGCAGCTGTGGTTCATCATCCTCACCAGCACCTTCCTGCTGCTGTTCATCGGCCTGCTGGTGCATTGGCAGAGCCGGCCGCTCAAGCGCCTGGCCGCCGCCGCACGGGACATGTCCCTGGGTGCCGACGTGGAGCCGCTCGCCGAGGCGGGGGGCAGCGAGGTGGTGGAGGTGAGCCGTGCCTTCAACAGCATGCGCGAGCGCATCAGCCGCTACCTCAACGAGCGCAGCCAGCTGTTCAGCGCCATCTCCCACGACCTGCGCACCCCCATCACCCGCCTGCGCCTGCGCGTCGAGCTGCTGGAGGACGAAGCCCTGCAAGCCAAGTTCGGCCGCGACCTCGACGACCTGGAGCTGCTGGTCAAGGGCGCGCTGCAATGCGTGAAGGACACCGACATCCACGAGAACATCGAGCCGGTGGACCTCAACCACCTGTTGCACTGCCTGGTGGACCCCTACCTGGGCAACGGCCGCGTCACCCTCGAGGGCACCGCGCGCCGGCCCTTCCCGGGCAAGCCCCTGGCCCTGCGGCGCT
Source organism: Pseudomonas tohonis (assembly GCF_012767755.2). Lineage (NCBI taxonomy): Bacteria > Pseudomonadati > Pseudomonadota > Gammaproteobacteria > Pseudomonadales > Pseudomonadaceae > Pseudomonas > Pseudomonas tohonis. The sequence goes on from NZ_AP023189.1 coordinate 2,916,519, forward strand.
GCATCGGCAACCTGGTGGACAACGCCCTGAAGTACGGCCAGCGCGCCCACCTGCACATCGAGGACGGCCGCGACGCCTTCGTGCTGCACGTGGACGACGAAGGCCCCGGCGTGCCCGAGCAGCGCCTGGAGCAGGTCTTCGAGCCGCACTTCCGTCTCTCCGGGCAGCAGCAGGGCTACGGCCTGGGCCTGGGCATCGCGCGCAACATCGCCCACAGCCACGGCGGCGAAGTGAGCCTGCGCAACCTGCGCGAAGGTGGCCTGCGGGTGACCCTGGAGCTCCCCCGCGTCGCCGATTGAGCGCAGCCCAACAGCGTCCATCAGGGCCAGGGCTCCAGCCCCAGCAGCCGGCGCCCGTGCGGGCTGAGCTCCGCGCGGGCGAAGTGGCGGCGCTCGTATTCCCTCGGATCGCCAGGGAAAGGGTCGCCCAGCGGGTGGGTCTGCGCAGCCCAGGTGTGGATGCGCGCCTGGCGCAGCGGTTCGTTGTCGAAGTCCGCCGGGAACATCGAGATGTACTGCGCCAGGCGCACGCGGTCCTTCGAGCGGTTGGGGCGCACGCCGTGGGCCAGCAGGCTGTTGAAGATCAGCAAGTCGCCTTTCTCCAGGCTGATGTTCTCGATGCGGTGCTCGCCGATATCCGGCTTGAACGGGTTGGCGCCCTGGGGCTGGCGTGCCCACCACTGCTCGATCTCCGCGAAGATCCCCGGCACGCACTGGAAGCCGCCGACCTCCTCATCCTGCGGGGCCAGCGACAACACGCCCTGGGCGGCGATGGGCAAGGGCCGCCGGGACACATCGACGTCGAAGTGGATGAAGCCGTCCTTCCTGCCCGCCGCGCGCGCCGCCTTGTTCGGCGGGTTGAGGTTGGCGCGGTCGATGGCCACCCACAGGTCCTCGCGGTCCCAGATGTCGACGAAGGCGTCGTAGACGCGCCGGTTCTGCCGGGTGTCCCACAGGCTCTGGTGGTTGTAGACCTCGACCATGCCGGTGTTGTTGAGCTCGGTCATGCGGTGCTCGCGCAACTGCGGGCGGTACCAGGTGGTCGGGTCGTGCGGGTCCATCTCCTGGAAGCGCCAGAGCATCTCCACCACCGCATCGGCCTCGGCGGCACTGACCGCATTGCGCACGATCACATAGCCCTTGCGGGTCCAGTGCTGCCAGTCGGCCTCGCTCAGCACCCGCAGCGGGCGGCGCTTGTCGATGGCCTGCAGCGGCGTGGTGGAACGCCCCGCGCCAGGGTGGTTGCCGTGCCCGTCCGTGTAGAGGTTCGCCATGTCGGTCTCCTGCGTCGTGGTGATGGGAACGGCTCGCAGGCTATCCAGCGGGGCAGGGCGAGGCTGCCGCGGTTAAAGGCCAAAACCGATACTTTTATGGCGTGATGCCCGGCCCGGGTTCGGCTATCGTGCCGTTCATGCGCGCATTCCTCGAAACCATCACCCCCGACGACGGCGCCTCCTGGGCCCTGCTGAACCGCCGCCTGGAGGAGGGCATCCCCTTCCAATGGCACCACCACCCGGAGTACGAGCTGACCCTCACCCTCAACAGCCTGGGCCATCGCTACATCGGCGACGACATCGAGCCCTACGGGGACGGCGACCTGGTGCTGGTCGGCCCCGGCGTGCCCCACAGCTGGTGCTCCCGCGAGCGGATCGATGCCGGGCGGCCCCACGTGGCACTGGTCATCTGGTTCAACCGCGACTGGGCCAACGGCCTCCTGGCGCTGCTGCCGGAGCTGCGTGACCTTGGCGTGCTGCTGGCCGGCGCGGAGCGGGGCCTGAGCTTCGGCGCGGCGACCCGCGCCCGCGTGCGCCCGCTGATCGAGGCGATGCCTGAGGCGGAGCCGGGCCGGCGCCTGATGTTGCTGCTGGAGGTCCTGCTGCTGCTCTGCCGCGACCCTGACCTGCTGCACCTGGCCAACGCACCGTGCATGCCCGCCAGCGCCCCCCTGGCCGACCCGCGCATCCAGCGGGTGCTGGACCGGCTGCACCAGGGCTTCGCCGCGCCGGTTTCCATTCCCGAACTGGCCGGGCTCGCCTGCGTCAGCGTCTCTGCCTTCCACCGGATGTTTCGCCGCCACACGCGGATGACCGCCGTGCAGTACGTCACGCGGCTGCGCATCGGTCGCGCCTGTTCGCTGCTCATCTCCACCGACCTGGCGGTGGTGCGCATCGCCGAGCAGGTGGGCTATGCCAACCTCTCGCTGTTCAACCGGCAGTTCCTCGCGCTCAAGGCCAGTACCCCGAGGGACTTCCGCCGCCTCCACCGCAAGGCGGCGAATCCGCCCCTGGCGAGATCAGGAACGGAGTGGGCCCCGTGACGTGATTTCCGCCCTGTGTAACCGAATCGTGACCTTCGGGCATCCCTTTGTTACCCGGCGCCCCGACCATCCTGTTTAGACTTCCGGCAAGCGCAAGCACCGACTTGCACAGCCATAAAAACAAAAAGGTGATCCCCTCATGAATGCTCTCTCTCGCCTGGCCGTTGTCGTATCCCTCGCTTCGCTCTTCCCCCTTTCTGCACTCGCCGGTGAAGTGGAGGTCCTGCATTGGTGGACGTCCGGTGGCGAGAAGCGCGCCGCCGAAACCCTCAAGGAACTGGTCGAGAAGAAGGGCCATACCTGGAAGGACTTCGCCGTCGCCGGCGGTGGTGGCGAGGCCGCGATGACCGTGCTGAAGACCCGCGCCGTTTCCGGCAACCCGCCTTCCGCCGCGCAGATCAAGGGGCCGGACATCCAGGAGTGGGGCGAGCTCGGCCTGCTCACCGAGATGGACGACGTGGCCGCGGAGGGCAAGTGGGACGAACTGCTGCCCAAGCAGGTCGCCAGCATCATGAAATACGAGGACCACTACGTCGCCGTGCCGGTCAACGTGCACCGGGTCAACTGGCTGTGGATCAACCCCGAGGTGTTCAAGAAGGCCGGCGCCACGCCGCCCACCACCCTCGATGAATTCTTCGTCGCCGCCGACAAGCTCAAGGCCGCCGGCTTCATCCCCGTCGCCCACGGTGGCCAGCCCTGGCAGGACGGCACCACCTTCGAAAACATCGCCCTGAGCATTCTCGGCCCGGAGGACTACCACAAGGCCTTCGTCGAACTCGACCCGGCCACCCTCTCCGGCGAGAAGATGGTCAAGGTCTTCGCCACCCTGCAGAAGCTCCATGGCTACATCGACGCCAACGCCGCCGGTCGCGACTGGAACTCCGCCGCCGCGCTGGTCATCAACGGCAAGGCCGGCATGCAGATCATGGGTGACTGGGCCAAGGGCGAATGGACCGCCGCCGGCAAGGTGGCGGGCAAGGACTACGTCTGCGTGCCGTTCCCCGGCACCCAGGGCAGCTTCGACTACAACATCGACTCGCTGACCATGTTCAAGCTCAAGGACGACGCCAACCGCAGCGCCCAGGAAGACCTGGCGCGCATCGTCATGGGCACCGAGTTCCAGACCCTGTTCAGCCAGAACAAGGGCTCCATCCCGGTGCGCCAGGACGTCGACATGAGCGGCTTCGACAGCTGCGCCCAGGCTTCCATGAAGGACTTCAAGGAAGCCGTCGGCAACGGTGGGCTGCAGCCGAGCATGGCGCACCTGATGGCCTCCTCGGGCTATGTCCAGGGTGCGGTGTTCGACGTGGTCACCAACTTCTTCAACTCGCCCTCGGCGGACCCGAAGAAGGCCGCCCAGCAACTGGCGGCCGCCATCCAGGCCGTGCAGTAAGCAACCGGGCCGCCCCGGCGGCCCGCTCCTTTCCCTGATTCGCAACGGTGCCGGCAGGCGCCACGGCTTCCTGCTGCCCGGATTTCCCCTCCGGGGTGCCCGGGCGACCTGCCATACGGAGTGATCCATGAGTTCAACCGCAGTCTTCGCCAAGGCGTCGCCACTCGATGCGCTGCAGCGCTGGCTTCCCAAGCTGGTCCTGGCGCCGAGCATGCTCATCGTGCTGGTGGGCTTCTACGGCTACATCCTCTGGACCTTCCTGCTGTCGTTCACCAACTCGCGCTTCATGCCCAGCTACAAATGGGTGGGCCTGCAGCAGTACGAGCGCCTGTGGGACAACGACCGCTGGTGGGTGGCCAGCCACAACCTGCTGGTGTACGGCGGGCTGTTCATCACCATCAGCCTGGCGATCGGCGTGTTCCTCGCCGTGCTGCTGGACCAGCGCATCCGCCGCGAAGGCTTCATCCGTACCGTCTACCTGTACCCCATGGCGCTGTCGATGATCGTCACCGGCACCGCCTGGAAGTGGCTGCTCAACCCCGGCCTGGGCCTGGACAAGCTGCTGCGCGACTGGGGCTGGGAAGGCTTCCGCCTCGACTGGCTGGTGGACCCGGACCGCGTCGTCTACTGCCTGGTGATCGCCGCCGTGTGGCAATCCTCCGGCTTCGTCATGGCGCTGTTCCTCGCCGGCCTGCGCGGGGTCGACCAGTCGATCATCCGCGCCGCCCAGGTGGACGGCGCCAGCCTGCCGACCATCTACCTGCGCATCGTCCTGCCGAGCCTGCGCCCGGTGTTCTTCAGCGCGCTGATGATCCTCGCCCACATCGCCATCAAGAGCTTCGACCTGGTGGCCGCGATGACCGCCGGCGGCCCCGGCTACTCCTCCGACCTGCCGGCGATGTTCATGTACGCCAGCACCTTCACCCGTGGGCAGATGGGCCTCGGCGCGGCCAGCGCCATGCTCATGCTCGGCGCCGTGCTGGCGATCATCGTGCCCTACCTGTATTCCGAACTGAGGAACAAGCGCCATGACTAGCCTGGCCGGAAAACCCCCGCTCAGCCTCAGCCGCCTGGCCATCCACGCGACCCTGGTCGTCGCCTGCGCCCTGTACCTGGTGCCGCTGGTGGTGATGCTGCTGACCAGCTTCAAGACCCCCGACGACATCCGCACCGGTAACCTGCTGTCGCTGCCGGACGTGTTCACCCTCATCGGCTGGGCCAAGGCCTGGGCCCAGGTCGGCGGCTACTTCTGGAACTCGGTGATGATCACCGTGCCGGCGGTGCTGATCTCCACGCTGCTCGGCGCGCTCAACGGCTACGTGCTCTCCATGTGGCGCTTCCGGGGTTCGCAGCTGTTCTTCGGCGCGCTGCTGTTCGGCTGCTTCCTGCCGTTCCAGGTGGTGCTGCTGCCCGCGTCCTTCACCCTCGGCAAGTTCGGCCTGGCCAACACCACCGCCGGCCTGGTGCTGGTCCACGTGGTCTACGGCCTGGCCTTCACCACGCTGTTCTTCCGCAACTTCTACGTCAGCATCCCCAACGCCCTGGTGCGCGCGGCGCGGCTCGACGGCGCCGGGTTCTTCACCATCTTCGGGCGCATCCTGCTGCCCATGTCGGTGCCCACCGTCATGGTCTGCCTGATCTGGCAGTTCACCCAGATCTGGAACGACTTCCTCTTCGGCGTGGTGTTCGCCAGCGGCGACAGCCAGCCCATCACCGTGGCCCTGAACAACCTGGTGAACACCAGCACCGGGGCCAAGGAATACAACGTCGACATGGCCGCCGCGATGATCGCCGGCCTGCCGACCCTGCTCGTCTACGTGTTCGCCGGCAAGTACTTCCTGCGTGGCCTCACGGCCGGCGCGGTGAAGGGCTGAAAAGCGGCTGCGCCCGCTCGCGGCGCTTCTGATTAGTGGAGATCGACATGGCAACCCTCGAACTGCGCAACGTGAACAAACGCTACGGCAGCGGCCTGGCGGACACCCTCCGGGACATCGAACTGTCCATCGACTCGGGGGAGTTCCTGATCCTCGTCGGCCCCTCGGGCTGCGGCAAATCCACCCTGATGAACTGCATCGCCGGGCTGGAAGACATCACCGGCGGCGCCATCCTCGTCGACGGCCAGGACATCAGCGGCATGAGCCCCAAGGACCGGGACATCGCCATGGTGTTCCAGTCCTACGCCCTGTACCCGACCATGAGCGTGCGCGAGAACATCGCCTTCGGCCTGAAGATCCGCAAGCTGCCCGCTGCCGAAATCGAGGCGGAGGTGAGTCGCGTGGCCAAGCTGCTGCAGATCGAGCACCTGCTCGAACGCAAGCCCGGCCAGCTCTCCGGCGGCCAGCAGCAGCGCGTCGCCATGGGTCGCGCCCTGGCGCGGCGGCCGAAGATCTACCTGTTCGACGAGCCGCTCTCCAACCTCGACGCCAAGCTGCGGGTGGAGATGCGCACCGAGATCAAGCTGATGCACCAGCGCCTGAAGACCACCACCGTCTACGTCACCCACGACCAGATCGAAGCCATGACCCTGGGCGACAAGGTGGCGGTGATGAAGGATGGCGTCATCCAGCAGTTCGGCACCCCGCAGCAGATCTACAACGACCCGGCCAACCTCTTCGTCGCCGGCTTCATGGGCTCGCCGCCGATGAACTTCATCCCCCTGCGCCTGCAGCGCCGCGACGGCCAGCTGTGGGCGCTGCTGGACAGCGGCCAGGCGCGTTGCGAACTGCCCCTGGGCGAGCTGGGGGAGGGCATCGAAGGGCGCGAGGTGATCCTCGGCGTGCGCCCCGAACAGATCCTCGCCAGCGCACCGGCCGGCGCCACGCTGCCGGGCATCCGCGCCGAGATCGAAGTCACCGAACCCACCGGGCCCGACACCCTGGTGTTCACCAGCCTCAACCAGACCAAGGTCTGCTGCCGCCTGGCGCCGGACGCCGCGCCGCAAATAGGTGAAACCCTGTCGCTGTATTTCGATCCCAGCAAGGTGTTGCTCTTCGACGCGCAGAGCGGTGAGCGCCTGGGTGGGCTGGGAAAGTCACGAACCGCTGAGCGCGCGGGGAATGTCGCGCAGTTCAAGGGGCGTTGAAAGAACGGCCGCCCCGGCTGCCATCCGAGCCCAGGGACGGCCCTGATATCCAAGGCAATACAACAATAAAAACTGGAGTGGATATGAACGTGAAGAAAGGTTGGTGGATGCTGCCCTGCGCCATGATGGCGCTGCCCGGAGCGGCCAATGCGCTTGATTTTACCGGCTACATGCGCAGTGGCGCCGGCAGCTCGACCGATGGCGGCACCCAGTCGTGCTTCCAGCTGCCGGGGGCGCAATCCAAGTACCGCCTCGGCAACGAATGCGAGCAGTACATCGAGCTGGACCTGCGCCAGGACGTGTTCAGGCTCGACGACGGCTCGGTGATCAGCCTCGAAGGCATGGCCCAGCTCTACAACCAGTACGGCCACACGCCCAAGTTCACCGGCGACTACGGTTTCGCGCGGATGAACCAGATGTACGCCGAGTGGAGCAACATGCCTGCGCTCAATGGCGGTTCCTTCTGGGCGGGGCGCCGTTTCTACAAGCGTAACGACATCCACATCTCCGACTTCTACTACTGGAACCAGAGCGCCACCGGCTTCGGCTTCGACGAAGTGGCCATCGGCGACCTGAAGTACAGCTACGTCTTCTCGCGCAAGGACAACTACGACCAGAAGCCCTACATCAACCGCCACGACTTCAACGTCGGCGGCTTCCAGACCAACCCCGGCGGCGAGATGGAAGTGGGCTTCAGCTACATCGACAAGCCCGACAGCACCGACGCCCACAGTGGCTGGGCGGTGACCGCGCAGCACAAGCAGAAGCCCTTCGCCGGCGGCGCCAACACCTTCGCCCTGCAGTACGGCCGCGGCCCCGGCACCGGCCTGGGCTACACCGGCGACCCGACCCTGGACAACAGCGCCTCCAGCTGGCGCGCCGTGGAATTCTTCGACTGGCAGATGACCCCGCGCTTCGGTGGCCAGTTCGAGATCGTCTACCAGAAGGACAAGCGCCCCGACGGCGCCGACCAGAACTGGCTGTCGGTGGGCGTGCGCCCGGTCTATGCCATCACCGAGCAGTTCAAGCTGGTCACCGAACTGGGCCGCGACCAGGTGGAAGCCCCCGGCGGCACCCGCAAGCTGACCAAGTTCACCATCGCACCCACCTGGTCGCCCGCCGGCCCGGGCTTCTGGGAGCGCCCGGAAATCCGCCTCTACTACACCTACGCCAGCTGGAACGAAGCGGCGCAGCGTTCGGCCAGCCTGCTGGCGGCCGGCTCGGCGCTCTCCGACACCGGCGCCTACGGCACCGACCTGCACGGCTCCAACGTCGGCGTGCAGATCGAGTACTGGTGGAAGTGAGCATGAGCGGCGCGGCCCCGCGATGAGTCGTGGCGAACCGCGCCGCCATGGCCTGGAGCTGGCGGCGACGGAGACGGCGGAGCATCCGCTCGCCGGGCTCTTCGTCCCCGGCATGCGCCAGGTGTTCCGCTGGAGCAGCGAGCAGGGTCGCGAGCTGCTGTTGATCGACCACCCGCGCTGCCGCGCCATCTTCGCCCGCCAGGGCGGCCAGCTGCTGCACTTCCAGCCGCGTGGCGAACGCCCGCTGCTGTGGTGCGCCGCGCGCTGGCCCAGGCTGGGTGCGATCCGTGGCGGCGTGCCGGTGTGCTGGCCCTGGTTCGGTCGCCACCCGCAGGAAAGCGGCTGGCCCCACCACGGCTGGGCACGGCTCACCGACTGGCGCCTGCTGGAACGTGAAAGCTCGGAGGCCGGCGTGCGCCTGCACTGGCGCCTGGCGCTGCACGACTGGGAAGTGGAGTTGCAGGCGGAGCTGGGCGATGAACTCGCCCTGTCCCTCACCACCCGCCACGCCGACCAGGAGCCCTGCATGCTCAGCCAGGCGCTGCACGCCTATTGGCGCATCAGCGATATCGCCCGGGTCGCCGTGCTGGGGCTGGAGGGCGCCAGCGGGCAGGACCTGCTCAACCGCCAGCGCGTCGTCCAGCAGGGCGAATTGCGTCCGATGGAAGGCTGCCACCGCATCTTCGACCACGCCGGCCCGCTGCGCCTGCAGGATGCCGGCTGGCAAAGGCGCCTGCGCATCGACACCGGCGGCTCGCCCAATACCGTGGTCTGGCACCCCGGCGGCCGCCCCCTGGCCGATGTCGGCTGGAAGGAAGGCCTCGGCTTCGCCAGCATCGAAGCCGCCGCCTGCGGCACCGGCAGCCAGGTCTTGGCGCCAGGGGAGACGGCGCGCATCCAGCTGCGTGCCAGGGTGGAGTGAATACCTGAGGTAGCCCGGGCTTCAGCCCGGGGGGCAGGCTGAGGGCTCGGCAGTATGAGCACGTGCCGTAGGGTGTGCCGTGCGCACCTCCGCTCGGTGCTTCCGGCGAGTCCGAGGTGCGCGCAGCACACTCTACGTCCTGAGTGAGCGGCGGCTGCATGCTCCGAGGCTTGGTTGTGCTCCCTTCCAGGGGATTAAAAGCAACGCCACGTTCCAAGAAAGTGGATGTTTACTCGCGGGCGGGACATCCCCCCGACCACCGGCCCCGAATCAATCCCGCAACCATGGGTCTGCCCTTGAAAGGGCCTCAGCCCGGCTCTTCGTCCGAGGGGTAGCGGCTGGCGTTGAGGCTTTCCTTGATCTTGCGCAGGTGCGGCTGGAAGTCGACGCCGCGGCGCAGGGTCACGCCGGTGGCGAGCACATCGAGCACGGTGAGCTGGATGATGCGCGAGGTCATCGGCATGTAGATGTCGGTGTCCTCCGGCAGGGGGATGTCCAGGCTCAGGGTGCTGGCGCGGGCCAGCGGCGAGCCGGCGGCCGTGAGGCCGAGCACCGAGGCGCCGTTCTGCCGCGCCAGGCGCGCCACCTCCACCAGTTCGCGGGTGCGACCGGTGTAGGAAATGATCACGAACAGGTCGCCCGTGTGGGCCACCGAGGCGAGCATGCGCTGCATCAGCACATCGGAATGGGCCGAGACGGCGAGGTTGAAGCGGAAGAACTTGTGCTGGGCGTCCAGCGCCACCGAGGCGGAGGCGCCCAGGCCGAAGAAGTGGATCTGCCGGGCCTGGATCAGCAGGTCCACGGCGCGGCTGATCAGGTGCGGGTCGAGCGCGTTGCAGGCGCTGTCCAGGGAGGCGATGGCGCTGCCGAAGATCTTGCGGGTGTAGGCCTCGGGGCCGTCGTCCGCTTCCACGGCGCGACTCACGTAGGCGGCGCCGCTGGCCAGGCTCTGCGCCAGCTGCATCTTCAGCTCCGGGTAGCCGTTGACGCCGAAGGAGCGGCAGAAGCGGTTCACCGTCGGCTCGCTGACGCCGGCGGCCTGGGCGAGGGCGGCGATGCTGAAGCGGGTCGCCTGCTGCGGGTCCTGGAGGATCACCTCGGCGACCTTGCGTTCGGCCTTGTTGAGGTCTTCGAGTCGACCCTGGATCTGTTCCAGAAGATTGCGTACGCGGTCCATGGAGGTTCCTTGAAAGGGGCCTGCAAAATCGGTGGCCTATCGTAATGAGGGGCACCGGCCAGAGCCAGAAGTAACAGGAGGGTGACAAAATGTTGTTCTTATTACTACATTTATTCTTGAAATGGCCATTCTCACCGTGTATTTCTTATTCAACCTCGTAAAAGAACAATCATCATGGCTTCCCTATCCGTAGAACCCTGCACCTTCGCCCTGTTCGGCGCCCTCGGCGACCTGGCCTTGCGCAAGCTGTTCCCGGCGCTCTACCAGCTGGACCGCGCCGGCCTCCTGCACGCGGACACGCGCATCCTCGCCCTGGCCCGCGAAAGCGGGGAGGGCGGTGCCCGCCTGGCGTCCATCGAGGAGCACCTGCGCCGCTACGTACCGGAGCGGGAGATCGATGCGGCGGTGCTGCAGCGCTTCACTGCGCGGCTCGACTACCTGTCGATGGACTTCCTCCACGCCGAGGGCTACCAGGTGCTGGCCGAACGCATCGGCCCCGAGGAGCGGCTGATCGCCTACTTCGCCACCCCCGCCTCGGTCTACGGTGCCATCTGCGAGGGCCTGGCCCGCGTCGAGCGCGCCCGCCACACCCGCGTGGTGCTGGAGAAGCCCATCGGCCACGACCTCGAGTCCTCGCGCCGGGTCAACGACGCGGTGGCCGTGCATTTCCCCGAGAACCGCATCTACCGGATCGACCACTACCTGGGCAAGGAGACGGTGCAGAACCTCATCGCCCTGCGCTTCGCCAACAGCCTGTTCGAGACCCAGTGGAACCAGCACCACATCTCCCACGTCGAGATCACCGTGGCCGAGCAGGTGGGCATCGAGGGCCGCTGGGGCTACTTCGACGAGGCCGGCCAGCTGCGCGACATGATCCAGAACCACCTGCTGCAGCTGCTCTGCCTGATCGCCATGGACCCGCCCAGCGACCTCTCCGCCGACAGCATTCGCGATGAGAAGGTCAAGGTGCTCAAGGCCCTGGCGCCGATCACCGCCGCCCAGGTGGCGCAGCAGGTGGTGCGCGGCCAGTACATCGCCGGCAGCAGCCAGGGCAAGGCGGTGCCGGGCTACCTGGAAGAGGAGAACTCCAATACCCAGAGCGACACCGAGACCTTCGTCGCCCTGCGTGCCGACATCCGCAACTGGCGCTGGAACGGCGTGCCGTTCTACCTGCGCACCGGCAAGCGCATGCCGCAGAAGCTGTCGCAGATCGTCATCCACTTCAAGGAGCCGCCGCACTACATCTTCGCCCCCGAGCAGCGGCCGCTGATCAGCAACCGGCTGATCATCCGCCTGCAGCCCGACGAGGGCATCTCCCTGCAGGTGATGACCAAGGACCAGGGCCTGGACAAGGGCATGCAACTGCGCAGCGGCCCCCTGCAACTGAGCTTTTCCGATACCTACCGCAGCGCGCGGATTCCCGATGCCTACGAACGCCTCCTGCTGGAGGTGATGCAGGGCAACCAGAACCTCTTCGTGCGCAAGGACGAGATCGAGTACGCCTGGCAATGGTGCGACCAGCTCATCGATGGCTGGAAGCAACTGGGCGACTCCCCCAAACCCTACGCGGCCGGCACCTGGGGGCCGGTCGCATCCATCGCATTGATCACCCGTGACGGCAGGAGCTGGTATGGCGATCTGTAATCTCGACCTGCCCACGCAGGTCACCGGGGTCAGCCTCGGCAGCCCCGAGCAACTGGCCGGCGAACTGGCCCTGCATGTGGCCGGCGCCCTGCGCTCGGCCATCGAATCCCACGGCGTGGCCTCCCTCGTGGTGTCCGGCGGGCGCAGCCCCATCGCCTTCTTCGAGCGCTTGTCCGCCCAGGCGCTGGACTGGTCGCGCGTGGCCGTGAGCCTCGCCGACGAGCGCTGGGTGCCGGTCGGCCACGCCGACAGCAACGAAGGCCTGGTGCGTCGCCACCTGCTGCGTGGCCCGGCGGCCAAGGCGCGCTTCATCGGCCTCTACCATTCCGCCGCCAGCCTGGACGAGGCGGCGCGCCTGGCCGATGCCGCGCTCGCCGAGTTGCCGCAACCCATCGACGTGCTGGTGCTGGGCATGGGCGAGGACGGCCACACCGCCTCGCTGTTCCCCAGGAGCCCCGGCCTGGATGCCGCCTTGAGCCACGCCTGCACCCAGCGCTGCGTACCGATGCAGGCCCCGAGCGTGCCACGCCAGCGCCTGTCCATGCCGCTGCCGCTGCTGGCCGGGGCGCGCCTCACGCTGCTGGCGGTGCAAGGCCAGGCCAAGCTCGACACCCTGGCCGTCGCGCTGGCCGGTGAAGACGTGGCGGCGATGCCCATCCGCGCCTTCCTGCGCCAGCCCCTCGAGATCTACTGGTGCCCCTGAGCCCGAAGGACCCCGTCATGACCCAGAACCCGTCCCAAGCGCGCAGCGTGCCGAGCATGGCCGAGAAGGTCGAGATGATCGACCGGCTCTGCGCCGAAGCCCGCATCCTCCCGGTGATCACCATCGAGCGCGAGGAAGACATCCTGCCCCTGGCCGATGCCCTGGCCGCCGGCGGCCTGCGCGCCCTGGAAATCACCCTGCGCTCCGAGCACGGCCTCACCGCCATCCGCCTGCTGCGTGAACAGCGCCCGGACCTGCTGATCGGCGCCGGCACCGTGCTGGACGAACAGATGCTCGCCGAGGCCGAGGCCGCAGGCGCGCAGTTCATCGTCACCCCCGGCTGCACCGCCGAGCTGCTGGACGCCGGCCGGCAAAGCCCGCTGCCGTTGCTGCCCGGCGTCGGCAGTGCCTCGGAAATCATGCTTGGCCACGCCCGTGGCTACCGGCGCTTCAAGCTGTTCCCCGCCGAAGTGGTCGGCGGTGCGGCGGCCCTCAAGGCCTTCGCCGGCCCCTTCCCGGGCATCCGCTTCTGCCCGACCGGCGGGGTGAAGCCGGACAACGTGCGCAGCTACATGGCCCTGCCCAACGTCATGTGCGTGGGCGGCACCTGGATGATGGAAAGCGCCTGGGTGCGCGCCGGCGACTGGGCGCGCATCGAAGCCACCACCGCCGAGGCGCTCAGGCTGCTGCAGTGATGCCGCGTTTCGCGCGGGTGTCGGTGGTGTCCACCGTCATTCCCGCGAACGCGGGAACCCACTGAACGCGGAACCCACTGAACCAGCTGAACCCACCGAGCGGGCCACAACCCACTGAAAAGCACGGTGCAGCGACGCCCCCAACAGGCAACACAGACCCCAGCGAGGATCGCCCCATGTCCCGTTTCGCCCCCGAAGCCCTGTTCCCCCACGCCGACGACATCCCCGAAGCCTGGCGCCTCGGTGCGCCGGTGGAGCAGCGCGAATACCTGGTGGACGGCGAGCTGCGTCGCTGGGACGGCCCGCTGGCCACGGTGCGCAGCCCGATCTTCCTCAAGGGCGAGCGGGGCGAGGAGCAGGTCATCCTCGGCAGCACGCCGCTGCTGGATGCCGATGCCGCGCTGCAGGCGCTCGACGCCGCCGTGCGCGCCTACGACAACGGCCAGGGCGCCTGGCCCAACCTGCGCGTCGGTGAGCGTATCCACCATGTCGAGGCGTTCCTGGCGCGCATGCGCGAGCGCCGCCACGAGGTGGTGCGCCTGCTGATGTGGGAGATCGGCAAGAACCTGAAGGATTCCGAGAAGGAGTTCGACCGCACCTGCGACTACATGGTCGACACCATCAATGCGCTGAAGGAGCTCGACCGCCGCTCCAGCCGCTTCGAACTGGAGCAGGGCACCCTCGGCCAGATCCGCCGCGTACCCCTGGGCGTGGCGCTGTGCATGGGCCCCTACAACTACCCGCTGAACGAGACCTTCACCACGCTGATCCCGGCGCTGATCATGGGCAACACCGTGGTCTTCAAGCCGGCCAAGTTCGGCGTGCTGCTCATGCGCCCGCTGCTGGAAGCCTTCCGCGACAGCTTCCCGGCCGGCGTCATCAACATCATCTACGGCCGTGGCCGCGAGACCGTCAGCGCGCTGATGGCCAGCGGCAAGGTCGACGTCTTCGCCTTCATCGGCACCAACAAGGGCGCCAGCGACCTGAAGAAGCTGCACCCGCGCCCGCACCGCCTGCGCGCCGCCCTGGGGCTGGACGCCAAGAACCCCGGCATCGTCCTGCCGCAGGTGGACCTGGACAACGCCGTCAACGAGGCCGTCACCGGTGCGCTCTCGTTCAACGGCCAGCGCTGCACCGCGCTGAAAATCCTCTTCGTCCACGAGGACGTGCTCGAACCCTTCCTCGCGCGCTTCAGCGCCAAGCTCGCCGCGCTCAAGCCGGGCATGCCCTGGGAAGACGGCGTGGCGCTGACGCCGCTGCCCGAGCCGGGCAAGGTGGACTACCTCGCCACCCTGCTGCAGGACGCCACCGCCAAGGGCGCCCAGGTGGTCAACGACGGCGGCGGCCAGAGCCGCGAGAGCTTCTTCTACCCGGCGCTGCTGTGCCCGGTGAGCCCGGACATGCGCATCTACCAGGAAGAGCAGTTCGGCCCGCTGGTGCCGGTGGTGCCCTACCGCGATGTGCAGACCGCCATCGACTACGTGCTGGATTCCGACTACGGCCAGCAGTTGTCCATCTTCGGCAACGACCCCGCCGAAGTCGGCCGCCTGGTGGATGCCTTCGCCAACCAGGTGGGGCGCATCAACATCAACGCCCAGTGCCAGCGCGGGCCGGACACCTTCCCCTTCAACGGGCGCAAGAACTCAGCCGAAGGCACCCTGTCCGTGCACGACGCGCTGCGCACCTTCTCCATCCGCACGCTGGTGGCCACCCGCTTCCAGGAAGACAACAAGACGCTGATCAGCGAGATCATCCGCAACCGCGAATCCAGCTTCATCAGCACCGACTACATCTTCTGATGCGCCTGGCACCGATTCTCGCGCTGCTGTTCCTGGCCGGCACCGCACAGGCGGCGGAGCCGGCCTGCGGCGACTTCCTCGAACAGCTCGGGGTCGCGTCGCCCGGGCTGCACTTCGAAGGCTGCAAATTGGAGGAGGGTGGCCAGTTGCGCCAACTGGTGGCCGAGTACCAGGTGCCCGGCCCCGAGGCCCATGGCGTGGAAAAGCTGCTGCACCAGCGCTTTGGCCTGCAGCCGCTGCGCTTCATGTGCTGCGGCTGGGACACCTCGCCCGCCTACGCGCCCCATGCCAGCGGCCGGCCCTACGAGATCCACATGAACTCCGGCGAGACCCTGGAAAAGGACTGGGAGCGCATCGACCGCTTCCATGTCAGCGTCACCCTCTACCTCGAAGACCCATAGCTAGCGCTGATCCGTGAGTAGGGTGGATGGCGCTCTTTTCATCCACCGGCGATGTGGTCGGGAAGCGCGGAGTTGGGGCAGCCCTGCGGCCTGCTGGGCGACTGAAGTCGCCCCTACGTCGCCCCTGTGGTGTGGTGCGGTGGGCGGTTGCTTGTGGGAGCGAATTCATTCGCGATGGCGCGTCTGGCCAACTGCAGCCACGGTCCGGCTGCGGGTCTTCGCGGCTGAAGCCGCTCCCACAAGGAGGGCCCGCTGCGACGCCAACCTCCGGAGCGGGTCCGGGCGTAGGGCGGATGACATTCTTTTCATCCGCCAGGCGGTGTGGCCGGGGAGCGCGGAGTCCAGGCAGCCCTGCGGCGTGGTGCCACGGTAGGCGGTTTCTTGTGGGAGCGAATTCATTCGCGATTGTCTCCGCCCCGGGCTGCGGTAATCGCGACAGGGCGGGTGAAACCCGCGAAACACGCCGGGTAATACGATGCCCCTCTCAACCCCCGCGCCGCACCTGCAACCGTCGCGGTATCGCCAGCACCCCCGGGCGGTAATCCCCGGCAATCGCTTGCAATGCTCGCTCCAGCACCTGCTCGGCGATCAGCTCGTGCTGCTGGCGCATGGAGTTCACCGGCAGCGGCAGGAAGTCCAGCAACTGGGTGTCGCCGAAGGTGCCGAGCTGCAGGTGTTGCGGCCAGGCGCCGTGCTCGCGCAGCACATCCAGCACGCCGGCCAGCAGCACGTAGGCGGTGGTCACCAGTGCATCCGGCAGGCGGCCCTGGCGTTCCAGCAGCTCCTGCATCATGCGCCGCCCGCACTCACGGCTGAATTCGGCGCCGCACTGCACGAGTGTCTCGCCGCCAAAGCCCGCCAGCGCGGCTCGGAAGCCCGCCTCGCGGTCGCGGCTGATGGGCAGCTCCGGCCGCGCGCCGAGCAGCGCCACCTGGCGCGGCAGCGGGTTCAGCAGGCTGCGGGTGAGCAAATGGGCGGCCTGGTGGTCATCGCTCACCACCGAGCAGAAGCGCGCCGGGTCCAGCTCGCGGTCGACGGCGATCACCGGCAGCCCGGCGTCCAGCAACGCGCCGAGGCCCGGGTCCTGCGGCGGCAGGCAGCTGGCGACCACCAGTGCGTCGCAACGCCGCGCGCTGAAGAGCTCCAGCAACTGGCGCTCGCTCTGCGGCTCGTCGTCGGAGCTGGCGATCAGCAACTGGTAGCCCCGCGCCCGCGCCTGCTGCTCCAGCAACTTGGCCAGGCGGGCGTAGCTGGGGTTCTCCAGGTCCGGAAGGATGAAGGCCAGGGTGCGGGTCTGCCCGCGCCGCAGCCCGGCCGCGTGGGGGTCGGGCCGGTAGCCGTGGGCCTCGACCACCGCGCGTACCCGCTCGACGGTGGCGGGGGAGATGCGCTTTTCCTCGGCCTTGCCGTTGACCACGTAGCTGGCCGTGGTGACCGAGACGCCGGCCAGCCGGGCGATGTCGCTGAGTTTCAAATGCCGATTCCTTGTTCCTGTGCCTGCATGGGGGCAAGGCGTGCGATTCATCGCATGGGCTTCAAGCCGCGAAGAATATCGAGTAACGTGCCGCCAGTTTAGTGAAACGATTCAGCAAGTGCTTTGTCCAGATAGTCGCGGGCCCTCTGCCAGGGTTCGGACAGCGCCTAAGCTGAAGATTCATCGCACAACGACAAAAGGGCCCCAAGGCCCGCGTGGAGGAAACGGCATGCTCGAACTCACCCCGGCATTGGTGTCCATGGGCCTGGCGGCGACGGACAAGGCCGCCGCCCTGCAATTGGTGGCCGGCCGCCTGGTGGGGGATGGGCTCGCCGCCGAGGGCTACCTGGCCGCGCTGCAAGCGCGTGAAGCGCAGGGCTCGACCTACCTCGGCCAGGGCCTGGCCATACCCCACGGCACCCCGGAAACCCGTCACCTGGTCCACGCCACCGGCGTGCGCCTGCTGCACTTTCCCGACGGGGTGGACTGGGGCGACGGCCAGCGCGTCTACCTGGCCATCGGCATCGCCGCGAAATCCGACGAGCACCTGCGCTTGCTGCAACTGCTGACCCGCGCCCTGGGCGAAGGCGACCTGGGTGACGCCCTGCGCCGCGCCGAATCCGCCGAGGCCATCATCGCGCTGCTCCAGGGCGGCCCTGGCGAGCTGGCGCTGGACGAGCAACTGGTGGCGCTGGGCAGCACCGCCGAAGACTTCGACGAACTGGCCCTGGAAGGCGCGCGCCTGCTGCGCCGCGCCGGCTGTGTCGACAAGGGTTACGCCAACCAGCTGTTGCAGGGCGAGGCGCTGCCCCTGGGCGAAGGCCTCTGGTGGCTGGACAGCGACCAGGCGGTGAGCCGCCCCGGGCTCGCCTTCGTCGCCCCGCGCACGCCCCTGCGCCATGAGGGCCAGCCGCTGGCCGGGCTGTTCTGCCTCGCCAGCCGGGGCGATGCCCATGTGGCGCTGCTGGAGCGTCTCTGTGCGCTGCTGATCGAAGGCCGTGGCGCCGAACTGGCCCGTGCCGCCGATCGCCGCCGGGTGCTGGAGACCCTGGCGGGCGACGCCACGGCCGACTGGCCGAGCCTGCGCGTGCCGCTGGCCAACGCCCACGGCCTGCATGCCCGCCCGGCCAAGGAGCTGGCGCAACTGGCCAAGGGGTTCGCTGGGGACATCCGCGTGCGCGTCGCCGACAGCGGGCTGCCGGCGGTGAGCGCGCGCAGCCTGAGCAAGCTGCTGGGCCTGGGCATCCGTCGGGGCCAGGTGCTGGAGCTGCTGGCCGAACCGGGCATCGCCGCCGAAGCCCTGCCGGTGCTGCGCCAGGCGGTGGAGCAGGGCCTGGGCGAGGAGGTGGAGCCCCTGGCGGACGGCGCCCCCGAACAGCCCGAAGCCGAGTTGCCGGAAGCCGCCCCCGCCGCACCGGCGCCCGGCAGCCTGCTCAACGCCGTACCGGCCTCGCCGGGCATCGCCATCGGCCCGGCCCATGTGCGGGTGGCGCGGACCTTCGACTACCCCGCCCGTGGCGAGACGCCCGCCAGCGAGCGCAAGCACCTGCACCAGGCACTGGCCCAGGTGCGCGCGGAGATCGAGGCACTGGTGCAGCGCAGCGAGGTGAAGGCCATCCGCGAAATCTTCGTCACCCACCTTGAAATGCTCGCCGATCCGGCCCTGGGCGAAGAGGTGGAGGCCCGGCTGCAGCGTGGCGAAAGCGCTGCCGCCGCCTGGGCGGGCGTGATCGCCACCGCCGCCGCGCAGCAGGAATCCCTGCAGGACGCGCTGCTGGCCGAGCGTGCCGCCGACCTGCGCGACGTCGGCCGCCGCGTGCTCGCCAAGCTCTGCGGCGTCGTGGAGCAGGCCGAGCCCGAACGCCCCTACGTGCTGGTGCTGGACGAGATGGCGCCCTCCGACGTCGCGCGGCTGGACCGTACCCGCGTGGCCGGCATCCTCACCGCGCGCGGCGGCGCCACCTCCCACAGCGCCATCGTCGCCCGCGCCCTGGGCATTCCCGCCCTGGTCGGCGCCGGGGCCGTGGTGCTGGCCCTGGAGCCGGGCACGCCGCTGCTGCTCGACGGCGGCCGTGGGCGCCTGGTGGTGGCGCCCGAACAGGCGTTGCTGGAGCGCGCCCGTGCCGAGCACCAGGACCGCGAGCGCCTGCTGCGCGAGGCCGAGGCGCACAAGCTGGAGCCGGCACGGACCCGTGACGGCCACAGCGTCGAGGTCTGCGCCAACCTGGGCGACGCCGCCGGCGCCGTGGCGGCGGTGGAGCAGGGCGCCGAGGGCGTCGGCCTGCTGCGCACCGAATTCATCTTCATGGCCCATTCCCAGGCGCCCGACCTGGCGACCCAGGAGGCCGACTACCGCAAGGTGTTCGACGCCCTCGACGGCCGCCCGCTGGTGGCGCGCACCCTCGATGTGGGCGGCGACAAGCCCTTGCCCTATTGGCCCATCGCCCACGAGGAGAACCCCTTCCTCGGCCTGCGCGGCGTGCGCCTGACCCTGCAGCGGCCGAAGGTGATGGAGACCCAGCTGCGCGCCTTGATGCGGGCCTCCGAGGGCCGGCCGCTGCGCATCATGTTCCCCATGGTCGGCAGCGTCGGCGAGTGGCGCCAGGCCCGTGACATGGCCCTGCGCCTGGCCGAGGAGATCCCCCAGGCCGACCTGCAGCTGGGGATCATGGTCGAGGTGCCGTCCGCCGCGTTGCTGGCGCCGGTGCTGGCGCGCGAGGTGGACTTCTTCAGCATCGGCACCAACGACCTCACCCAGTACGCCCTGGCCATCGACCGTGGCCATCCCACGCTTTCGGCCCAGGCGGATGGCTTGCACCCGGCCGTGCTGCAACTGATCGAACTCACCGTGCGCGCCGCCCATGCGCGCGGCAAATGGGTGGGCGTGTGCGGCGAACTGGCCGCCGACCCGCTGGCGGTGCCGCTGCTGGTAGGGCTGGGGGTGGACGAGCTCAGTGTCTCGGCACGCAGCGTGCCCGAGGTCAAGGCGCGCATCCGTGAACTCAGCCTGGCCGATGCCCAGGAACTGGCTGGCGTGGCGCTGGCGGCGGAAAGTGCCGAAGCGGTGCGGGCCCTGGCGGAGAAATTCTGATGGCGCGCATCCTCACGCTCACCCTCAACCCGGCGCTGGACCTCACCCTGCGGCTGCCGCGTCTGGAGCCCGGCGCGGTGAATCGCGGCCAGGCGCTGGTCAGCCACGCCGCCGGCAAGGGCCTCAACGTCGCCCAGGTGCTGGCCGATCTGGGCCATGCGCTCAGCGTCAGCGGCTTCCTCGGTGCCGGCAATGCCCAGCCCTTCGAGGCGCTGTTCGCCCGGCGCGGTTTCCACGACGCCTTCGTCCGCGTCGAGGGCGAGACCCGCAGCAACCTCAAGCTGGCCGAGGACGATGGCCGCATCACCGACATCAACGGCCCCGGCCCGGAGGTGGACGCCGCGGCAAGGGACGAACTGCTGCGCCGCCTCGACGCCCTGGTGCCCGGCCACGACCTGGTGGTGGTGGCCGGCAGCCTGCCGCGCGGGTTGGACGCCGACTGGTTCGCCGCGCTGCTGCGGCGCCTGCGTGCGCTGGGCGCCCGGGTGGCGCTGGACAGCAGCGGCGCGGCCCTGCGCGCGGGGCTCGCCACTGCGCCCTGGCTGGTCAAGCCCAATGTCGAGGAACTGGCCGAAGCCTGCGGCCGCCCCCTCGACGAGTTGGCCGCTCAGGCCGAGGAGGCCGCGCGCTTGCAGGCCGCTGGCATCGAGCACCTGGTGCTGTCCATGGGCGCCGAGGGTGTGCGCTGGTTCGCCGGTGCCCAGGCGTTGCAGGCGCGCCCGCCCAAGGTGCAGGTGTCCAGTACCGTGGGCGCGGGTGATTCGCTGCTGGCCGGCATGGTCCACGGCCTGCTGGCCGGTTGGCCCGCCGAGCGCACCCTGGCCCACGCCACCGCCATCGCCGCCCAGGCGGTGACCCAGATCGGCTTCGGCATCCATGACCGGGCGCAGCTGGCGTCGCTGGAAAGCGGCGTCGTCGTGCAACCCGCAGAAGAACAACACGAGGTTCCCCGATGAGATTCGTCCTTGTCACCGCCTGCCCCAACGGCGCGGTCAGCAGCCTGATCAGCGCGCGCCTGCTGGAGGCCGCCGCGCGCCGCCTGGGCTGGACGCCCCAGGTGGAAATGCCCGGCGGCGAAACCGTGCCCGCCGAAGCGCTGGCGTCTGCCGACTGGGTGCTGGTGGTGAAGACCGGCCCGCTGGACCTCTCGCGTTTCGCTGGCAAGCGCCTGTACCTGGCGACACCGGCCGAGGCCCTGCACGAGCCGCAGGCCTTCCTCCAGCGCGCCGAGCGTGACGCGCAGGTGCAGGACACCGCGCCGGCACCCGCCGCAACGGCCGTGGCGGGCGAGCGGCCGCGCCTGGTGGCGGTCACCGCCTGCCCGACCGGCGTCGCCCACACCTTCATGGCCGCCGAGGCGCTGAAGCAGGCCGCTGCGCGCCTGGGCATGGAGCTGCAGGTGGAGACCCAGGGCTCGGTGGGCGCCCGCGACCCGCTGTCGGCCGAGGCCATCGCCGCCGCCGACGTGGTGCTGCTGGCCACCGACATCGAGGTGGACACCGCCCGCTTCGCCGGCAAGCGCGTCTACCGCTGCGGCACCGGTGTCGCCCTCAAGCAGGCCGACGCCACCCTGCGCAAGGCCCTGGCCGATGCCCAGGTGCAGCAGGCCGGCAAGCCCGGCAGCACCCAGGCCGAGGGCCAGGGCGAGGCCAAGGGGGTCTACAAGCACCTGCTCACCGGCGTCTCCTTCATGCTGCCGATGGTGGTGGCGGGGGGGCTGCTGATCGCCCTGTCCTTCGTCTTCGGCATCGAGGCCTTCAAGGAGCAGGGCACCCTGGCCGCCGCGCTGATGCAGATCGGCGGCGACACCGCGTTCAAGCTGATGGTGCCGCTGCTGGCCGGCTACGTCGCCTATTCCATCGCCGACCGCCCGGGCCTGGCACCGGGGATGATCGGCGGGCTGCTGGCCGCCACCCTGGGCGCGGGCTTCATCGGCGGCATAGTCGCGGGCTTCCTCGCCGGTTACTCGGCCAAGGCCATCAGCCGCTGGGTCAGGCTGCCGCAGAGCCTGGAGGCGCTCAAACCCATCCTCATCATCCCGCTGCTGGCCAGCCTGATCACCGGCCTGGTGATGATCTACGTGGTCGGCAAGCCGGTGGCCGGCATGCTCGCCGCGCTGACCCAGTTCCTCGACGGCATGGGCAGCACCAACGCCATCCTCCTCGGCGTGCTGCTGGGCGGGATGATGTGCATCGACCTCGGCGGGCCGATCAACAAGGCCGCCTATGCCTTCTCCGTCGGCCTGCTGGCCTCGCAGAGCTACGCCCCCATGGCCGCGACCATGGCCGCCGGCATGGTGCCGCCCATCGGCCTGGGCATCGCCTGCCTGCTGGCCCGGCGCAAGTTCGCCCAGAGCGAGCGCGAGGCCGGCAAGGCCGCGCTGGTGCTGGGGCTGTGCTTCATCTCCGAGGGCGCCATCCCCTTCGCCGCCAAGGACCCGCTGCGGGTGATCCCCGCCAGCATCGTCGGCGGCGCGCTCACCGGTGCGCTGTCGATGTACTTCGGCTGCAAGCTCATGGCGCCCCACGGCGGGCTGTTCGTCATGCTCATCCCCAACGCCATCAACCATGTGCTCGCCTACCTGCTGGCCATCGTCGCCGGCAGCCTGGTCACCGGCGTGCTCTATGCCGTGCTCAAGCGCGGCGATGCCCAGGAGCTGGTTGCCTCGTCGTGATGTCCCTGTCCACCTTCGCCCACGGAGCCACGCAATGCCCCGCACCCTGAACAAGGAAACCCGCCTGTGCATGTCGCTGTCGGGCCGCCCCGGCAACTTCGGCACGCGCTTCCACAATTCGCTCTACGAGCAACTGGGCCTGGACTACGTCTACAAGGCCTTCACCACCACCGACCTGCCGGCGGCCATCGGCGGCATCCGCGCGCTGGGCATACGGGGTTGCGCGGTGTCGATGCCGTTCAAGGAAGCCTGCATCCCCCACCTCGACGAGCTGGATGCCTCGGCGGCGGTGATCCAGTCGGTCAACACCCTCGTCAACGACGAAGGCCACCTCAAGGGCTACAACACCGACTACCTGGCGGTGGCCAGCCTGCTGCGCAGCCACGGCGTCGACCCGCAGGCGGACTTCGCCCTGCGCGGCAGCGGCGGCATGGGCAAGGCAGTGACCTTCGCCCTGCGTGACAGCGGCTTCACCCAGGGCACCCTGGTGGCACGCAACGAGGTACGCGGCAGCGCCCTGGCCGCCACCTGTGGTTTCGCCTGGCAGGCGGAGCAGGGCGGGTTGCGCCCGCGGCTGCTGGTGAACGTCACCCCCATCGGCATGGACGGCGGCCCCGAAGCCGGGCAACTGGCCTTCGACGAGGCCACCATCGAGGCCGCCGAGGTGGTCTTCGACGTGGTCGCCATCCCCGTGGAGACCCCGCTGATCCGCGCCGCCCGCGCCCTCGGCAAGCGGGTGATCACCGGCGGCGAAGTCATCGTGTTGCAAGCGGTGGAGCAATTCGTGCTCTATACCGGCATCCGCCCCGACGCCGAGCAGATCGCCGAAGCGGCGGCCTTCGCGCGCAGCTGAGGGCATTTTTCAGGAGCACACCGATGATCAAGCAGGTAGGCGACACCCCGATCCTTCCCCTTCACCGCGCCAGCTGCCACTGCGGCGCGGTGGTGCTGGAACTGACCCTGCCCGACGGACTGGTGAGCCCGCGTCGCTGCGACTGTTCCCTGTGCCGGCGCAAGGGCGCCATCGTCGCCAGCGTGCCGCTCGCCGGGCTGCGTGTGGTGCAGGGCGCCGAACTGCTTACCCTCTACCAGTTCAACACCCGCACCGCGCGGCACTACTTCTGCTCGCGCTGCGGCATCCACACCCACCACCAGCGCCGCTCCAGCCCGGACCAGTACGGCTTCAACGTCGGCTGCCTGGACGGGGTCAACCCCTTCGACCTGGGCGAGGTGCCCACCAGCGACGGGGTCAACCACCCGGCCGATCGCTGAGCGGGGGCGTCGGGTTTCACCCGACCTACGCAATGCCAGGGATACACCGATCGTGGGAGCGCATTCATTCGCGATGCGCTTCCCCCGCGCACACAACACAAAGGCCGCTGTCCTCCCGGAGCAGCGGCCTTTTCGTTGTCATCGCGGCTCAGGTGAGCAGCGCGATGAGGATGATGATCGGGATCGGTACACCAAGGAACCAAAGCAGCAGCGAACGCATGGTCGTTCTCCTCGTTCAGCGAAGGGGGGCGGTGCGGTGGTAGGCGAGGCCGTCGGTCACCGTGTCGCGGCTGCGACCGCCACGGGTGGCGGCGAAGCTGGCGGTGAAGGCACCGATGAGCAGGGCGACGAACATCCACAGCGAGGCATGGATGCCAGCCTTGCGGGCCGCATCGGCGGCCTGGCGGGCGTCGTTCACGGCCTGCTGCGCCATGGCGTGGACCTGCTCGACGCGGGCCTGGGCTTCGGCCTGGGTCAGGTTGGTGCGCTGGGCCACCAGGCGTACCAGGTAGTCGTGGTCCTCGGGGCTCAGCTGGCCACCACCGGCCAGGCTGCGGACGAAGATGCGCGACACCACGCCGTGGGCGGCATCGTCGACGGTGGGGGCCGGACGGTCATCACGGAACAGCGTGTCGATGTAGTAGCCGTAGGGGTTCTGTGCATCGTCGCTGGCGCCGGGCGCGGTTCCGGCGCTGGCGCCGGCGGCGATCGCCGCACCGGCCTGCACGCCACCGCCCACCAGGTTGCCGACGGTGCCTACCAGCAGCGCGGCGGTCACCAGCGTGGCGACGGCCCAGGCGAGGAAGCCATGGGCGGTGTCGCGGAAGAACACCTCGTCGCCGTGCAGGCGGCTCCAGCGCAGCCTCAGGCGCCCGGCGAGGTAACCGCCGAGGCCGGCGGCCGCCAGCTGGGTGAAGGCCAGCCAGGCGATGCCGGCGAAGCCCAGCCCCTCGGCACCTATGCCCTCGTGTTGCCAGGGCGAGATGGCCGCGAAGCCGAGGCCCAAGCCCAGCAGCACGAGGATCAGGGACAGCGCGGCGGCGGCCGCCGCGCCAGCGAATACCGCGCTCCAGGAAACGCCGGAGGCGTCGTTGACTTCCAGGGCGGTTGCGTAGGCATCAGAAGTGGTGTTCATCGTCGTGTCCTTGTTCGGGAAGGCTCAACGCCGTGACCGCCAGGGGCGACGGTCACCGTGCCTTATTTGCCGGCACTCATGGAATTGGGTGCCGGACGGCGGGCAAAGGTTCAGGGATTATCTTGCGGGCTCGACGTGCACCGGCGTGCTGGTGCGGCGGCATTGGCTCCTCTAAAGTGCGGCGACGCGTTTTCATCGTTTGGTATCGCCATGGGATTTCTGGATTTCCTCTTCAACCGCAAGCCCTCCCCGGATGACTTCGCCGTGCTCTTCGAGTCCGCTGCGCGCAAGGCCGGCTTCAAGGGCGAAATGACCTATCGCCCCCGGGAATTCCGCCTGGTGTATGGCGACAGCGCCTTCTTCAACCTGCACAACGCCTACCGTGAATATTGCGGGCAGCGCGGTGCCAAGCGCCGGCAGGCGTTGCAGAGCTACATCACGGCGCTGTGCGAGAACCAGCGCAGCCTGGCGCTGCCGCTGGACGAGGCGCGGCCGTTGCTGCTGCCGGTGGTGCGCAGCCGCGGAATGATCGAGGACCTGCGCCTGCACCACCTGCGCACCGAGGGCAACGACCTCGAATTCGATCCGGTCTACCTGCCCATGGGCGACGACGCCGTGGTGCTGC
Source organism: Pseudomonas tohonis (assembly GCF_012767755.2). NCBI lineage: Bacteria > Pseudomonadati > Pseudomonadota > Gammaproteobacteria > Pseudomonadales > Pseudomonadaceae > Pseudomonas > Pseudomonas tohonis. Next base: position 2,942,226 of record NZ_AP023189.1, read on the forward strand.
TGGCCATCGACCACCCCGAGTCCACCGCCACCCTGGTGCAGGGCCCCGACAAGAGCTGGGGCATCACCCTCGAAGAGGGGATGGCCATCGCCCTGACCAACCTGCGCGACAGCACCGGCGACAGCTTCGTCGAGGTGGTGCCGGGGCTGTTCCGGGGCAACTGGAACGACAGCTACGACATCAGCCGCATCCTCCTGCCCGATGTGCTCGAGCGCCTGCCGCTCAAGGGCCGGCCGCTGTTCATGGTGCCCAGCCGCGAGACCCTGCTGGTGACCGGCGACCGTGACGGCCACGGCCTCGCGGCGATGGTCGAGCTGAGCCTGGAGGCCGCGACCGAGGGCCGCGCGATCTCCTCCGGGCTGTACTGCTACCAGGACGGCAAGGTGGCGCCCTACACCGCGCACAACCCGCTGCTGCAAGCCCGCCTGGAGCGTATGCGCCGTCTCGCCACCAAGGCCGAGTACGACACCCAGAAGCACGCGCTGGACCTGATCCACGAAGAGAACAGCACCGACATCTTCGTCGCCACCTACCAGCTGTATGCCGTCCAGGAAGACCCCGACATGCTCTTCTCCATCGCCAGCTGGACCGAGGGCGTGGACAGCCTGCTGCCCCGCGTCGACCGCCTGGTGTTGGTGCGCCCCAACGAAGACTGCAGCGACGCCGAGACCCGCGCCGTTTCCTGGGAGCAGGCCATGGCGCTGCTGGGTGACCTGCTCGAAGAAGCCCCCGGCTTCTACCCGCCGCGCTACCGCACCCTGGGCTTCCCCGAACCCAGCCGTGCCGAGCTGCTGGACGAGCTGGGCTAGCCGTCTTCCCGGGCCAAAGCACGGGCTACCGGTAGGTTGGCGCCGAGCTCGCGAGGCCCAACGCTGCTGGGCTCGATGGGGCACCGCTGCTACAAGGGCTTCTCCTTATGGAAAACGCCTACAAGGCAACGCCGTTGCGGGCCTACAAGGGGCTTGGATAGGGTTCCGCCGCTGCTTTCCACAGAAAGCAGTCGGGTGTGGAAGCCCGGTATCAGAAACAACGACGCGTGCCATAGCGACGCCTGGCGTCGGCAGTCTATGGCGGACCGTGTGAGTGGGCTCGCGCCCAGCCGGTTTTCGCGTCGTTTTTCCGGTACTTCCACCTCGCACGGTCCGCCACCCTTCATGCAGTGGGTGGCGGCTCTATCACAGGATGGATGGAGTACTGCCATGAACCTTCCCGAGATCACCCCTCGCATCTTCCTGCGTCACCAGCGTCAACTGCGCGCTTTCCTGATGGGCCACGAAGCCTGGTTTTCCACCCGCGACCTGCGCCGCCTGCTCAACACCGATATCAACCGCCGGACCCTGTTCCGCCTCTGCGACGACCAGCACCGCCGCGTGCGCCTGCGCACCGCCAACGGCTGGTTCGAAGAGGAGGCGGTGGTGAGCGAATCCGGCCTGCACGACCTGCTCAGCGTCTACTGCTTCCACCCGGAGAACCGCATGCTGCGGCGTTGGGTCAGCCAGGAGGTGGTGGCGGTGCTGCGCATCGGTTGAGGGGGCTGCCAGGCAACGCACCAGCGGCGCGTTGCCGAGCCTGCCCCGGGCTACGTCGCCGGCTTGGCCCATCCGTAGGTTGGCGCCGAGCCTGCGAGGCCCAACGCAGCGGGGCATCGATCAGAGGCGCAGGCCGAGCTGGATGACCGCTTCGGTGCTCAGCCGCACCAGTGGTGCCAGCGAATAGGCCCAATGACCGCCGGCGAGGTATTCCCATTCATCGTGATGCTGTTGCTCTTCCACGAGGATCGAGCCGATACAGGCGCTGGCAGCGGGGTCCTGATCGGCCAGGGTCGCCAGCTGTTCGTCGAGATGCCGCAGCACCACATGCTCCACAGCCGCTGTCGTCGTTGCGATGGCGCGCTGGCCCAGCAGCCCGGTGATCAGCCCGAGCAGCCATCCACCCCCTGCGCAGAGCCAGTAGCTGCGGCAGCGTGGAACGCCGCGCTGTGCCAGTTCGGCGCGAAACGCTTCACGGTGGTCGCGCTCGTGTTCGCGGAACTCCTGCAACCGGGTGACCAGGGAGGGCGCCGTCAGGCGCGCCATGAAGATCTGCCCGCTGTAGATGCATACCGCACCCATTTCGCCGGCGTGGTTGACCTTTAGGAAGCGGCTACCGGTATTCAACACAGGGGCTCCGAGAGGCGGGCGGTGAGATGAGGTCGGTTCAGAACACCACTCGCGGCCGGAATACCGGGCGGCCACCGCCACAGCCACCGTACCTGCACAGGATGCTGTTGCCCGCCTCGGTGGGCAGCAGCTGCACGTTGGCCTCGGCGTCGAAGGCGATTCGGTAGCGGCTGGCGGCCAAGTTGGACAGCGGCACCATGAGCTGGGCGCGGCCGCAATCGCCGGCTTCGACGGCCAGGTCCCATTGGCCGTAGGGGAGTTGGAAAGCGGCCGACTCCGCAATCTCCAACTGCACGGCGAGCTGGCCATTGATGTAGACGCTGGCCAGGCATTTGCGCCCCCACCAGGCATCGTCGCGGTTGACGATCAGGTACTGGCTCGGCTCGGCGGGCACTCCCTGATAGGCGAACAGCCGCTCCGGCGGAACCGGCCACGTCTGGTTGGCGGGGATCTGCTTGCTTTGGCAAGCGGTGAGGGACAGGTAGCAGAGCAGCAGGAGAGGGCGCATGGTTCATCCTTGAATGGGTGTTGCCGGGCGTGAATATATACGGCGGCCAGGCGCCGGAGAATTGGATCGCTAGCGATTACCAGGATTCATAAGGGATGCCGTGCTGCTCGATATAGGCCTGTGCGGCCCCAGTGGGTGGGCGGTAGTACCGCCCATTGGAGTGGCCCTCGTAGGGGCCCCTCGTATCGACCTTGGCCTGGTAGCGCCCGATCTCGATATTCGACAGGCATGGCCCACCCACCCAGGCCTTGGCGATGCCACCGGGAGCCATGCCGATGGAGATGTCGTATCGATAGAGGTTATCGACCCATTCGCCATCGGCTCGGCAGAAAGCCCGCTGCGGCTTGAGCATCTCGTCGCGTACCCATTGCGGGATATCGATGCGCAGTTTGTAGGTCTGGGGTTCCACCAGGGACTGCCAGCGCACGAACAGGGTTTCGGGCAAGTCGACATTGGACGCCTGCTTCATGGCACCGCCGCCGTTGTGCCAGCCAACCGGGTTGCCGGTGTAGCTGACGACTCCACCGTGGATATGGAAGTACGCCAGTCCTCGGCGATCGATGACATCCACGCTTTCCACCCAGACCTCCATGAATCGTGGCGCGGCAAGACCGACGTACCAGTAGTCATAGGGCAGCCTCGGCTGGCCGGAGCCTGCCGCACAACCGGCCAGGGCAAGGATGATAAGGGCCAGCAACAGGCGCTTCATTGCGGGTATCCCGCTTGGGGTTTGTTGTTGAAGACCAGCCGCTGGTTGGGCGCGGGTTTGCTGATCAGCAGCCCCTTGCTCGGTGTCCAGTGGGCGGACAGGTGGATATAGCGTGCCCGCAGGTGGCGCAGGTCGTCGGGGCTCAGCCGGGACGGGGCGCCTTGAACATAGGCGAGGATTTTTTTGGCAATTGGGCGTAGATCGGCAGGCAGTTCAAAACGCTGGTCATCATCGTTGATCACATCGAACGGCACCCCATGCTTCACCCCCAGCTCACGCATGGCACGCAAGGCCACCCGCGATAACTCGCCACGCACCTTTCGCTGTAGCACGACACCGACCAGGGCTTGCAGGCCGGTTCGCTCCTGATCGGGGTGGGTGCCCTGGACCGGCCAGGCGTTGATCCGGATTTCGCCATCGCCGGGCAGGCCGAGGGACTGGAGGCGGCTGACTTCGTGCTGGGCCTCCAGCCACGCCGGGGTGGCGTCCAGCGGTTGGCCGGGGCGTTCCGTTGCCATGCGCGGTTGGGAGGCCAGCAGGCGCTCTTCCATCAGCGGCGGGTAGCCGCCACCGATATCCGAATGGACGCCTGGCAGGCTGATTTCCTGGTGATGCGGAGCCACGCTGTTGAGCGCGAAGTTCCAGCGCCGCTCCGAGCCTGCCACCAACTGGACTACCTTGCGCGCGCAACCGGGAGGCAAGTAGAGGTTGATACCGGGGTTGTCGGCGTTGGCCGGGCTCCAGTCGCCCCGCAGCGGGTCGACCGTCGCTGCCACGGTATCGAACAGGCCGATGAAGTTGAGGCGGGTATCACGCTGCCAGTCGAAGCTTCTGGCCAGGCCGAACCGACCAGCCTGGAGCACCTCGGCCAGCAGGCCGCCATCGGGTTTGAGCACTTCGTTGGCGAAGTGCCGAGCCGCCGCCGCGCCGCGACTGAAACCGAATAGATCGAACTCCAGTGCACGGATCTGGATGCCAGGGTTGGTTTCCAGGAAGCGGCGTATCTGTCCTCTGATCTGATCCGGGCTCTGTGCCACCCGATGCAGGATGCCGGTATCGCCCCGCCCGCTGGCCTGGGCCGGCAGTACGGAGTCCGAGCCGCCACTGGTTGTGCCGATGCCTTCAAAATAAAGGCGTGCGAAGCCTGTGGCGGCGTCTGCAGAAATGGGTGTGGCGGTGTTGTCCGGATACAGCGCATAGAGATGCGCCACATTGCTCGGCGCATTGCCGTAGCTGTTGTCAGGCACTTGGCGGAAGAAACCGCCCTCGTCCGGGTCGCGGTAACCGTAGCGGGCGCAGTGGCTGATGAGGGCGCTCAGTGCTTGTTCGTCGAACTGCTGGCGATCCTCGCGCCTGCACTGTTCGGTGAGTGCCGAGTTGGCCTGGTTGTTTCCGGTGCCATCGAAGAACAGGCCCAGGCGCAGCGTGATGCCGATGTCCTTCCGTTCTTTCTCGGCTGTCTTTTCCGCCAGTTGGTTGTTTCCGGGGGGAGGGCCAGCAGGGCGCACGGCGGCAAGCGGGGCTGCGGCCAGAGCGGGGGCGGCGCGTGTTGCGGTCGGGCTGGCGGTGGTCTCTTTGCGGTAGACCGCGTCGTACAGCGTAGGGATGAAGGTGGCACGGCAGGGGCAACTGCTGATGCTGTCCAGGCTGCCCGCCAACAGTCGACCGCTGCTTTGGATGAAAGAGACCCCTCCCATGATCGTGTAGATGCCCGGGTGCTTGCCGCAGGTGACGCGGTCCCCCATGCGGGCGTGGGCAATTCCGAACATGTTGACGAGGTTGTCCGCCTCGATCACCACACCCCCACAACTGGTCTTGTCGCCTCGGCGAATGAAATAGCCGGTTGCCATGTCGATTTCCTATCCCCTGTCGTTGAGCGGAGCCCAAGCGCCTGGAGCGCCTGGCCTTGAACCGCGCCAGCAGCCCGCAGTCAGGGCAGGGCGCGAGGCCTCAAGGCTCGGGATGTGGCAAGGGAAAGGAAATCGGAAAGGGCTGAAGGTGGGGCGTGTCCTGTCCGTAAAGGCTCGACGCATCCGGCCGGGCCTGGGAGGCACGCAATGCGCTGAAGGGTTGGCTGTCACGCGGGGTGGGGCGATTGAGACCCTTCGCCAAACTAAAGATTGGCTATACCTGCTGTGGGTTCCTGGCCTTACTGGCGGGTGTTAATTATCTGACTCACGGCTTCCCGATTTCGGGGCCGGGTATCGGTCCGCTAAAGGATGCAGGTCAGCGGAAACATGGACATGTTGAACAACAATAACGAGCGGCTCATCCGCCTGCGGGACATCGACAAGCGCTATCGGCTCGCCGAGCAGGAGCTGCGCATCCTCGGCGGCGTCTCCCTGGAGATCGCCCGGGGCGAGAGCTGCGCCATTCTCGGCAGTTCCGGCTCGGGCAAGAGCACGCTGCTGAACATTCTCGGCCTGCTCGACCTGCCCACCAGCGGCTTCTACCACCTCGCCGGGCACGATGTGTTCACGGCCAGCCCGGATGACCTGGCGGCGCTGCGCAACCGCCTCATCGGCTTCGTCTTCCAGAGTTTCAACCTGCTGCCCCGGCTCAGCGCGCTGGACAATGTCGCGCTGCCGCTCAGCTACCGCGGCGTGGCCCTGCGCGAGTCCCGCGAGCGGGCTCACGCCATGCTCGAACGGGTGGGGCTCGCGGCCCGCGCCGGGCACTTGCCGGCGGACCTTTCCGGCGGCCAGCGGCAGCGCGTGGCCATCGCCCGCGCGTTGGTGGGCGAGCCGGCGCTGATCCTCGCCGACGAGCCCACCGGCAACCTCGACGCCGCCACCGCCGAAGACATCATGCAGCTGCTGCTGGAGCTCAACCGCGCCAGCGGCGTGACCCTGGTGATCGTCACCCACGACCCCGGCATCGCCGCGCGGCTGGAACGGCGCATCCGCGTGCGCGAGGGCAGGGTGGTGGACGAGGCGGTCCCGGCATGACGCTGCTGGACGCCGCTCCGGCCCCCTCGCTGTCGCAGCTGCTGCACGAGGCGCTGGGTAGCCTGCGCAACCTCGGGCGGCGCTCGTTGCTGGCGCTGCTGGGGATCGTCATGGGCAGTTGCTCGGTCATCGCCTTGCTGAACATCGGGCAGAACGCCGCCGACCAGGCCATGAGCGTGTTCCGCGAGATGGGCACCGAGGCGGTGGTGGTGCAGCTGCCTTCGTCCCCCCGGGGCGCCGATGGCCTGCCGTTGGCGCTGGACGGCCCGACGCTGGAGGCGGACGTACCCGGCATCGAGCACGCCAGCCCGTTGGTGCTCTACAGCAGCCAGGTGGTCTTCCACGGGCGCACCCGCAACCTGGCGCTGGTCGGTGCCGACGCGTCGCTGGGCGAGGCCGCGCGGTTGCGGGTGGCGCAGGGACGCTACCTGTCGGTTTTCGATGCCCGCCAGACTTTCGTTGTGGTCGGTGCCGAAGCGGCCCTGGCGCTGGGGGTTGCCGGTGATCCGCTGGAGGTGGGCGACAGCCTGCGCATCGACGACTACCAGTTCCAGGTGATCGGCATCCTCAAGCCCCAGGGCGCGGGCGGCATCATCCCCTTCACCGCCGATGAGTCGCTGTTCCTGCCGTTGGCGGGGATGGCGCGAGTCAACCCGGCGCCGAACATCGGCACGCTGATCGCACGGGTGGTGCCGGGCCGGGACGTACCCAGCACCGGCGAGCGGCTGCTGCAGCGGATCAATCGCGAGATCGCCGGCGAACAGAAGGGCACGCTGCAGGTGGCCCAGCAGATGATCGATGCCATGCAGCAGCAGACCCGCACCTTCACCTACCTGCTGGCTGCCCTGGGCGGCATCTCCCTGGTGGGCGGCGGGGTGGGGGTGATGAACGTGATGCTGATGAACGTCAGCGAGCGACGCCGCGAGATCGGAGTGCGCATGGCGCTCGGCGCGCGGCGGCGGGACATCCGCAACCTGTTCCTGGTAGAGGCGGTGGCGCTGACCGCCGCCGGCGCGGTATCCGGGGCGCTGCTCGGCGTGGCCGCCGCCTGGGGCTACGCGCGTATCTCCGGCTGGGAGTTCGCCATGGCGGCCTCGGCGTTGCCGCTGGGCATGGGCAGCACGCTGCTGGTGGGGCTGTTCTTCGGCCTGTACCCGGCCATCTCGGCGGCGCGCCTGCAACCGGTGGAGGCGTTGCGCGATGCCTAGTCGCCTGCTCGCCGTGCTTCTCCTGGCCCTGGTCCTGCCCGCCCAGGCCAAGCCCTGGGGCGAGGAGCGCCTGGACCCTTCCGCGCCGACCATGGAGCGCCAGGGCAATGGCCCGTTGCTCAGCGAGCAGATGGCCGACCTGACGCTGCTGGACGCCGTGTTCCTCGGCCTGCGCAACAACCGCAGCATCCAGAGCGGCTACCTGCGGCGCATCGCCGAGAAGTTCGACCTGCGCGTCGCCGAGGACGTCTTCAATCCCAAGCTCTACATCACCGGCAGCTACCGGGCCAACCGCAACCACCAGGACCGCTACCGCGATGGCCGCATCGGCCCGACGGCCACTCTGCTGAACGAGTACGGCACGCAACTCGCGCTGGGCTGGAGCACGGGCTACAACGACGCCGACCGGGCCGGGCGCCAGCGCAACGACGGCGTCGACCTGAGCATCATCCAGCCCCTGCTGCGCGGCGCCGGGCGCGAGGTGAACACCGCGCCGGTGCGCCTGGCCCAGCTGTCGGAGCAGGCCAACCGGCTCAACCTGAAGTCCAGCGTGTCGCAGACGGTGACCGCCATCATCAGCGCCTACCGCAACCTGCTGCGCGCCCAGGAGCAGCAGCGCATCGCCCGTGCCGCGCTGGAGCGCACCCAGCAACTGGTCTCGGTCAACCGCTCGATGATCGAGGCCGGGCGCATGGCCGAGTTCGAGATCGTGCAGACCGAGGCCGACCTCGCAACCCAGGAACTGAGCGTGGAGGAGGCCGCCAACCAGCTGGATTCCGCGCGCCTGGAGCTGCTGCGCCTGCTGGCCCTGGACCTGTCCTCGCAGGTGCGCGCCAGCGACGCCCTGGAAGCCGAGCGCATCGAGGTCAACCGTGAGCAGGCGGTGCGGCTGGCCGAGCAGCAGCAACCGGACTACCTGCGCCAGCTGATCAACCGCCAGCAGGCTGACATCAACCTGGTGGTGGCGAAGAACCAGCGGCTCTGGGACCTGTCCCTGGAAGTGGGGGGCAGCCAGACGCGGGACCGCTACGACTACCCGCACACCAGCGGCAGCGACCGTTCCTGGGACAGCTACGCCGGGGTTCGCGTGGACATCCCCATCGGCGACCTGACGCGACGCCAGGGCGAGGTGCAGGCACGGGTCAACGTCGAGGACCAGGAGCTGCAGGTGGCCGACGCGCGGCAAGCGCTGGAGCGCAACGTCACCGACGTGGTGCGTGACGTGGGCACGCGCTGGCGCCAGCTGGAGATCGCCAACCGTGCGCTGGAGCTGTCGCGGCGCAAGCTGGATATCGAGCGCGACAAGCTCAACGCCGGGCGCTCCAGCAACTTCCAGGTGCTCAGCTTCGAGAGTGACCTGCGCAACGCCGAGAACGCCCGCCTCAATGCGCTGATCGCCTACCTCGAGGCGCAGACGCAACTGGACCTGGCCCTGGGCATGACGCTCGACAGATGGGACATCTCGCTCAATGACTACTGACCGTTCCCCGCTGGCCCGTCGCGGCCTGCTGCTCGCCGTCGCCGTGCTGGTCATCGCCGGCATCACCTGGGGCCTGCGCGAGGCGCCCGGGGCGGCGCCGGCGGCCATGCACTGGCAGCGCGTGGACCCGGCGCCGCTGGAGCACAGCATCGGCCTGGTGGGGCGTATCGAACCGGACAGGACCCTGGCGCTGGGTGCGCCTTTCGCCGGCATCGTGGCCGAATCCCTGGTGGAGCCGGGGCAGCGGGTCCAGGCCGGGCAGCTGCTGCTGCGCATGGACGCGGCCGAGACCGAGGTGCAGCAGCGCGATGCGCTGTCGGCCCTGCTCAAGGCGCGGCGCGCGGTGCAGGAGCTCAAGGACTGGGAAAGCGGCGAGGAGATGTCCCGCGCGCGGCGGACCCTGCGCAGCGCCCAACTGGCCCTGGCCAGCACCGAGAAGAAGCTCGGCCAGACCCGCGCGCTGTTCGAGCGCGGCATCATCCCGCGCAACGAGCTGGAGGACCTGGAGCAGCAGGCGCGCCTGCAGCGCATGGACCTGAGCGCCGCGGAGCGCGACCTGGCCCGCTCCCAGGCGCGTGGTAGCGGCGAGTACCTGCAGATCGCCGAGATGGAGCTGGCCAACGCGGAAGTCAAGCACGACGCGCTGCGCGAGCTGCTGGAGGCACGGGAGATCAAGGCGCCCTTCGCCGGCATCGTGGTGCCGGCCCCCGGGTTGAGCCTGGATGACGCCGCACGCGGGCCGGTGCAGGCCGGCTCCCAGGTGACCCAGGGCGCGCCGCTGTTCGGCCTGGCCAGCATCGAGCGGCTGAAGATCGTGGCACGGGTTTCCGAGCTGGACGTCAACCAGCTGCGCGAAGGCATGGCGGTGGACGTGCAGGGCGACGGCTTCGAGGGCGAGGCGCTGCACGGGACCGTCAGCGTGGTGGGCGGCCAGGCGCTGCCGAGCACCCAGGGTGGCGCGCAGTTCGAAGTGATGGTCGCCATCCCCGATCTCAACGAGGAGCAGATGCGCCGTGTACGGCTGGGCATGAGCGCACGCCTGTCGATCCTCGCCTACCGCAACGAGTCCGCCATGGTCGTGCCCCCCGGTGCCCTGCGCAGCGTGGACGGGCGCTGGCTGCTGGACTACCGCCCCAGCCTGGAGCAGCCCGCGCGGGAAGTGCAGGTCCGCACCGGCCGTGCGACGCCGGCGGGTGTCGAGGTATTCGGCCTGGAGCCTGGGTTCGTCGGCATCTCCGGCTGAGCCTCCGCGTTTCGCATCCCCCGCCGGGTATCCCCCGGCCTACGCTGCATCCCCCGCAATCCCCATAGGTTGGCGCCTAGCGCAGCAAGGCCCAACGCCGCGGTGCCCATTGAGACGTTGATGCGTTGGGCTTGGTGCCTCGGCCCAACCTGCGGCGTGCATCGTTTTGCTGCTTCCAACTCGCACGATCGCGCGTATTACCCGGCCTTCTGCCCGCAGATTCGCCGTGGATGGGCGCGGATTCATTTTTCGAACAATCAATTCATGCACCAGAACGATGCGCAGGGAGGAGGGGTGTCCGTTATGGAAACACCCGTCAAGCCCCGAGTTGTCGGGACAGTCAGCTATATGGCGCACGGCCTTTGACGCAGGTGTGTAGGAAGTTCACGTTTTTGCGGCTTCGCTGGCAGGCTCTGGGGCGGGGGTGCCCAACCTTTTGCTAGGTATGAAATGCGGTCCAGCGACCTAATCTCGTTCCCGGCGCTACCCACTGGGAAGTCACCCACCAACGGCACGAGCCCGGGTCCCACAGGTAGATCGCCCACCAGTAACAACCCCTGGCGAGTCGGTAAAGATCGCTACGCATTGGAACGCAGCAGGGAGGTGGCAACGGATGCTCCATTTTTCGCCTGATTCAGGCATCGCCCCTATCACTCGCCGGGAATCTGCCGCCCGGCTCCCTCGCCTCGTATCGAGCCTCGTGCCCGACCCGATGCGTCCTCTCCGCCCCGGTGGCGGAAGCGGTGGAAACCCTCTCGCAGGCCGTCGTGTGTCCATGGCCCTGCATCGAAACGAGCGTGATTGAACGACAGCGTTGAGGAACTCGTCCGGCACCTGCCTCGGCAGGTACCGGCCCGATCAGTGCCATGCGGACGTTGTTGGATGGATGACATGACGCAGCCTGGATAGCTGCACTTCGATTGTTATTTGTCTGCAACGGAAGTTGGCCTGGGAACTTGCCCGGAAACAGTGTGTGTCGTTGTTGATTGTTATCGGAGTTGGAATGATTTCCGCCGGTAATTCTAACAGCGGGTTGATGGGCAAGTTTGAAAAGCGGTCATGGGTTAAACAGGAAGGTCTTCGTGGTGTATTCCCAGTGACCAAAAACAAAACCATGTTTTGCTTATCAACCAAGGAACGAAAACAATGAAAATGTCCAAACTCTCCGTTGCTACCGCTGCTCTGGCCCTGTGCATGGGCGCCTCCTCGGCCATGGCCGTGACCATCACCCCGGCCAACACCGCCTTCTCTGCCAAGGGTGTTTCGGTGGTCAAGCCCGGTCTGCTGATCCCCGCAGTGACCTGCAACGTTGAATTCATCGGCACCACCTCCGTGGGCGGCGCTGACAAAGCCACCATCACTGCCGTGAACATCACCGGCGGCACCCTCTGCAGCGCAGCAAGCGCCGCTGGCCTGCCCTGGACCCTGACCGCATCCAGCCTCACCGCTGGCAACGTCAGCGGCGTCAAGTTCACCGTGGCCGGTATCAACTGCAGCAGCTCCCCGGTCACCGTGAATGGTGTCTGGAGCAACGCTGACAACAAGCTCACCCTGAACCCGAACCAGCCGGTTGGCTCTTGCACCATCCAGAGCCTGTATGTGAATCCGACCCCGGCATTCACGCTGGTTCCGTAAGCGTGAGCGGCCTTCCCATCCCAGGGTGGGAAGGCCGCTTTCATTCTGATTGGAATACTGTCGCGATATGGGTTCAGCACATTCGGCAAGTAAGAAACGTTTCGAGCCATTAGTGAGGAAGTTTGATTTCCTGAACTATTAGTTGTGCAGGATGCGCCCCGTGAGGCAGAAAATTATAATAAGCAAGGAGTTGTCATGAAGACGTATTCGAAGCGCCCCTCTTTATTCAATTTCACGTGCAAACGCAGTTTGCTGAGCCTGGCCATCCTCGGTGCCGTGATCGGTGCCCAGCAAGCCGAAGCCGGTGCCTTTGCCGTACCCACCTATGGCACGCCCGGTTGGGGCCGCGCCTTCGCCGGCGGTTCGGTGTGGAAGAACGACCCCAGCGCCGCTTTCAACAACCCGGCCGCCATGGCCTTCATCGAGCGGCCCATCGGCCAGGTGTCGGCGATCTATGCCGATATCGACATGAAGTTCAAAGGGCAGGCCTATGACTACCAAGGCAATCCGCGCGTCGAATACGACGACGTGAACGATGTCAACGGCCCCAACGCTCGGGCATTGGGCGATGGGGGCAACGGTGGCTTCAGCAAGTGGCTGCCTACGCAGTTCCTGGTGATCCCGGTCGGTGATCGTTTCGCTTTCGGCCTCGCGCAGGTCGTACCCATGGGCATGCGCAGCACCTGGGACAAGAACTTCGTCGGCAAGGACTTCGCCCTTGATACCAAGATCGAGACCGCAGCCTTGGCAGGTTCGTTGTCGTTCAAGATCGATGATCAGTGGGCCGTGGGCGGGGGCGTGGTGATCCAGCGCACCCAAGGCTTCGTCGGGCAGAACGTCGACCTGCTGGCCGCTGCCGGCGCTGCGCCCAACTCGCCATTGAACGGTGTGCCGGCAGGTGCGTCGAAGGCGACGATGCGGGTCAAGGTCGATAACATTTCGCCCGGCTGGTTCGCCAGCGTGGCCTGGAAGCCGACCGCGCGGGACACCCTGGGCCTTGCCTATCACGCCAAGATCAAGAATGAGCTGGATGGTGACTACAACTGGCATTTCAACGATGCCACCGGCATGGCTCCCTTCGACTCCATCGGCCTGATGAACCCGGACGCTCTTGCCCTCGTCTATCCGGGCCTGGTGTTGAATCCCAATGGCGACCATGCCGAATCGCGCATGGACATCCCGGCCATGGCCACCCTGGACTGGGTGCATGACTTCAACGACAGCTTCAGCCTGGGCGCCAGCGTGACCTGGACCGAGTGGTCGTCCTTCGAGTCCCTGAAGCTGACCTCCCACGGCAACCTGATCGTCGACATCCCCTACAACTACAAGGACACCTGGATGTACTCGGTGGGCGGTGACTATCGCTTCAACGACCAGTTGACCCTGCGTGCAGGGGTGGCGCTCGACCAGACGCCGACCCGCAACTCCACCCGCGATGCGCGCATCCCCGATGGCGACCGCACCTTCGTCTCCCTCGGCGGCAGCTACCGCTTCGCCTCCGACCCGAACCTGAGCGTGGATGTGGCCTATTCCCGCCAGTTCGTCGACGAAGGTCGCCTGCGCACCCAGAACCAGGACCGACTGGGTGGTGGCCGTATCGACGGCAAGGTGGAATCCAAGGGGCAGATCTTCAGCGTCTCGGCCACCTACATGTTCTAACCGGCCGTTGAAAAACGACGCCCCAGCGGCAACGCAGTCGGTTTTTCAATAGCCTGCAAGGCTGGAAATTCCCCACCTGTGTCCTCGATCGTCACCCGGTTCCCGGGGCATCGGGCCGATCAGAGCAGGTGGGGAAGTTGGGGCGGGTCCGGGCTCGTGTCCTCACCACGGGTGGGCCTGCCCCCTTTTTACGTCGGCCGCCGGAAGGAATCAGCGGCCATTCTCTTTCCGCCGGGCAGGGCTGTCGCCCGTGCCGGAACCCTCGCGCCGCAAAGTCTGAACCCTTGGCCCATCCGGCCCTCTGGATAAAGAGGCGACCGAACAGGGGACGGGGAATGAGACGAATGGGCCGGCGACCATGAGCTTCCTGCTGTGGATGGCAGTGCTCGGCGTGCTGCTGCTGATCCTGGCGCTGGCCTCGGCCTACCTGCGCTGGCTGCCGGTCACCTCCTCCTTGCTCTATCTCGCCTGCGGGCTGGCCATCGGGCCCCTGGGGCTGAACCTGTGGCGGGACGACTTCATCGACATCGCCCCATGGCTCGAGCACCTCACCGAAGTCGCCGTGCTGATCTCCCTGTTCATCGGCGGCCTCAAGCTGCGCCTGCCCTTGCGCCATCCGAGCTGGATCAAGGCCTGGGTCCTGGCCGGGCCGGTGCTGATGCTGACCATCGCCCTGGCCACCTGGATCGGCCACCAGTGGCTGGGGTTCGGCCTGGGGGCGGCGCTGCTGTACGCCGCGATCCTGTCGCCCACCGACCCGGTGCTGGCCAACCTGGTGCAGGTCAACCACGCCCGTGACGATGACGCCCTGCGCTTCAGCCTGTCCGGCGAGGCGGGGCTGAACGACGGCATGGCGTTTTCCTTCGTGGTCGGCGCATTGGTGCTGCTGGGCCTGCGGCAGGACGGGCCCTGGGAATGGGCGTTGCTGTCCTTCGCCTGGGCCGTGCCCGTGGCGCTGGCGCTGGGCTTCTTCCTCGGCAACCGGGTGGGTCGCCTGGCCATCAGCGCGCGGGTGCGCAGTGTCGATACGGCGATCTCCGCCAACGTCTTCCTGGGCATGGCCCTGGTGTCCCTGTCCTATGTCGGGGCGGAGCTGCTGGAGGCCTGGGGCTTTCTCGCCGCCTTCGCCGCCGGGGTCGGCCTGCGCCATGCCGAGATCCGCTCCAGCGGTGGCTCCGAGGTGCCGGCGGAGGAGGGCACGGTGCTCAAGGCCGGGCTGTCCGACGACGGCCTGCCGGTGAGCATCGAATACGGCGAGGATCGCCGCGAGCACCGCAAGATCGCCGTCGGCACCCTGATCGTCGACATCCTCTCCTTTGGCGGATTGCTCGAACGGGCGCTGGAGGTGGTGCTGGCGATGATTCTGGGCGCCACCCTCAGCGCCTGCTGGGACTGGCGCGGCGTGTGGCTGGCCCTGGCGCTGTTCTGCCTGGTGCGACCGCTGGCCTGCTGGCTCCTGTTGCCGCGCACGGGCCTGGATCGCTGGCAGCGCCTGCTGGTGGGCTGGTTCGGCGTGCGCGGCATCGGCAGTCTCTACTACCTGTGCTTCGCCCTCGATCACGGCGTGGAAGGCGCGGCGGCGCGCGAGGCCATGGGCATCAGCCTCACCGTGGTGGCCTGCAGCCTGCTGCTCCACGGGCTCAGCACCCAGCCGCTGCTGGACCTCTACGAGGCCCGGCAGCGCAGGGCGGGGGCAAGGCTCAATCGGCGATGAGGTTGCGGCGGTCGTCCTTGGCGCCGGCGCCCACCAGCACCTGCGCCTCGTCCTCGCTGATCAGTGCGTTGCCGGCCGGGCAATGGATCACCGAGGCGCGCAGGTCGGCGTCGGTGGTGATGACGATGTCGCGGATCGGCATTTCACTGTGGTTGCCGTCCAGTTCGATGGCGCAGGTGCCGCCATCCAGGTCGATGGTCACGGGCATGTCGGTGTCCTCGTGTGGCTGGGCTCGCTCGGTAGAAGCGCGGCCGCCCGCAAAGGTTCAGGCGGGGCGACCGCAGGCTCAGGAATAGAAGGCCGAGTGGTGGGGAAAGTCGCCCACCCGCTCGCCGATGACCATTTCCGCCACCCAGCTCGTCAGCAGGCTGGTGTAGGCCTTTTGGCTGCGGTCGCTGCTGAGCGCGTGGTCGGCGCCATCGAGGATGCGGTGGGTCAGCGAGTGCGCCCTTTCGAAGGCCGAGCGGTAGCTCATGATGGTCGGGTGCGGCACGTAGTCGTCGTGCTCGGACTCGACGATCAGCACATCCCCTTCGAATGCCGCGCAGGCGGCCAGGGCCCGGTTCTCCGAGGGGCGCACGGCGGTGAGCCGGTAGCTCGCCAGGCGCTGGCGGTCGAGGGCGTCCTTGGGACGCTGCCACTCTTCGTCCCAGTACAGGGCCGGCACCCGCAGGGCCAGCCAGCGCACCGCGCGCAGGGTGCTGAGGAGGGTGGCCAGGTAGCCGCCGTAGCTGCTGCCGATCACCGCGATGGCCGAGGTGTCGGTGGCCGGGTGGCTGGCCAGCAGGTCGTAGGCGGCGACGAGGTCGGCGAGGTTGTCCTCGCGGGTCACCGTCTTCTTCTGCACCTCGGTCTTCTCGTGGCCGCGCAGGTCGAAGGTCAGGCAGACGCAACCCAGGCCGGCGATGCCCTTGGCGCGTGCCAGGTCGCGTTGCTGGCTGCCGCCCCAGCCGTGGACGAAGAGGATGCCCGGCACCTTTGCCGCCGGGGTCAGGAAGGTCCCGGCGATCTGCTCGTTGCCCACCTGGATATCCACGCTCTCACTACGCGTCGCCATAAGGTTCCACCCGTGCGAATTTGACGATGGGCCCGACCTCGGCGTCGTGCCCCCGATAGAGCAGTGCCGCGCCGCCGGGCACTTCGAAGTCGCCGTAGCGCTCGACCGTCGCGGTGCGGATGCGGGTCAGCGCCGGGTCGGCGGCGAAGGCCTCGATGGCCAGCACCTCCGCCGCGCTGGCACCGCCGATGCGCCAGGATTGCTCCAGCACGCCCGAGCGCAACTGGCCGCGTGCATTGATGCCCTGGGCGATGTCGTAGT
The DNA here is from genome assembly GCF_012767755.2 of Pseudomonas tohonis. Lineage (NCBI taxonomy): Bacteria > Pseudomonadati > Pseudomonadota > Gammaproteobacteria > Pseudomonadales > Pseudomonadaceae > Pseudomonas > Pseudomonas tohonis. The sequence goes on from NZ_AP023189.1 coordinate 2,958,807, forward strand.
TGCGTCGCGAGGCGATGAAGCCCGGGAAGCAGGCCTGGGCCGCCTGCTCGTAGGCCCGCGCCTGCTCGATGGCCAGGCGCACCGGCTCGTTGCCGGCGAGGCTCAGCAGGTCCTGCCAGCCGCCGCGTGCCACCACCAGCTCGGAGCCGCCGTAGACGCAGGTGCCGGCGTTGTCCTCGGTCTGCGACTGGGTGCCGAAGTAGCTGGCGGTGATCCCGGCCAGTTGCACCTGGCCGACGCTGTAGGTGACGACGTCCTCGAGCTGCTCCTCCAGCACCAGGCCCCAGGTGGCGATCTCGTCGAGGTCCTGGGTGGCGATGGCCTCGCGCAACTGCTCGTCGTCGGTCACCCGGCACTGGCCGCGCCCGGCTGTGGCGCGCACCGGCTTGACCCGCAGCGGCCCGCTCAGCAGCAGGCGGATACCGGCCTGCATGGCGTCGTCGATGTTGAAGGCGCTGTAGCCGCCGAGCACGGCGCGCCCGGCGAGGTGGGAGAAGCCTTCCGCCCAGCCCGGCGGCGCATGGGCGGCCGGGCCGGGCAGGGGATGGGTGATGGCCTTGGTGGCCATGAAGGGCTCGGCGACCAGGCCGCCGAAGAAGTCGGCGTCAGAGCGGATGCCCAGCTCGCGCGCCGTGCTGCGGCCGATCAGGGTGTCGTTGGGGATGAAGTAGTGCGCCCGGGCGTCGCCCTCCCGGTGCAGGCCGAGGAAGGGCGTGCCGAGCAGGGCGGCGATGCGCTCGCCGAGCCATTGGTGGGTACGGCGCTCGTGCTCGGGAGCGTTATGGCGCACATCAAGCAGGGCGACGCCCTGGCGGTCCGATGGGGCATCTGGCATGGATGGCTCCTCATGAGGGGCGAGAGGGGCAGGTCAGGGCGTCTGCCAGGTACCGCCACCGTTCTCGCAATCGATCTTCACCTGCGCGGGGTCACGGGCCTGGTAGTGGTAGGTGACCACCTTGGCGTCGGCGGGGATGTTCACCGGGTCGCTGCCTTCCTCGCCGCTGGAGCCGGGGTTGGCCAGGGCCTCCTGGGTCAGGGCTCCGGTGCAGCGGCCGAACCAGCCGCTCTTGCAACTGGCCACCTTGTGTTTTTCGCTCTGCAGCATGTCCTTGCTCTCGTTGCTGCAGGACCAGTCCACCGAGCCGGCCGGCATGCCCGGGTACTCGTAGCAGGTCTGGGCTTCGACGCCCGGGACCTGGGTGCTGGCCGGTCGGGTCTGCACCTGGCAGGCATCGGCCAGCGCCAGGGACGAGGCCAGGCAGCCGGCCAGCAGCAAGGGGATCCTGAGGGTCATCGCGTCGCTCCTCGCGCACCGTCGGCGCGCCATCTGTACGGCTACTGCTGGAAGGGGGTCTTCACCAGGCTCGCCGGGCTGACCAGTTGCCTGCCCGGAGGCACACGCTCGACCACCGGCAGGGGGTGCAGCTGATGCACGCTGGCGCGTGGGCGGGCAGGGGCGATGCCACGGTAGAGGGCGGCGGCGCCGACCAGGATGTCGGCGAGCCCGAGCAGACCACGGGTGGCGACACCCTTGCGGATGAGCAGGAGGCCGCCACCGATGGCGACCAGGCGTTGCAGGCTGGAGGGTTCGGCCATGGGATTCTCCTCGTGGCGAGTGGTGTCAGGATGCCTGTTTCAGCGCTTTCACCAGCTCGTCCTTGCGCATGCTGGAACGGCCGGGAATCTTCTTCGCCCGGGCGCGGATCATCAGGTCCGCCTTGCTGGCATCCTCCAGGCGGGTGCCGGGGCGCGGCGCCCCGTGCTTGGTCGCCACCGCCTGGCGTGCCGAGGATTTGCGCGCCGCCGCCTTGCTCGCCGAGGAGGTGCTGCGGCCCGAGCCGCCGGCCTTCTCGCCGCCGCCCGACTGCTTGTTCACCGTGGCCCAGGCCCGCGCTTCGGCTTCGCCATGGGAGATACCCTTCTGCTCGTAGCTCGCCTCGATATGGGCGGCCTTGCGCTTCTGTTCTTCGGTGTATTTGTCTTTGCTTCCGCGTGGCATGGGAAACCTCCTTGCATCGCGTTCGTCTCGCCCCGCCGGCGGTGCGCCGCTGCGGAGCCCTCAGGATTTCTGAATGGCGGTACGGGGCAGAGTTCAGGTTTTTTGCCCCCCGGGCATGACCGGCGGTCGCGGTGCGGCGTGCGTAATGCACGATTAGGTTGAACTCCCGGCGCCTTCCGGCGGACTCACTCCCTATGAGGAAATCGCGGCCCCGGCGTGCGCCTGCACGCCCCTTGCGCGGGTCGCTCCGGGTTCCGGCGCAGGCCGCTTTCCCGTATCCGATCAGCAGACTGGGCAGAAGGACGAGGTGACATGAAAAGAGATTGGGAGCTGATCCGCGCATTGCTGCTGGAGATCGAGGCGCTCGGCCATGGCCAGCACTTCCACCCGCAGCCGCTCGCCGGCCACGGGCTGGAGATGGTCAGCCACAACCTGCACCTGATGTGCCAGGCGGGGCTGGCCGAGTGCACGCCGCATCACCCCTGGAACGGTGATCCGGTGATGATCGCCAAGGGGCTCACCCTCGCCGGGCACGACCTGCTCGACCTCATCCGCGATGAAGCCGCCTGGCGCGCCAAGCGGCAGTTCATCGAGCAGCGCATGGGCGGCGTGAGCCTGGAGACCCTGCGCTCCACCGCCATCCCACCCGCCGTGGGAGACGCGGCGCGCCAGCTGCGCCTGGCGCAGAACGACGCCCAGTTCAGCTGAAGGGCGCGGGGCGCCGGGCACACCGCTCGTGCCACGCCCGCCATCCAAACCACCGGGCAAGGAGCAGCACATGTCCACCGAGCAAACCAGCGCAACGTCCGGCCCGACCCCGGTCGAGGCGTTCAAGCAGAACATCCTCGCCAAGCTCAAGTACGCCGTGGGCAAGGACCCGCGCAATGCCTACAGCCATGACTGGTTCGAGGCCGTCGCCCTGGCCGCGCGCGACCACCTGGTGGACAACTGGGAAGAGACCGAGGCACAGGTCGACCGCAAGCAGCACAAGCGCGTGTACTACCTGTCCCTGGAGTTCCTCATCGGCCGCCTGCTGGTGGATTGCCTGAGCAACCTCGGCCTGCTGGAGACCGCCCGTGCGGCGCTTGCCGAACTGGACGTGGACCTGGAGACCATCCGCCAGGTCGAGCCCGATGCAGCCCTCGGCAACGGCGGCCTCGGTCGCCTGGCCGCGTGCTTCATGGAAAGCATGGCGACCCTCGGCCTCGCCGCCCACGGCTACGGCATCCGTTACGAGCACGGCCTGTTCAAGCAGGTGGTCAGCGATGGCTGGCAGCAGGAGCACACCGAGACCTGGCTGGACTTCGGCAACCCCTGGGAGTTCGAGCGCCCCGAGGTCAGCTACAACATCGGCTTCGGCGGCAGCGTGCGCACCGAGGATGACGGCGGCGAGATGCCGCGGCTCACCTGGGAGCCCAACGAAACGCTGCGCGCCATCGCCTACGACACCCCCGTAGTGGGGTGGCGCGGTTCCAGCGTCAACACGCTGCGGCTGTGGCGTGCCCGCGCCATGGAAGACCTGCAGCTGGAGCGCTTCAACGCCGGTGACCACTTCGGCGCCGTGGCCGACGTGGTGCGCGCCGAGAGCATCTCGCGCGTGCTGTACCCGGCCGACAGCACCGAGGCCGGCCAGGAACTGCGCCTGCGCCAGGAGTACTTCTTCGTTTCCGCCTCGCTGCAGGACCTGCTGCACCGCCACATGGCCGCCCATGGCGACATCCGCTCGCTGCCGGACAAGGCCGCCATCCAGCTCAACGACACCCACCCGGCCATCGCCGTGGCCGAGCTGATGCGCCAGCTGGTCGACGTCTACCGCATCGACTGGAACGAAGCCTGGGGCATGACCGTGGCGACGCTGTCCTACACCAACCACACGCTGCTGCCGGAGGCCCTGGAGTCCTGGCCGGTATCGCTGATGGAGCGCCTGCTGCCGCGGCACATGCAGATCATCTACCTGATCAACGCCTACCACATCGACTCGCTCAGGGCGCAGGACATCCACGACTTCGACCTGCTGCGCTCGGTGTCGCTGATCGAAGAGGACCACGGCCGCCGCGTGCGCATGGGCAACCTGGCCTTCCTCGGTTCGCACAGCATCAACGGCGTCTCGGCGCTGCACACCGACCTGATGCGCGAAACGGTGTTCCGCGACCTGCACCGGCTCTACCCGCAGCGCATCAGCAACAAGACCAACGGCGTGACCTTCCGCCGCTGGCTCTACCAGGTGAACCCGCTGCTCACCGGCTCCCTGGTCGACGCCCTCGGCGAGAACCTGCTGGATGCCCCGGAGGAGCGCCTTCGCGATCTCGAACCGCACGCCGACAAGGCCGGCTTCCGCAAACAGTTCGCCGCCCACCGCCAGCACAGCAAGCGCGCCCTGGCGAGCCTGGTGCAGGAGCGCCTGGGCATCCACCTCGACACCGAGGCGATCTTCGACGTGCAGGTCAAGCGCATCCACGAATACAAGCGCCAGTTGCTCAATCTGCTGCACACCGTGGCGCTGTACCAGGCCATACGCAACGAGCCGACCACCGACTGGGTGCCCCGGGTGAAGATCTTCGCCGGCAAGGCCGCGGCCAGCTACCACCAGGCCAAGCTGATCATCAAGCTGGCCAACGACATCGCCCGCACCATCAACGCCGACCCGACCGTGCGCGGGCTGCTCAAGGTGGTGTTCATCCCCAACTACAACGTCAGCCTGGCGGAGGTGATCATCCCGGCGGCGGACCTCTCCGAGCAGATCTCCACCGCCGGCCTGGAAGCCTCCGGCACCAGCAACATGAAGTTCGCCCTCAACGGCGCGCTGACCATCGGCACCCTGGATGGCGCCAACGTCGAGATGAGCCAGCTGATCGGTGCCGAGCACATGTTCATCTTCGGCATGACCGCTGCGCAGGTGGAGCAGCGCAAGCGCGCCGGCGAGCTGGACATGAGCGCGGTGGTGGCCGGGTCCGAACGCCTGGCCGGCGCCCTGGAGGCGGTGCGGCGCGGCGTCTTCTCGCCGGACGACCCGCAGCGCTACGAAGCACTGGTGGAGCAGCTGGTGCGGGACGACCGCTTCATGGTCTGCGCCGACTTCGACGCCTACTGGCACGCCCAGCGCCGCGTCGACGCCGCCTGGCAGAAGCCCGCGCAATGGTGGAAGTCCGCGGTGCTCAACACCGCCCGCGCCGGCTGGTTCTCCTCCGACCGCACCATCGGCGAATACGCCGTCGACATCTGGAAGGTGCCCACCAACCGGGATTGACCCGGAACAAGGGGAGGGCGGTTCCGTAGGAGCGAATTCATTGGCTCTGTCTTTGTGAGCTGTTGAGGGCTTGATGCGAAGCCTCAAGCACGGTGTTTTTCGGGACATTCATCACTCCCTGTCGCGCCCACCGTATGGGTTTCGCTTCGCTCTACGCCATCCTACGAAGCCGCCAGCCGCGGTAGTGATGCGCATATCAATGTGAAGTATTGAGCACCGCGTTGGAGCAGTCGCCAAACGCCCCTTTCAGGAGGCCGAGCGCAATCGTCGTTTCAGGGGTTGAGCGACATGGATGTCGCGAGAGCCTCGATGGGCCAGGGATGGCCCTTCGCGGCGTGCCCCTGAAACGAGGATGGAGCGAGGGAAGTCTGGCGAAGCCAGACCCGTATGCAGGGGCAAGTTTTTTGGTTCCTTTTCACCGGGCTGGCGTTCCAGCGATTGGAAAAGGGACTCGCCCGGCAAGGCGAAACAGAAACCATCAGCAAAACTCGGCAATCGGCTTGGCCAAAAATCTTCTAGCAACACTTAGCGCAGACAGAGCCAATTCATCGCGAAACAGGACTCATGGGCGTTCGCAAAACAGGCACCGCCGGTGGAGGTGAAAAGCGACCTCCACCCTACGCAGCGGTCACGCCTCGGGCGGGGTTGCCTGTAGGGGCGACTTCAGTCGCCAAGCGGCGCACAGCGCCGCCAACGCTTCATCCGTCCACCGTCCGAAGCCCCCTACCAGAACCCCGCCTGGCGGCGTTCGGTGACGTAGTCCAGGGGCAGGGCGAAGCCCTTGAGGAAGAAGGCGGCGAGGCGGGTGTCGATCACCGTTTCGTTGATCGAGGCCAGTTGGGCGGGGAGGGTGCGGGTCTCGTCGTTGCAGGCGTAGAACTCTTCGTGCACCACGCCCCGGTTGCCCACATCGGCGATGATCCGGTAACTGCTGGTGCGCGTCCCCGGGTTGCTCGCGGCGAGGCGCAGCTGGGGTTGCAGCGGGTCGCTGCTGTCCATCTCCACGGTCACTTCGATGCCGCCACGGCGGGCGTGGCGCGCCGCTTCCTCGAACAGCGGCAAGGCCTGGTCGACCAGGGCCGCCTCGACGTCGCGGAGAAAGTGGCGGGCGTCCTCGGGGAGTGGGGAGTTGCTCGGTTCCGGGGCGGCTGGATTCATGGCGGTGCTCCGTCGGGTCATGGCCTGAGGGCCTGCCACTCTTCGAGCAGCGTGGGCCCCAGTTCGAATAGAGCCTCGCGGTCGGCATAGGTTTCACGCGTGATGCCCACCACCGTCAGCTGGCGGTCGCCGTCCCGCAGGCGGATGGTCAGGGTGCCGTCCGCTTCGATCACGCAGCGGCCATGGTGGATCGGCTGCAGGCGCTGGTTGAAGCGGGCTTCGATTTCCCGGGCACTGGGCGGATTGCTGGGCACGGCAGCCACCTCGTATCGCTGAGTGAATGAAGGCTTCCCTGCGCTGTGACGTTGCTTCCCAACCTTAAACCCCCAGGTCCGGGCGTAAATGCTGGCCAACGGCCCAGCGACCGGTACGGCCGGGAATCGCCCCTGTTTACATCGGCTTGCGCGGGTGAAAAAAAGCCTGGCGGTTAATTGGCGGCGGCGCCGGTGATTGCGCACGCCTATCGGCCGCTCTTGGCCTGCCATTGAGCCGCTCAATCGTGGCCGCGCGCCCCGGGGCTGCGAGGCGCAAATAGATAGAACCTCTGCGCAGCGGTGCCCTCAGACCTAGTAGGCGCCGGATTGGCGTCTGCTCCACGACAACGTCAGATCAATGACCAGAGAGGACTTGTGCAATGGCTCAACACCGAGGTGGCAAAGGCAACTTCGCAGAAGACCCGCAACGCGCATCCGAAGCCGGCAAGAAGGGCGGACATGTAAGTGGCGGCAATTTCAGGAACGATCCGGCGCGCGCCTCCGCGGCCGGCCGCAAGGGAGGACAGCGCAGCCACAGCAATAGCAACAGCAGCAGTGACTGACGCCAAACGGGGGGCGGCGGCATGCGGCCGCCGCTCCCCACCCTGCTGCACCACGCCGTGATTCACCGGGCACGCGCAACGCGTTGCCGGATTGGGCGCCTGAATGGGCGCCGCATGCCGCCAGGAGACAACCCCCATGCCCACCGAGAAGAACACCGGCAGCCAGCTCGCCGGTACCGACACCCCCGACCGTGAGAACAGCAACCGCAAGCTCGAGCAGCTTGACGAGTTCCGCGAGGACGCCACCGACGAGGCGCTGACCACCAACACCGGCACGCGCATCGCCGACAACCAGAACAGCCTGAAGGCCGGCGAACGCGGGCCCTCGCTGCTGGAAGATTTCATCCTGCGCGAGAAGATCACCCACTTCGACCACGAACGCATTCCCGAGCGCATCGTCCATGCGCGCGGCGCGGCGGCCCACGGCTACTTCCAGGTCTACGAGCCGCTGGCCGAGCTGACCAAGGCCGATTTCCTCAACGAGCCGGGGAAGAAGACCCCGGTGTTCGTGCGCTTCTCCACCGTGCAGGGCCCGCGTGGCTCCGCCGATACGGTGCGCGACGTGCGCGGCTTCGCGGTGAAGTTCTACACCGATGAGGGCAATTTCGATCTGGTGGGCAACAACATGCCGGTGTTCTTCATCCAGGACGCCATCAAGTTCCCCGACTTCGTCCATGCGGTGAAGCCCGAGCCGCACAACGAGATCCCCACCGGCGCCTCCGCCCACGACACCTTCTGGGACTTCGTCTCCCTGGTGCCCGAGTCCGCGCACATGGTGCTCTGGACCATGTCCGACCGCGCCATCCCGGTGGCCTATCGCGGCATGCAGGGCTTCGGCGTGCACACCTTCCGCCTGGTCAACGCCGAAGGGCGCAGCGTCTTCGTCAAGTTCCACTGGCGGCCGCTGTCGGGCGTCTATTCGCTGGTCTGGGACGAGGCGCAGAAGCTCGCCGGCAAGGACCCGGATTTCCAGCGTCGCACGCTCTGGGAAGACATCGAGAAGGGCGACTACCCGGAATGGGAGCTGGGCCTGCAGGTGATCCCCGAGGAGGACGAGCACAAGTTCGACTTCGACCTGCTCGACCCCACCAAGCTGGTGCCCGAGGAGCTGGTGCCGGTGCGCAAGGTGGGGCGCATGGTGCTCAACCGCAACCCGGACAACTTCTTCGCCGAGACCGAGCAGGCGGCCTTCCACCCCGGCCACCTGGTGCCCGGCATCGACTTCAGCAACGACCCGCTGCTGCAGGGGCGGCTGTTCTCCTACACCGACACGCAGCTCTCACGCCTCGGCGGGCCGAACTTCAACGAGCTGCCCATCAACCGCCCGCTGTGCCCGTTCCACAACAACCAGCGCGACGCCCAGCACCGGCAGACGGTGAACAAGGGGCGAGCCGCCTACGAGCCCAACTCCATCGATGGCGGCTGGCCGAAGGAGACGCCGCCGGCGCCGCGCCATGGGGGGTTCAGCAGCTACCCCGAGCCGCTGTCGGGCACCAAGCTGCGCAAGCGCGCCGACTCCTTCGCCGATCACTTCTCCCAGGCCCGGCTGTTCTACAACAGCCTAAGCGAGACGGAGAAAGGCCATGTGGTCGCCGCCTACAGCTTCGAGCTCGGCAAGGTCGAGCGGGTGCACATCCGCGAGCGCCAGGTGCACGAGATCCTCGCCAACATCGACCTCGACCTGGCCCGGCAGGTGGCGGAGAACCTCGGCCTGACGCCGCCCCAGGCGCCCACGGTGCAGGTGCCGGAAGGCACGTTGAAGGCCTCGCCCGCGTTGAGCCAGATGAACCTGCTGCCGGGCAACATCAAGTCGCGCAAGGTGGCGATCCTGATCGCCAACGGCGTGCAGGGCAGTGACGTCGAGTTCCTCCAGGGCGAGCTGGCCAAGGCCGGTGCCAGTGCCAAGCTGCTGGCGCCCAGCTCGGCGCCGGTGAACACCGCCGAGGGCAGGCAACTGGTTCCCGACGCCACCATCGCCGGGCTGCCTTCCATCGCCTTCGACGCGGTGTTCGTGCCCGCCGGCGACAGCGCGGCGAAGACCCTGGGCAAGGACGGCGATGCGCTGCACTACGTGCTGGAAGCGTACAAGCACCTCAAGGCCATCGCCCTGTGCGGCGCGGCGGGCGACCTGGCCAGCCAGCTCTACCTGGAGGCCGACGAGGGGCTGATCAGCGGCGCGACCGCCAAGGACGTGGTCAAGCCGCTCTTCGACGCCATCGCCCGGCACCGGGTCTGGGCACGCGAGCCCAAGGCCAAGGCGGTGCCGGCCTAGCGCCGGCCATCACGGGGCGGCGCGAGTCGCCTCGTGTTCCACCTGGACGTGCACGCGCTGGCGCACGTGTGCAGCCAGGCGGGCTTCATCCAGTACCGCAGCGGCGAAGCGGCGCAGGGCGCTCACGGCGTCCGGCTCGTTGCTGTGCGCGGGCTTGAGGAAGTCGTCCAGGCCGAAGAGGTCGTCGCCACCGATGCCGGGTGCGTCCACCAGGGTCCAGTCGATGTCGCTGTCCACCAGGCGTCGCTGCAACTGCTCGCCGGGCTCGGCGGGGTGGCCCGATTCCTCGTCCAGCCAGTGGAAGTCGGCGATCACCAGCAGGCGCCTGACGCCGGCTACGGCCAGGCCGTCGAGCAGGGCGGTGATGGCGCTGAATTCCACATCGAAACCGGGGCCATTGCGGCGTGCGGCGAGCAGGGGCTGGCTGCACAGGTTGCACAGCACCAGGTCCATCCCCGCCACCGCGTGGCTGACGCCGAGGGCGTCGAACGGATCGCCGGGCTTGGCGCGGATGCCGGGCCGCGAGGGGATGGCGTTGAGGTCGTCGAGCAGCGCCATCATTTCCCACTGACGGCTCAGGGCCTCGACCATCAGTGCGCTACCCAGGCTGCCGAGCGCGCCGAACAGGGCGACCTTGCAGGCGGGTGTTTCGAGGTTCTTCATCAGGATTCCTCGGTGGGTTGCGGGGCGTTGCATCTAGACCCCGGCCACCGCTGCATTGGTTCAGCCAATCGCCCCGAGCGCCGTGCCCCGTGGCCTGGCTTCAAAAAAGAGCAAACCTTTCGAGGGTCCGCCCCGTCGAAAAAGATGAGTCCGGTTTCATACGGCACCCTGCCGGTGGAGGTGACATGACTCTCTTCTGTCTGATCGGTGGTTGTTCCTGGTCGCCCAGCACCTCGGTGCACATCGGCAAGGAAGACTTGCTGTGCCAGGTCTGCGCACGTTGCGGTGCCTGCCGCTACTCGCCCGCCAACGCCGTGCTGGAGCGCGGTGGGTCGTGACCTGGTGGGACCAGGTGCTGGCGACGCTGGCCAACGAGTTCTCCGACCTCGACGACCCGACCCAGGCGACCCGCGTGACCCTGCGCGTGTTGCTGGCCGCGCTGCTGGGCGGCCTGCTCGGGTTCGAGCGCGAGCAGCATGGCAAGGCCGCCGGCATCCGCACCCACATGCTGGTGGCGCTGGGCGCCGCGCTCTTCGTCCTGGCGCCGCAGATGGCGGGGGCCGAATCCGATGCCCTCAGCCGGGTGATCCAGGGCATCGTCGCCGGCATCGGCTTCCTCTGTGCCGGCACCATCCTCAAGCGCGACAGCCTGGCCGAGGTGAAGGGCCTGACCACCGCCGCCGGCCTCTGGCTGACCACGGCCATCGGCGTCACGGTGGGCCTCGGGCGTGAAGCCACGGCGGTGCTGGCGACCCTGGTGGCGCTGGTGATCCTCAACCTGGTTCCGCACCTGGTGTCGCGTCTGGAACGTCGCTACAGGCGATAGGCGAAACTCTTTTCCATCCTCGCGACTCAGAACCTTGTGTGGCAGCCAGCAACAAGGAGTTTTTCGCCATGTTCAGAGACTTCAAGCACTGCACCGCGTGGACCGATGCCATGAAGGAAGGGCAGAGCTACGTCGGCCTGATCGAGTACCAGCCCAAGCGCGAGGGCGCCGGGGTGCGGGTGCTCTGGGTGGTGGCACCGGGCTGCGTGTGCGAGAACGAGGCGGAGACCGCCGCCGATAACATGCTGCGGCAGATCCGCGACATCACCGTGGAAGGCAGCGTGATCTACAGCGACGGCGTGGCGCTCTGACCGCGCCCGCGAGGTGACCCATGGCACGTGCGATCTGGAAGGGCGCCATCAGTTTCGGCCTGGTGCATATCCCCGTGGGGCTGGTTTCGGCCACGTCGTCCCAGGGGGTGGACTTCGATTGGCTGGACAAGCGCAACATGGACCCGGTGGGCTACAAGCGGATCAACAAGCGCACCGGCAAGGAAGTGACCAAGGACGACATCGTCAAGGGCGTGGAGCTGGAGAAGGGCCGCTACGTGGTGCTCAGCGAGGAGGAGATCCGCGCCGCCCACCCGGAAGCGACCCAGACCATCGATATCTTCGCCTTCGTCGACAGCGCCGCCATTCCCCTGCAGAACATCGACACCCCCTATTACCTGGCGCCGGTTAAGCGTGGCGAGAAGGTCTACGCCTTGCTGCGCGAGGCGCTCGCGGGCACCGGCAAGGTGGCCCTGGCCAACGTGGTGCTGCACACCCGCCAGCACCTGGCGGCGCTGATGCCGCTGGAGTCGGCCCTGGTGCTGGTGATGCTGCGCTGGCCCGCCGAGGTGCGCGGCCTGGAGAGCTTGGAGCTGGGCACTGCGGTGACCGAGGCGAAGCTGGCCAAGGCCGAACTGGACATGGCCAAGCGGCTGATCAAGGACATGAGCGCGGACTGGCAGCCGGAGGAGTACGTGGACACCTTCACCGACCGCATCATGGAACTGGTGGAGCGCAAGGCCAGCCAGGGCCGCATCGAGGCGGTGGAAGCGGCGGCCGGCGAGGAGGAGCGGCGCAGTGCCGACGTCATCGACCTCACCGACCTGCTCAAGCGCAGCCTGGGCGGCAAGCCAGGCGGCAGGCCCGCCGCCAAGCCCGAGGCCAAGGCGGCCAAGGGCGCTGCCAAGCCGGCGCGCAAGACCCGAGACAAGCCCACGCGGACCAAGGCCAAGGCCGGTTGAGTCCGCATCCACGCCGAGGTGTCCGCCATGGCCCGCCGTTCCAGCGACTACAACCGCAAGCGCAATTTCGACATCACCTCCGAACCTCGCGAAGAGGCTCGGCCCCGTGGGCGCAACAAGGCCGGCGCCCTCGGCTTCGTGATCCAGAAGCATGACGCCCGCCACCTGCACTACGACTTCCGCCTCGAGCTGGACGGCACCCTGAAGAGCTGGGCGGTGCCCAAGGGCCCGAGCCTCGACCCCAAGGACAAGCGCCTGGCCGTGCATGTCGAGGACCACCCGCTGGGCTATGCCGATTTCGAGGGCAGCATTCCCGCCGGGCAGTACGGCGCGGGGGATGTGATCGTCTGGGATCGCGGCATCTGGCAGCCCCATGGCGACCCCAGGGCCGCATACGAGGCCGGTCGGCTGACGTTCACCCTGGTGGGCGAGAAGCTCAGCGGCGACTGGAGCCTGGTGCGCACCCGCCTGCGCGGCAGCGGCGACAAGGAGCAGTGGCTGCTGATCAAGCAGGACGACGAGGTGGCGCGCCCGGCGGAGGAGTACGACATCGTTTCCGCCGAGCCGGCCAGCGTGCTCAGCGGCGCCGATGTCGGCAGCGACGCACCGGTCGCCCGGCCGGGTGCCACCCGGCGCGCCGCGAAGGCTGGCGGCAAGGCACGCAAGGCTGCGGCGAGCGAGGAGCGCATGCCCGACAGCCTGGCGCCGCAACTGGCGACGCTGGTGGATGCGCCGCCGGCGGGTGACTGGCACTACGAGATCAAGTTCGACGGCTATCGCATCCTCGCCCGCATCCGCGACGGCGAGGTGCGGCTGTTCACCCGCAACGGCAACGACTGGACCGCGCGCCTGCCCCTGCAGGCCCGCGACCTGGCGGCGCTGGAGCTGGGCGACAGCTGGCTGGATGGCGAGGTGGTGGTGCTCGACGAGGACGGCCTGCCGAGCTTCCAGGGCCTGCAGAACGCCTTCGATATCGGCCGCAGCCACAGCATTCTCTATTACCTGTTCGATGCCCCCTTCCTCGATGGCCGTGACCAGCGCCAGCTGCCGCTGGAGGAGCGCCGTGCCGCCCTGGAGAAGGTGCTCAAGGGCCAGCGGCGCAGCCTGCTGCGCTTCTCCGAAGCCTTTTCCGCCAGCCACGAATCGATCCTGGAGAGTGCCTGTTCCATGTCCCTGGAAGGGGTGATCGGCAAGCGCGCGGGAAGCCCCTATCGCTCGGCCCGCAGCCCGGACTGGATCAAGCTCAAGTGCCGCCGGCGCCAGGAGTTCGTGATCGTCGGCTACACCGCACCCAAGGGCAGCCGCAGCGGTTTCGGCGCCTTGCTGCTGGCCGTCCATGACGAGCCGGGTGGTGACGAGCTGCGCTATGCCGGGCGCGTCGGCACCGGCTTCGACGAGGCGCGGCTGGCCGACATCCACGGCCGCCTGCAGGCCATCGCCCGGGATGACAGCCCGCTGACCAGGGCCCTGCCGGCGGCCCAGCGCCGTGGCGTGCACTGGGTGGAGCCGCAACTGGTGGCCGAGGTGGAGTTCGCCGAGTGGACGGGCGATGCCATCGTGCGCCAGGCCGCGTTCGTCGCCTTGCGCAGCGACAAGCCGGCGGAGCAGATCGTCCGCGAGCAGCCACGCAGCGTGGCCAAGCCGAAAAAGGCGCCCGAGCCCGCCACCGAGAAGGGCGGCGAGGGAGGGCGCCAGACGCTGGCCAAGGTCTCCATCAGCCACCCGCAGCGGGTCATCGATGACCAGAGCGGCACCCAGAAGCTGGAGCTGGCGCGGTACTACGCGGATGTCGCCGAGTGGGTGCTGCCGCACCTGAAGGGGCGCCCGGTGTCGCTGCTGCGGGCGCCGGAGGGCGTCGGTGGCGAGCTGTTCTTCCAGAAGCACGCCGAGCGCCTGGCGATCCCCAATATCCGCCACCTCGACCCGGAGCTGGACCCGGGGCACGCGCGGCTGATGGAGATCGACACGCTGGAGGCCCTGGTGGGCGCGGTGCAGATGGGCGCCATCGAGCTGCACACCTGGGGGGCCACCAGCGACCGCATCGAACGGCCGGACCGCCTGGTGCTGGACCTGGACCCGGACCCGAAGCTGCCCTGGAAGACCATGCAGGAGGCCACGCGGCTGACCCTTTCCGTGCTCGACGAACTGGGCCTCCAGGCCTGGCTGAAGACCAGTGGCGGCAAGGGCATGCACCTGATCGTCCCGTTGGCGCGGCATGCCGGCTGGGACGAGGTGAAGGGATTCGGCAAGGCCATCGCCTCCTTCCTCGCGCGCCAGTTGCCGGAGCGCTTCGTCGACAAGATGGGGCCGAAGAACCGTGTCGGGCGCATCTTCGTCGACTACCTGCGCAACCAGCGTGGTGCCAGCACCGTCTGCGCCTATTCGGTTCGGGCGCGGCCGGGCCTGCCGGTGTCGGTGCCCATCGAGCGCGATGAACTGGAACGCCTCAAGGGGTCGGCGCAATGGACCCTGGCCACGCTGCGCCAACGCCTCGACGGCCTCGAGCGCGATCCCTGGCACGACTACCTCGCCCGTCAACGCATCACCCGCGCCATGTGGGACCGCCTGGAAGCCGAGCCCGAAGACTGACGCCGCTGGGTGGATTTTCCTGAACCGCCTGGCGCGGGGCCAGTCCTGTTGAATAACAGGCCACCGACTCGGGAGAGGACCATGAGCGACGAACAGACCCTTCCACCCCAGCACCAGGACCGGCAGCCGGGCCAGGAGACGGAAATGCGGCCGCAGCCGCTGACCATCGGCGAGTACTACCAGGCCGCCGGCAAGCTGGAGGGCATGACCGCGATCGTCACCGGCGCCGACAGCGGCATCGGTCGCGCCGTGGCGGTGCACTACGCCCGTGAAGGGGCCAATGTCGCGGTGCTCTACCTGGACGAGGTGGAGGATGCCGAGCAGACCCGCCTGGAAGTACAGGCGGCAGGGCGCGAGGCCCTGCTGTTCGCCGGGGACGTGGCCGACGGCGGGTTCTGTCGCGCGGTCCTTGAGGCGGTGATCGCCAAGTGGGGCAGGGTGGATGTGCTGGTCAACAACGCCGGCGAGCAGCACCCGCAGGAGCGCCTGGAGGACATCAGCGAGGAACAGTGGGAGAAGACCTTCCGCACCAATATCTTCGGCATGTTCCAGCTGACCAAGGCGACGCTGCCGCACCTGCGCCCGGGCGCCAGCATCATCAACACCACCTCGGTGACGGCCTACAAGGGCAACCCGACGCTGCTGGACTATTCCGCCACCAAGGGGGCGATCACCTCCTTCACCCGCTCCCTGGCGCTGAACCTGGCCAAGCGCGCCATCCGCGTGAATGCCGTGGCTCCGGGGCCGATCTGGACGCCGCTCATCCCCTCCACCTTCGATGCCGAGAGGGTCGGCCATTTCGGTGCCGAAACCCCGCTGGGCCATCCCGGCCAGCCGGCGGATGTGGCACCGGCCTACGTCTACCTGGCGAGCGCGGACTCGGCCTACGTCAGCGGCCAGGTGCTGCACGTGAATGGCGGCATCGTGGTGAACGGGTAGGGCACTGCCGTAGGTTGGCGCCGAGCGCAGCGACGTCCGCAGTTGCAGGCCCCCTCTGTATGGGAGCGGCTTCAGCCGCGAAAGACCTGTCGCAGGCACCGGGCCGCGAGCCGGCCGGATGCTCCATCGCGAATGAATTCGCTCCCACAAATTGGCACCGCGTGTAGGTTGGCGCCGCGAGGCCCAACGTGGTGATGTCCGCAGTTTGCAGGCCCTCTCCGTGGGAGCGGCTTCAGCCGCGAAAAGCCTGACGCAGGCACTGGGCCGCGAGCTGGCCGGACACTCCATCGCGAATGAATTCGCTCCCACAAGATGCACCACGCCCGGCGATACCGAGCGAGGTAAATCGCAGGCAAGAAAAAGCCCCGCTCATGCGGGGCTTTGGGTCGACGTGCCGGGCGTCAGGCGGTGAGGGCGCGCTGGGCGCGGTCGATCACCTGCTGGAGCTGGCTGGAGTTGCTGTACTGCTCCGGGTAGATGCGCTGGCTGTGGCAAGCGACACCGTACTCGCTGACGATGGTGAAGCTGAAGCCGCCCTTGCGGGAAGGCGCGGTGATCTGGCACTGGAGCGGTGCGAAGGCGCGGGTGAGTGCGCTGATGGCTTGTTCTGCCTGGTGATGGATAGTCATGTTGTTAGGTCCTGCAAAATGCGGCAATCGGGCCGCGAAATAAAACTCCGAATCCGTCGCCCACCATGGGCACACAGGATGATCCTTATCGGAGCGAATGAGCTGGTGGAAAGTTCCGCCTGTCAGCGGAGCGAGCCAGCCAAGTACTTTGGATGCCAGGTTGTAATCGTGGGCAAGGTTCTGGCCCGGTGATTGTCCTGATCAGACTTCTGGATGGAAGGCCAGGACGGATGCGTTGCCAGTGGGTGGCGGGGGCATCGGTCAGGTAACCATCGAGGAGACCGGTATCGCGTTGCGCCTGGGTGGCGCTGCCTGCGAGTGGCCGGATTGACTTACAGCTAGGTACTAGGTGCGCGATCATACGGCATGCTCCGATGATTGGATAGGGCCACCGGGGCCCGTATGTATCCGAATCTTTCTGTTTTCTAACGCTTGTTCATGACAATCCGTCGATTCTGCTTCCCCCATCCCGTACCGCCCATCGGACCTGTCCGATTCGCGGGCAAAAAAAAGCAGCTCGGGGGGCGAGCTGCATATTGGCCAAAGGGGGGGATGGCCATGGGAGGAGCATGCAATCTGGGTGACTCAGCCCTTGCTGGGCGGCACGTCGCGGATGGCGTTGGACATCCGTTGATCCTGTTTCAACAGCGCCCGCCGGACCTTGGCCAACTGCTCGGGCGGCAGGCCGCTCTGGCCGAACATCTCCAGGGCGAACTGGCGGACCTGCGCATCGGTGTAGGGCGTCTCCTCGCTGTACTGCGGCGAGGTGCAGCCAGCCAGGGCGAGGGCGGCGAGCAGGGCTGCGAGTGTGATCGACGTGTGCATCCGGCCCTCCTGTTCGGCTGTCTGCGTGGCGATGGGCGCAGATTAGCCAAGCGGCGGCGGAGGCAGAAATCATCAGGCTTGATAGTGATTATCGGGGTGGCGCATCGCGCGCCGGGGGGAGGGTGCCGCCGGTTGGCGGCACCCGGCGGGATCAGCGGTTGACGTCCACCACCACGCGGCCGCGCACCCGGCCTTCGAGCAGCTCGCCGGCGGTGAGCACCGCCTCGCCCAGGCCGATCTCGCGGGTGATCGCGTCCAGCAGTGCGAGGTCCAGGTCACGGGCCAGGCGATCCCAGGCCTCGATGCGGTCGGCCTTCGGACGCATCACGCTGTCGATGCCGGCCAGGGTCACGCCACGCAGGATGAAGGGCGCGACGCTGGCGGGAAAATCCATGCCCTGGGCCAGGCCGCAGGCCGCGACCGCGCCGCCGTAGCGGATGCCGGCGCAGACGTTGGCCAGGGTGTGGCTGCCGACCGAGTCGATGGCACCGGCCCAGCGCTCCTTGCCCAGCGGGCGGCCGGGTTCGGCGAGGCTGGCGCGGTCGATGATCTCGCTGGCGCCTAGGCGCTTGAGGTAGTCCGCTTCCTGCGGTCGGCCGGTGGAGGCCGCCACCTGGTAGCCGAGGCGGGCGAGCAGGGCGATGGCGAAGCTGCCGACGCCGCCGTTGGCGCCGGTCACCAGCACCTGGCCCTTGTCCGGGGTCACGCCGTTGCGCTCCAGGGCCAGCACCGAGAGCATCGCGGTGTAGCCGGCGGTGCCGATGGCCATCGCCTGGCGCGGGGTGAAGCCGGCCGGCAGCGGGATCAGCCAGTCGGCCTTGAGGCGCGCCTTCTGAGCCAGGCCGCCCCAGTGCGTCTCGCCCACGCCCCAGCCGTTGAGCAGCACCTTGTCACCGGCCTTGAAGGCGGGGCTGTCGCTGGCCTCCACCGTGCCGGCCAGGTCGATGCCGGCGACCATGGGGAAGCTGCGCACCACCGGGCCCTTGCCGGTGATGGCCAGGCCGTCCTTGTAGTTCAGGGTGCTGTAGTCGACCTTCACGGTGACCTCGCCCGCGGGCAGTTGCGCCTCGTCCAGCTCGGCCAGCGTGGCGCGGTAGTCGGTGTCGTCCTTGTCGATCAGGATGCCTTTGAACATCGGGTGTCTCCTCATGCGGAACCTAGGGAAAGGGACGGGCTAGCGCGGCAGCCCGGCGAGAAATCCTTGGATGAAGCAGTCCAGCGGTGCGTTGCCCTGCACCAGCCGGGCGCGCAGCACGGCGCCTTCCCAGCCGATCCAGAAGAACGCGGCCCAGCGCTCGCAATCCGTGTCCGGAGCCAGCTCGCCTTCGGCCTTGGCGGCCTCCAGGCACAGGGCCAGGCGCTGCTGCCAGCTGAGCAGGATGGCCTCCAGGGATTCGCGGAAGGCCTCCGGCAGCTGGGTCACCTCCTGGCCCAGGTTGCCCACCAGGCAGCCCCGGCGGTAATCGAAGCGCTGCATGCCGGCCTTGGCGTCCTCGACGAAGGCGGCGATGCGGGCCAGCGGCGGGCGCGACGCGTCCAGCAGGCAGCGGTCGAGCTTGCGCGCGAAGTAGCCGGCGTAGTTCTCCAGCACCGCGTGGCCGAAGTCTTCCTTGCTCTGGAAGTAGTGGTAGAACGAGCCCTTGGGCACGCCGACGCGGCTCAGCACCGTATCGATGCCGGTGCTGAGGAAACCCTGCTCGGTGAGGATCTCGGTGCCGCAACGCACCAGGGCGTCGCGGGTGTCGGGGTTGTCGCGGTTGACCTTGGGCGGTCGGCCGCGACGGGGCGGGGGTATGGAATCGGTCATGGCGGGGGATATTAGACCGAGTGTCTAGAAAATCAATGGCGGGTGCGCCGCATCGCTCGCACCCGCCTCGCGCGCCCTTATCCGGCAGCGACGAGCTGGCGGATCGCCTGCTCGAAATACTCCGCCGGCTGGCCACCGCTGATCAGGTGGCGGCCATTGAGGATCACCGACGGCACCGAGCGGATGCCGTGGCTCGTGTAGAAGTGTTCCTCCTCGCGCACCTCCTCGGCGAAGCGGCCGGACTCCAGCACCTCACGCGCCGCCTCGGCGTCCAGCCCGGCGGCTGCGGCCACCTCCACCAGCACTGCGCGGTCGCTGGGGTTGCGCCCCTCGCTGAAATAGGCGGCCAGCAGGCCCTGCTTGAGCGCCAGCTGGCGGCCCTCCAGCCTGGCCCAGTGCAGCAGGCGGTGGGCGTCGAAGGTGTTGTAGATGCGCCCGCGCGCCTGCATGTCGAAGCGGAAGCCCACCTCGGCGCCGCGCTGGCGGATGTGCTCGCGGTTGGCCGCCACCTGCTCCGGCGTGCTGCCGTACTTCTGCTGGATGTGCTCGACGATGTCCTGGCCTTCCGGCGGCATGTCCGGGTTCAGCTCGAAGGGCTTGAAGGCGAGCGTGACCTTCACCTCGTCGCCGAGGTTGGCGATGGCTTGCTGCAGCGCGCCCAGCCCGACCGCGCACCAGGGGCAGACCACGTCGGATACGAAGTCGATGCTGATGGCCTTGCTCATGGGAAATGCTCCGTGATGGGGGAAGGCGCCCAGTCTATGCCTCGAAAGCGTGCACCGCGACGTATCGCACGACTGTCATCGGCCGGCGGTAAAAAAACAGCGGCCTGACGACGCTTCCAGGCTTGCGTCGGCGGCATCTTCAACCATGCTTGGTAATCCGCCCCGGCTGCTTCGCCGCTCGCGTCCCCGAGCGGCCGTGCCGTTCCCGTTCCGAACCCATCCCGACCATTACGAGGTGTAGACAATGGCCCGCGCGACCCCCATCAACCGCTACCGCAACATCGGCATCGTGGCCCACGTGGATGCGGGCAAGACCACCACCACCGAGCGGATCCTGTTCTACACCGGGGTCAACCACAAGATGGGCGAAGTGCACGACGGCGCCGCCACCATGGACTGGATGGTGCAGGAGCAGGAGCGCGGCATCACCATCACCTCGGCCGCCACCACCGCCTTCTGGTCCGGTTCGGCCAAGCAGTTCGACAAGTACCGCTTCAACATCATCGACACCCCCGGGCACGTCGACTTCACCATCGAGGTGGAGCGCTCCCTGCGCGTACTCGACGGCGCGGTGGTGGTGTTCAGCGGCGCCGACGGCGTCGAGCCGCAGTCCGAGACCGTGTGGCGCCAGGCCAACAAGTACGGCGTGCCGCGCATCGCCTACGTCAACAAGATGGACCGCGCCGGCGCCAACTTCCTCTGGGTGGTCGGGCAGATCAAGCAGCGCCTCGGCCACACCCCGGTGCCCATCCAGCTGCCCATCGGCGCCGAGGAGAACTTCGAAGGCCAGATCGACCTGCTGAAGATGAAGGCCATCTACTGGAACGATGCCGACCAGGGCACCAGCTTCCGCGAGGAGGAGATCCCCGCCAACCTGCTCGCCGAAGCCCAGGAATGGCGCGAGAAGCTGGTGGAGGCCGCCGCCGAGTCCAGCGAAGAGCTGATGAACAAGTACCTCGAGGGCGAGGAACTCTCCATCGAGGAGATCAAGGCCGGCCTGCGCCAGCGCACCATCGCCTGCGAGATCGTGCCCGCCGTGCTCGGCTCCTCGTTCAAGAATAAGGGCGTGCCCCTGGTGCTCGACGCGGTGATCGAGCTGCTGCCGGCACCCATCGAGATCCCCGCGATCAAGGGCACCCACCCGGACGACGAAAACCGCCACGACGAGCGCCATGCCGACGACGACGAACCCTTCTCGGCGCTGGCCTTCAAGATCGCCACCGACCCCTTCGTCGGCACCCTGACCTTCACCCGCGTGTACTCCGGCGTGCTCAGCTCCGGCGACTCGGTGCTCAACTCGGTCAAGGGCAAGAAGGAGCGCGTCGGCCGCATGGTGCAGATGCACGCCAACACCCGCGAGGAGATCAAGGAAGTGCGCGCCGGCGACATCGCCGCGCTGATCGGCATGAAGGACGTCACCACCGGCGACACCCTGTGCGACCTCGACAAGCCGATCATCCTCGAACGCATGGACTTCCCCGAGCCGGTGATCTCGGTGGCGGTGGAGCCCAAGACCAAGGCCGACCAGGAGAAGATGGGCATCGCCCTCGGCAAGCTGGCCCAGGAAGACCCGTCCTTCCGCGTGCGCTCGGACGAGGAATCCGGCCAGACCATCATCTCCGGCATGGGCGAGCTGCACCTGGACATCCTCATCGACCGCATGAAGCGCGAGTTCAACGTCGAGGCCAACATCGGCAAGCCCCAGGTCGCCTACCGCGAGAAGATCCGCAACCGCTGCGAGATCGAAGGCAAGTTCGTCCGCCAGTCCGGCGGCCGCGGCCAGTTCGGCCACTGCTGGATCCGCTTCGAACCGGGCGAGGAGGGCAAGGACACCCTGGAGTTCGTCAACGAAGTGGTGGGCGGCGTCATCCCGCGCGAATACATCCCGGCGATCCAGAAGGGCATCGAGGAGCAGATGAAGAACGGCGTGCTCGCCGGCTACCCGCTGCTCGGCCTCAAGGCCACGGTGTTCGACGGCTCCTACCACGACGTCGACTCCAACGAGATGGCGTTCAAGATCGCCGCCTCCATGGCCACCAAGCAACTGGCGCAGAAGGGCGGCGCGGTGCTGCTGGAGCCGATCATGAAGGTCGAGGTGGTCACCCCCGAGGACTACATGGGCGACGTCATGGGCGACCTCAATCGCCGGCGCGGCCTGATCCAGGGCATGGACGAAGCGCCGGCCGGGCGCATCATCCGCGCCGAGGTGCCGCTGGGCGAGATGTTCGGCTACGCCACCGACGTGCGCTCCATGTCCCAGGGCCGCGCCAGCTACTCCATGGAGTTCTCCCGCTACGCCGAAGCCCCGGCCAACATCGCCGACGCCATCGTCAAGAAACAGGGCTAGCCCCGCGCAGAGCCCTCTCCCACGGAGAGGGCTCTGCGTAGCCCGGGTTCAGCCCGGGAATTCCCCGCGACAATCCCCTAATTTTCCCTCGCGCCCCGACGTCATCTGTTGCACAGACCTCCCATTTCGCGAGCCTCCCATGCCCCAGCAGACCCCCCTGTCGAACCTCCCGCTGCCCGGTGGGCAGAGCCTCGGCGCCGATGAAACCGACACCCGCCTGCACCTCACCCTCGACGGCCGGGCGCTGGTCGACCTGGTGCTGCAACGCGGTGCGGAGCCGCGCCTGCAGGGGCTCGGCACCCAGCCGGATGTGCACGCCCTGCACGCCGCCTGCTACTGGTTGCTGGCCCGCGACCCGGCCTGCCAGCGCCTGCACTGGCAACTGCCCCAGGTGCCCACCGAGGCCCTGGCCAGCGGCCTGCTGGTGGCCAGCGGGGCAGGGGAGTACCGCTGCGAGCGCGGCCAGTTCTGGCAGCTGCCGGCGCCCTGGATCGCCGCCGCCAGCCCCTACCCGGAGCGCATGGTCATCAGCGACGGCAAGCGCCACCCGCAGCGCCCGCCCAAGCCCAGCGGCGAGCTCTACCGCCGCTTCGATGCGCGCCTGGGCAGCTGGATCTCCCTGCGCGCGCTGGATATCGACAGCGACCTGGAGCGTTTCAACCGCTGGCAGAACTCGCCCCGCGTGCTGGCGTTCTGGCAGGAAGGCGGCAACCTCGACCAGCACCGCGCCTACCTGCAGAAGCTGCACGACGACCCCCACGCGCTGACCCTGATCGGCTGTTTCGACGACCAGCCCTTCGCCTACTTCGAAGCCTACTGGGCCAAGGAAGACCGCATCGCGCCGTTCTACGCGGTGGACGACTACGACCGCGGCATCCACATGCTGGTGGGCGAGGAGAGCCATCGTGGCCCGCACAAGGTGGCCAGCTGGCTGGCGGCGCTGACCCACTTCCTCTTCCTCGACGACCCGCGTACCCGCCGCGTGGTGGCCGAGCCCCGCGCCGACAACGCGCGGATGATCGGCCACATGCAGAACCTGGGTTACTACCGGGAGAAGGAGTTCGACTTCCCGCACAAGCGCGCCGCACTCATGGCCATCGGCCGCGAGCGCTTCTTCGACCATTGCGTGCTGGCCTGAGCAAGCCACGTTCTCGATAGGTAGCCCGGGCTTCAGCCCGGGACCGTGGTCGCAGCAATCCCCGGACTGAAGACCGGGCTACGGGGCTGCGGGGCTGGCCTGAGGCGGGGACTTTCCGGGGCCTTCGCCCCGGGATGACGATCCGGGGGAAGGATCAGGCGGATTTTTCGCGGCGCTCCCCGTCGTTGCCGGCGGCCTTCTCGGCTTCGGCGCGGGTCACCTTGCGGCAATGCACCAGGGCGTCGCGGATCATGAAGTTGACCAGGGTCGGGGAGACGCCCAGCTCCTTGGCGATGTCCTTCTGCGGCACGCCGTGCAGGCGGTACATCTCGAAGGCGTAGCGGGTGCGCGCCGGCAGTTCGGCCAGGGCATCGGCGATGTGTTCGAGGGTCGCGTAGTTGATGTGCGAAGCCTCGGGCGAAGCCCCCAGGGTCACCACCACGTTGAGGCCCTCCTCCTCGGTGCCGGAATATTTCTGCTCCAGGGCCTGCTTGCGGTAGTGGTCGATGGCCAGGTTGCGCACGATCTGGAACAGGTAGCTGAGCTGCGCCTTGAACGACGAGGTGATCTGCGGGGCCGAATGCAGCCTGAAGAACGCATCCTGCACCACATCCTCGGCGCGGGAACGGCATCCGGTGATACGCGCGGCGATCTTCACGAGGATCGAGCGGTTATCGATGAATGCCTGGAGTAAGGGTGAATCGCACCTGCTTGTGGACAGTTGATCCGTCATGGAAATCACCTTGCGCTTGGGGAGGCAGAGGGCGCCGGGAAGGGGGCGGCCTGTTCAGCGGGGTAACAAATTATGTCCAATGATAATCATTGTCAAATGCGATGAATAATTAATATTCGACTTTCTGCAGCAGAGCACGGGCAGGCTTCAGCTCTGTTGCAGCGCCGCTCTGCGTCGGCCCTTCCGATCAACGGCGCAGCGCGGCCTCGGGCGGGGACGATCCGCTAATTATTTTCGAGCTCCATCCGTTCTCCTCTGTGAAAGCGCGGGCAGGTGGCCCCGCTGCATGGGTTTCGCAGACAGGAGAACGACATGGTGTTCGATCGTGATGACGTGGTGTTCCAGGTGGTCATCAACCACGAGGAGCAGTACTCGATCTGGCCGGACTACAAGGCCATTCCCGCCGGCTGGCGCGCCGCCGGCAAGAGCGGGCTGAAGCAGGAGTGCCTGGCGTACATCGAGGAGCACTGGACCGACATGCGCCCCCTGAGCCTGCGCAAGCAGATGGAACAGGCCGAAGGGGTGGCCTGAGGTGAGCGCGCCGATCAGCCTGCGCCTGTTCTGCCTGCCGTATTCCGGCGCCAGCGCCATGGCCTACAACCGCTGGCGGCGCATCCTGCCCGCCTGGCTGGTGGTGCAGCCGCTGGAACTGCCGGGGCGCGGCATGCGCATGGACGAGCCGCTGCACACCCGCCTCGACACGCTGGTGGCGCAGCTCGCCCGCGAGGTCGCGCCCCAGGTGCAGCAGCCCTACGCGCTGTTCGGCCACAGCCTGGGCGGGCTGCTCGCCTTCGAGCTGGCCCACGCCCTGCGCGAGAAGGGGCTGCCCGAGCCCCTGGCGCTGTTCCCCTCGGCCACCGCCGGCCCGGCCCGGCGCAATGTCGATGACTACCGCGACGCCAAGAGCGACGCCGAGCTGATCGCCAGGCTGCGCAGCCTCCAGGGCACCCCCGAGGAGGCGCTGGCCAACGAGGAGCTGCTGCGCCTGACGCTGCCCATCCTGCGCGCCGACTTCCTCGTCGCCGGCAGCTACGCCTACCGCCGGCGCGAGCCGTTGCAGGCGCCCATCCACGTGCTCGGCGGCAAGGCCGACGAGCTGCGCGTGGACCAGCTGCTGGACTGGCAGGACGAGACCGCCACCGGCTTCTCCCTCGACCTGTTCGAGGGGCACCACTTCTTCCTCCAGCAACAGGAGGCCGCCGTGCTGCGCACCCTCAAGCGCTACGCCGAGCAGCACCTGCTGCGCCTGCGCGCCCGCACGTCGCGCCAGGTTCCGCTGGCGGCCGGCTGAGCCGCCCGGCGCGGCCGTCGTGCCGGGCGCGCCCCTTCGCTTCAACGAACCCCGAATTCAAGCCGCATCAGGCAGGACGACAACATGATGGACGCCTTCGAACTCCCCAGCACCCTGGTCCAGGCCCTGCAGCGCCGCGCTGCCGAACAGCCGGAGCGCCTCGCCCTGCGCTTTCTCGAAGGCGAGGGCGACGGCGTGGTCATCAGCTACCGGGAGCTGGACCGGCGCGCCCGGGTGATCGCCGCCGCCCTGCAGGCGGAAGCGGAGTTCGGTGACCGCGCGGTGCTGCTGTTCGACAGCGGCCCCGATTACGTCGCGGCGTTCTTCGGCTGCCTCTACGCCGGCGTCATCGCCGTGCCGGCCTACCCGCCGGAGTCCGCGCGCCGCCATCACCAGCTGCGCCTGCTGTCGATCATCGACGACGCCGAGCCGGCCCTGGTGCTCACCAGCGCCGCCCTGCGCGAACCCCTGCAGCAGCTGAGCACCGACCTGGGCGCCGCCGGCCCGGCGCTGCTCTGCGTCGAGGACCTGCAGGACGAGCTGGCCGACGCCTGGTGCGAGCCGGTGCTGGCCGCCGACGACATCGCCTTCCTGCAATACACCTCCGGCTCCACCTCGCTGCCCAAGGGCGTGCAGGTGAGCCACGGCAACCTGGTGGCCAACGAGCTGCTGATCCGCCGTGGCTTCGGCATCGGCGCGGACGATGTGATCGTCAGCTGGCTGCCGCTCTACCACGACATGGGCCTGATCGGCGGCCTGCTGCAACCCATCTTCAGCGGCGTGCCCTGCGTGCTCATGTCGCCGCGCTACTTCCTCGAACGCCCGGTGCGCTGGCTGGAGGCCATCGCCCAGTACGGCGGCACCGTCAGCGGCGGCCCCGACTTCGCCTACCGCCTGTGCTGCGAGCGGGTCAGCGCCGCGGCCCTGGCGCGCCTGGACCTCAGCGGCTGGCGCGTGGCCTTCTCCGGCTCCGAGCCGATCCGCCAGGACAGCCTCGAACGCTTCGCCGGCCAGTTCGCCGCCTGCGGCTTCGACGCCGCCAGCTTCCTCGCCTGCTACGGCCTGGCCGAGGCGACCCTGTTCGTCACCGGCGGCGTGCGCGGCCAGGGCATTCCCGCCCTCGGTGTGGACGGCGCCGCACTGGCTCGGAACCGTATCGAGCCGGGCGCCGACAGCCTGCTGATGAGCTGCGG
The DNA here is from genome assembly GCF_012767755.2 of Pseudomonas tohonis. Classification (NCBI taxonomy): domain Bacteria; kingdom Pseudomonadati; phylum Pseudomonadota; class Gammaproteobacteria; order Pseudomonadales; family Pseudomonadaceae; genus Pseudomonas; species Pseudomonas tohonis. The sequence continues at coordinate 2,985,236 of NZ_AP023189.1, forward strand.
CTTCGGCCAGCCGGGGCACGCGGTGATGATCGTCGAGCCGGCCACCGGCGCCGCGCTCGGCGAGAACCAGGTGGGCGAGATCTGGGCCAGCGGCCCGAGCATCGCCCACGGCTACTGGCGCAACCCGGAAGCCACCGCCAAGGCCTTCGTCGACCGTGACGGCGTGAGCTGGCTGCGCACCGGCGACCTGGGCTTTTTGCGCGACGGCGAGCTGTTCGTCAGCGGCCGCCTCAAGGACATGCTCATCGTCCGGGGCCACAACCTCTACCCGCAGGACATCGAGCGCACCGTCGAGACCGAGGTGGCGCAGGTGCGCAAGGGCCGCGTCGCCGCCTTCGCCATGGAGCAGGATGGCGAGGAGGGCATCGGCATCGCCGTGGAGATCGGCCGCAGCGTGCAGAAGGCCCACGCACCGGAAACCCTGATCCGCATGATCCGCCAGGCCGTCGCCGACGCCTGCCAGGAGGCGCCGCGCGTGGTGGTGCTGCTCAATCCCGGCGCGCTGCCCAAGACCTCCAGCGGCAAGCTGCAACGCTCCGCCTGCCGCAGCGGCCTGGAAGACGGCAGCCTCGACGCCTACGCCTGCTTCCCCGATGCCGCCGTCAGCGCCACGCCGGTTGCCAGCAGCGAGGCGGCCGGTGACCTGCAACAGCGCATCGCCGCCCTCTGGGCCGAACAGCTGCAGGTGCCGGCGGTGCACGCCGACGACAGCTTCTTCCTGCTTGGCGGCAACTCCATCGGCGCCGCCCAGGTGATGGCGCGCCTGCGCGACGAACTGGGCCTGGAACTGGAACTGCGCCAACTCTTCGAAGCCCGCTCCCTGGCCGAATTCACCGCTGCGGTCCAGGCCCAGCAGGCCAGCGGTGCGCCGCGCCAGGGCACCATCCCGCGCCTGCCGCGCAACCAGGACCTGCCGCAATCCCCGGCGCAGAACCGCCTCTGGTTCCTCTGGCAGCTGGACCCGCAAAGCGCCGCCTACAACATCCCCGGCGGCCTGCGCCTGCGCGGCGAGCTGGACGAAGGCGCCGTGCTGCGCAGCTTCCAGCAATTGGTGCAGCGCCATGAAGCGCTGCGCACGCGCTTCCTCGAACGGGACGGCGTCGCCCTGCAACGCATCCTGCCGTCCCAGGAACTGAGCCTCTCGCGCCTCGACCTCAGCCACCTCGACGGCGCCGAGCGCGATGCCCGCGCCGCCCAGCTGCGCGAGGAAGAAGCCCAGGCACCCTTCGACCTGGAGCAGGGGCCGCTGCTGCGCCTGACCCTGGTGCGCCTGGACGACGAACAACACCAGCTGTGGCTGACCCTGCACCACATCGTCGCTGACGGCTGGTCGCTGAACCTGCTGCTGGACGAGTTCTCCCGCCTCTACGGCGCCGCCTGCGGTGGCCCCGCAGCGGACCTCGCGCCCTTGCCCCTGGGCTACGCCGACTTCGCCGCCTGGGAGCGCCAATGGCTGGCCGAAGGCGAGGCCGAGCGCCAGCTGGCCTGGTGGCGCGAGCAACTGGGCGACGAGGCCCCGGCCCTGCAACTGCCCACCGACCGCCCGCGCACCGCCCAGCGCAGCCACGCCGCCGCGCGCCACAGCCTGCGCCTGGACGACGAGCTGGCCAAGGCCCTGCGCGCGCTGGCCCAGGCCGAGCATTCGACCCTGTTCATGGTCCTGCTGGCGGCCTTCCAGGGCCTGCTGTTCCGCCTCAGCGGGCAGGCGGACATCCGCGTCGGCGTGCCCGGCGCCAACCGCCAGCGCCTGGAAACCCAGGGCCTGGTCGGCTTCTTCATCAACACCCTGGTGCTGCGTGGCCAACTCGACGGCCGCCGCACCTTCAGCGCATTGCTGGCCCAGGCCCGCAAGGCCACCCTTGGCGCCCAGGCCAACCAGGACCTGCCCTTCGACCGCCTGGTGGACGCCCTAGGCGGCGAGCCGTTCCAGGTCATGTTCAACCACCAGCAGCGCGACCTCTCCGCGCTGCGCCGCCTGCCGGGCCTGCTCGCCGATGAGCTGCCCTGGCACAGCCGCGAGGCCAAGTTCGACCTGCAACTGCACAGCGAGGAAGACGCCCGTGGCCGCCTGACCCTGGCCTTCGACTACGCCACCGAACTGTTCGACGCCGGCAGCGTGCGCCGCCTGGCCGAGCGCTTCGTCAGCCTGCTGCGCCAGGTGGTCGAGCAACCTGAGCGGGCCCTGGGCGATATCCAGTTGCTGGACGAGGCCGAGCGCAGCCAGCTGGCCGGCTGGGCGCGTGCGCCGCAGCCCGCCGCCAGCCGCTGGCTGCCCGAGCTGCTGGAACGGCAGGCCGCCGCCGACCCGCAGCGCGTCGTCCTCAGATGGGCCGAGGGGCAATGGGACAGCGCCACGCTGCACCGCCGCGCCAACCGCCTGGCCCATCGCCTGCAGGCCCTGGGCGTCGGCCCGGACGTGCCGGTGGCCATCGCCGCCGAGCGCTCGCCCGAACTGCTGGTCGGCCTGCTGGCCATCATCAAGGCCGGCGGCGCCTATGTGCCGCTGGACGTGGACTACCCCCGCGAACGCCTCGCCTACATGCTGCAGGACTGCGGCGCGCGCCTGCTGCTGACCCAGTCGCACCAGATCGAGCGCCTGCCGATTCATGAGGGCGTCCGCGTCATCGAGCTGGACCGGGAGGAGGGCGACTGGCCCGACAGCCCGCCGACCGCCGCCGTGCACGGCGACAACCTCGCCTACGTCATCTACACCTCCGGCTCCACCGGCCAGCCCAAGGGCGTCGGCAACACCCACGCCGCCCTGGCCGAACGCCTGGCCTGGATGCAGGCGCAGTACCGACTGGATGCCAGCGACGTGCTGCTGCAAAAGGCACCGGTGAGCTTCGACGTCTCCGTCTGGGAATGCTTCTGGCCGCTGGTCACCGAGGCACGCCTGGTGCTGGCCGCCCCCGGCGAGCACCGCGACCCGCGCCGCCTGGTGCAGCTGGTGCGCGAATACGGCGTGACCACGCTGCACTTCGTGCCGCCGCTGCTGCAGCTGTTCATCGAGGAGGCGGGCGTCAGCGAATGCACCTCCCTGCGCCGCCTGTTCTCCGGCGGCGAGGCGCTGCCCGCCGCCCTGCGCGACCGGGTGTTGGAACGCCTGCCGGCGGTGCGCCTGGACAACCGCTACGGCCCCACCGAAACCGCCATCAACGTCACCCACTGGCAATGCCGTCGCGAGGACGGCGAGCGCTCGCCCATCGGCCAGCCCCTGGGCAACGTGCTCTGCCATGTGCTGGATGCCGAGCTCTCGGCCCTGCCGGTCGGCGTGCCCGGCGAGCTGTGCATCGGCGGCGCGGGCCTCGCCCGGGGCTACCTGGGCCGCGCGGCGCTGACCGCCGAACGCTTCGTGCCCGACCCCTTCGGCGAGCCGGGCGCACGCCTGTACCGCACCGGCGACCGCGCGCGCTGGGGCGCCGACGGTGCGCTGGACTACCTGGGCCGCCTCGACAGCCAGGTCAAGCTGCGCGGCTTCCGCATCGAGCCCGAGGAGATCCGTGCGCGCCTGCTGGCCCAGCCCGGCGTCGGCCAGGCGGTGGTGGTATTGCGCGACGGCCCCGGCGGCCCGCGCCTGGTGGGCTACTACTGCGCCAACGGCGCTGCCGAAGAGGAGGCCCGGCAGACCGAGCGCCTGCTGCAGGCCCTGCGTGACGAGCTGCCGGAGTACATGGTGCCGGCGCAACTGATGCGCCTGGAGGCACTGCCCGTCGGCCCCAGCGGCAAGCTGGACCGCCGCGCGCTGCCCGAACCCGCCTGGCAGCAAGCCGAGCACCGCGAGCCGGCCACTGAGCTGGAGCAACGGGTCGCCGCCATCTGGCGCGAGGTGCTGGGCATCCAGCGCCTGGGCCTGGACGACGACTTCTTCGCCCTGGGCGGCCACTCGCTGCTGGCCACCCAGATCGTCTCCCGCACCCGTCAGGCCTGCGATGTCGAACTGCCGCTGCGCGCGCTGTTCGAGGCCAGCACCCTGGACGGCTTCTGCGCCGAGGTGGCGCGCATCCAGGCCAGCGGCCAGGTGGACAGCCAGGGCGTGATCGCCCGCGTCGACCGCAGCCGCCCGGTGCCGCTGTCCTATTCCCAGCAGCGCATGTGGTTCCTCTGGCAGCTGGAGCCGGACAGCCCCGCCTACAACGTCGGCGGCCTGGCGCGCCTCAGCGGCCCGCTGGACGTGGCCCGCTTCGAGGCCGCCTTGCAGGCCCTGGTGCAGCGCCACGAGACCCTGCGCACCACCTTCCCCAGCGAGAACGGCGTGCCGCGCCAGCAGGTGGCCGAGCAATCGAACCTGGTCATGGGCTGGGAGGATTTCTCCGCCCTCGATGCCGCAACGCGCGAAGCCCGCCTGCAGGCCCTGGCCGATGACGAGGCCCACCGGCCCTTCGACCTGGAGACCGGCCCGCTGCTGCGGGTGGTGATGGTCAAGGGCGGCGAACGCGAGCATTTCCTCGTAGTGACCCTGCACCACATCGTCACCGAAGGCTGGGCGATGGATATCTTCGCCCGCGAGCTGGGCGCGCTCTACGAGGCCTTCCTCGACGACCGCGAATCGCCCCTGGCGCCCTTGCCGGTGCAGTACCTCGACTACAGCGCCTGGCAGCGCCAATGGCTGGAAGGCGGCGAGCGCCAGCGCCAGCTGGACTACTGGACGGCCCAGCTGGGCCACGAGCACCCGCTGCTGGAGCTGCCGACGGACCGCCCACGCCCGCCGGCCCAGAGCCACCGGGGCGAGCTGTACCGCTTCGACCTGCCGGCCGCACTGGCCGAGCGCGTGCGCGCCTTCAACGCGGCCAACGGCCTGACCCTGTTCATGACCATGACCGCCACCCTGGCCGTGCTGCTGCACCGCTACAGCGGCCAGCAGGACCTGCGCATCGGCGCGCCGGTGGCCAACCGCATCCGCCCGGAAAGCGAAGGGCTGATCGGCGCCTTCCTCAACACCCAGGTGCTGCGTTGCCAGCTCGACGGGCAGATGAGCGTCGCCGCGCTGCTGGAGCAGGTGCGCCTCACCGTGATCGAGGGCCAGTCGCACCAGGACCTGCCCTTCGACCAGCTCGTCGAGGCGCTGCAGCCGCCGCGCAGCAGTGCCTACAACCCGCTGTTCCAGGTGATGTGCAACGTGCAGCGCTGGGAGTTCCAGCAGACCCGCGAGCTGGCGGGGATGAAGGTCGAGTACATCGCCAACGACGCCCGCGCCACCAAGTTCGACCTCAACCTGGAGGTCACCGACCTCGACCATCGCCTCGGCTGCTGCTTCACCTACAGCTCCGACCTGTTCGACGAACCGCGCATCGCGCGCATGGCCACCCACCTGTGCAACCTGCTGGAAGCGCTGCTGGGTGACCCCGCGCAGCGCCTGGCCGAGCTGCCGCTGCTGAGTGACGATGAGCGCTTGGCGCAGCTCGCAAGCCTGGGCGAGGAACCCGGCGAGCACCGCCTCGACGGCTGCGTCCATCGGCTGTTCGCCGCGCAGGCCGAGCGCACGCCCACGGCGCCGGCCCTGACCTTCGCCGCGGAAACCCTCGACTACGCCACCCTGGACGCCCGCGCCAACCGCCTGGCCCACCTGCTGCGCGAGCGTGGCGTCGGCCCCGAGGTGCGCGTCGGCCTGGCCCTGGAGCGTTCGGTGGCCATGGTGGTCGGCCTGCTGGCCATCCTCAAGGCCGGCGGCGCCTACGTGCCGCTGGACCCGGAATACCCCACCGAACGCCTGCACTACATGATCGAGGACAGCGGCATCGTCCTGCTGCTGGGCCAGGCCGCGCTGTTCGACACCCTCGGCGAGCTGCCGGCCGGCGTCGGCCGCTGGTGCCTGGAAGAGGACGAGGCCGCGCTGGCCGCTTACCCCGCCAGCGCGCCGGTGGACCTCGCACGGCCGCAGCACCAGGCGTACCTGATCTACACCTCCGGCTCCACCGGCAAGCCCAAGGGCGTGGCGGTCAGCCACGGCGAGATCGCCATGCACTGCCAGGCGGTGATCCGCCGCTTCGGCATGCGCGCCGACGACTGCGAGCTGCACTTCTACTCCATCAACTTCGACGCCGCCAGCGAGCGCCTGCTGACGCCGCTGCTGTGCGGCGCGCGCCTGGTGCTGCGCGCCCAGGGCCAATGGGGCGCCGAGGACATCTGCCAGCTCATCCGCGAGCAGGGCGTCACCATCCTCGGCTTCACCCCCAGCTACGGCAGCCAGCTGGCGCAATGGCTCGGCGCGCGGGGCGAGACCCTGCCGGTGCGCCTGGTGATCACCGGGGGCGAGGCGCTCACCGCCGAGCACTTGCAACGCATCCGCGCGGGCTTCGCGCCCCAGGCCTTCTTCAACGCCTACGGCCCCACCGAAACGGTGGTGATGCCCCTGGCCGCCCTGGCCCCGGCGCAGCTGGAGGAGGGCGCCGCCAGCGTGCCCATAGGCCGCATGGTCGGTGCGCGGGTGGCCTGCATCCTCGACGCCGACCTGGCCCTGGTGCCGCCCGGCGCCATCGGCGAGCTCTATGTCGGCGGCGCCGGCCTCGCCCGTGGCTACCACCAGCGCCCGGGCCTCACCGCTGAGCGCTTCGTGCCCAACCCCTTCGCCACCGACGGCGGGCGCCTGTACCGCACGGGCGATCTGGTGCGCCAGCGTGACGACGGCCAGCTGGAATACCTCGGCCGCATCGACCAGCAGGTGAAGGTGCGCGGCTTCCGCATCGAGCTGGGCGAGATCGAAGCACGCCTGCTGGAACACCCGGCCGTGCGCGAAACCGTGGTCCTGGCCCTGGACAGCCCCAGCGGCAAGCAGCTGGCCGGCTACGTGGCCTGTGCCGCAGCGGAAGAGGGCGCCGATGCGCAACAGGCGCTGCGCGAAACCCTCAAGGCGCACCTGCGTGCCCAGCTGCCGGAACACATGGTGCCGGCGCACCTGGTGCTGCTCGCCAGCCTGCCGCTGACCCCCAACGGCAAGCTCGACCGCCGCGCCTTGCCGGCGCCGGACCCGGAGCACAACCGCCAGCAGTACCTGGCACCGACCAGCGAGCTGGAGCAGAGCCTGGCGGCCATCTGGCGCGAGGTGCTCAACGTCGAGCAGGTCGGGCTCACCGATAACTTCTTCGAGCTGGGCGGCGACTCCATCCTCTCCATCCAGGTGGTCAGCCGTGCTCGCCAGCAGGGCATCCACTTCAGCCCGCGCGACCTGTTCCAGCACCAGACGGTGCAGACCCTGGCCGCCGTCGCCCGCCGCGAGGCGCTGACCCAGGTGGACCAGGGCCCGGTGACCGGCGCTATGCCGCTGACGCCGATCCAGCACTGGTTCTTCCAGCAGGCACCGGAAAACGTCAGCCACTGGAACCAGTCGCTGCTGCTGGAAGCCGGCGAGCGCCTGGACGCCGCCTACCTGGAGCAGGCCCTGCAGAGCCTGGTGCAGCACCACGACGCCCTGCGCCTGTCCTTCACCCGTGACGGCGACACCTGGCACGCCGAGCACCGTGCACCCGCCAGCGAAGGCGATGGCCTGCTGTGGCAAGCGCAGGTGGGCGATTTCGCCGAGGCCGACACCCTGCTGGCCGATGCCCAGCGCAGCCTCGACCTGGCCCATGGCCCGCTGCTGCGCGCCTTGCTGCTGGAAGGCCCGGATGGCCGCCAGAAACTGCTGCTGGCCATTCACCACCTGGTGGTGGACGGCGTCTCCTGGCGCGTGCTGCTGGAAGACCTGCAAACCGCCTATCGCCACCTGCAGGCCGGGCAACCCCTGGCGCTGCCGGCGCGCACCAGTGCCTTCAAGGCCTGGGGCGAACGCCTGGCGGCCTACGCCGGCAGCGAGCCGCTGCGCGAAGAGCTGGGCTGGTGGCAGGCGCAGCTCGGCGGCGACGACGCGCCGCTGCCCTGCGACCGCGATGCCGAGCAGGACCTGGAGCGCGACGCCCAGCGCCTCACCCTGCGCCTGGACGCCGAGCGCACCCGCCAGCTGTTGCAGCAGGCGCCGGCCGCCTACCGCACCCGCGTCGACGACCTGCTGATCACCGCCCTGGCCCGCGTGCTGTGCCGCTGGGCCGCGCGTGACTCGGTACTCGTGCAACTGGAAGGCCACGGCCGCGAGCCGCTGTTCGACGACATCGACCTCAGCCGCACCGTCGGCTGGTTCACCAGCGCCTACGCGCTGCGCCTGGCCCCGGCCCAGGGGCTCGGCGCGGCCATCAAGGCGATCAAGGAACAGCTGCGCCAGGTGCCCCACAGGGGCCTCGGCTTCGGCGTGCTGCGTTACCTGGCCGACCCGGCCACCCGCGCCGCCATGGCGGCGCTGCCGCCGGCGCGCATCACCTTCAACTACCTGGGCCAGTTCGACGGCAGCTTCGCCGAGGGTGCGCTGCTGCGCCCGCTGGAGGAGAGCGCCGGCCCGGCCCACGACGCCGACGCCACGCTGCCCAACTGGCTGAGCGTGGACGGCCAGGTGTTCGGCGGCGAGCTGCTGCTCAACTGGACCTACAGCCAGGCGCGCTACGACCGTGCCACGGTGCAGGGCCTGGGCGAAGCCTTCATCGCCGAGCTGCAGGCGCTCATCGCCCATTGCCTGGAGGAGGGCGCCGGTGGCCCGACGCCGTCGGACTTCCCCCTGGCGCACCTGAGCCAGGAGCAGATCGACCAGCTGCCGGTGCCGGCTGCCATCATCGACGACATCTACCCGCTCACGCCCATGCAGGAAGGCCTGCTGCTGCACACCCTGCTGGAGCCGGGCACCGGCATCTACTACATGCAGGACCGCTACCGCATCAACAGCGCGCTGGACGTGGAGCGCTTCACCCGCGCCTGGCACGCCGTGGTGGCGCGGCACGAGGCGCTGCGCGCCTCCTTCGTGTGGAACGCCGGCGAAACCATGCTGCAGGTGATCCACAAGCCCGGCGCCACCGAGGTGGACGTGCTGGACTGGAGCGACCTGCCCGAGGAGGGCCACGAGGAGCGCCTGCAAGCGCTGCACCGCACCGAGCGCGAGGCCGGCTTCGACCTGCTGCACCAGCCGCCCTTCCACCTGCGCCTGATCCGCCTGGGCGAGGCGCGCTACTGGTTCATGATGAGCAACCACCACATCCTCATCGACGCCTGGTGCCGTGGCCTGCTGATGAGCGACTTCTTCGAGGTCTACGCCGCCCTGGGCGAGGGCCGCGAGCCGCAGCTGCCCCTGGCGCCGCGCTACCGCGACTACATCGGCTGGCTGCAACGCCAGGACCTGGGCCAGGCCCGTACCTGGTGGCAGGGCAACCTGGCGGGCTTCGAGCGCACCACCCACCTGCCCAGCGACCGGCCGATCCTCCGCGAGCACGCCAACGACAGCGGCGGCATGCAGGTGGGCGACCGCATCACCCGCCTGGAAGCCGCCGATGGCGCCCGCCTGCGGGAACTGGCGCAGCGTCACCAGCTCACCGTCAACACCCTGGCCCAGGCGGCCTGGGCCCTGGTGCTGGCGCGCTACAGCGGCGAGCGCGACCTGGTCTTCGGCGTCACCGTGGCCGGGCGCCCGGTGGGCCTGCCGGAGATGCAGCGCACCGTCGGCCTGTTCATCAACAGCATCGCCCTGCGGGTGAAGCTGCCCGCACCGGGCCAGCGCCTGGGCGTGCGTGACTGGTTGCAGGGGCTGCTGGCCAGCAACCTGGAGCTGCGCGAGCACGAGTACCTGCCGCTGGTGGCCATCCAGGAATGCAGCGAGCTGCCCAAGGGCCAGCCGCTGTTCGACAGCCTCTTCGTGTTCGAGAACGCGCCGGTGGAAATCGCGGTGCTGGACCGGGCGCAGAGCCTTTCGGCCAGCTCGGATTCCGGCCGCACCCACACCAACTTCCCGCTCACCGTGGTCTGCTACCCGGGCGACGACCTGGGCCTGCACCTGTCCTACGACCGGCGCTACTTCGAGGAGGCGACCATCGACCGCTTGCTGGGCGAGTTCAAGCGCCTGCTGCTGGCCCTGGGCGAGCACATCGAGGCCGACATGAGCGCGCTGCCGCTGCTGGGGGATGCCGAGCGTGAGCTGCTGCTTCACGGCGTCAACGACAGTGCCCGCGACTACCCGCTGGAGCAGGGCTACGTGCGCCTGTTCGAGGCCCGCGTCGCCGCGCACCCACAGCGCATCGCCGCCCGCTGCCTCGACCGCCAGTGGAGCTACGCCGAGCTGAACCGCCACGCCAACCGCCTGGGCCACGCCCTGGGCACCGCCGGCGTCGGCCTCGACCAGCCGGTGGCGCTGCTGGGCGAACGCGGGCTCGACCTGCTGGGCATGATGGTCGGCACCTTCAAGGCTGGCGCCGGCTACCTGCCGCTGGACCCGGCGCTGCCCACCCCGCGCCTGACGCGCATCCTCGAACTCAGCCGCGCCCCGGCGCTGGTGGCCACCCGTGCCTGCCGCGACCAGGCCATGCTGCTGCTGGAGGAGCTCGGCTGCGGCCAGCGTCCGCGCCTGCTGGTGTGGGAGGACGTGCTGCAAGGCGCCTGGCCGGAGCAGGACCCGGGCATCCACAGCGGCCCGGGCAATCTGGCCTACGTGATCTACACCTCCGGCTCCACCGGCCTGCCCAAGGGCGTGATGGTCGAGCAGGCCGGCATGCTCAACAACCAGCTGAGCAAGGCGCCGTACCTGGCGCTGACCGAGGCGGACGTGATCGCCCAGACGGCCTCGCAGAGCTTCGACATCTCGGTCTGGCAGTTCCTCGCCGCGCCGCTGTTCGGCGCCTGCACCGAGATCGTCCCCAACGCCATCGCCCACGACCCGCAGGCGCTACTGGCCCACGTGCGCGAGCGCGGCATCACCGTGCTGGAGAGCGTGCCGTCGCTGATCCAGGGCATGCTCGCCGAGGCCCTTGCCGTGCTCGGCGCCCTGCGCTGGATGCTGCCCACCGGGGAGGCCATGCCGCCGGAGCTGGCGCGCCAGTGGCTGGAGCGCTACCCGCAGGTGGGGTTGGTCAACGCCTACGGCCCGGCGGAATGCTCGGACGACGTGGCCTTCTTCCGCGTCGACGCCGCCTCCACCGAGGGCACCTACCTGCCCATCGGCAGCCCCACCGACAACAACCGCCTGTACCTGCTGGACGACGCCTTCGAGCTGGCGCCCCTGGGCGCCGTGGGCGAGCTCTGCGTCGCCGGCACCGGCGTCGGCCGTGGCTACGTCGGCGACCCGCTGCGCACCGCCCAGGCCTTCGTGCCCAACCCCTTCGGCGCGCCGGGCGAACGCCTGTACCGCACCGGCGACCTGGCCCGCCGCCGCGCCGACGGCGTGCTGGAGTACGTCAGCCGCGTCGACCACCAGGTGAAGATCCGTGGCTACCGCATCGAGCTGGGCGAGATCGAATCCCGCCTGTTCGAGCGGCAGGACGTGCGCGACGCCGCCGTCAGCGTGCAGGAAGGCCCCACCGGCAAATACCTGGTGGGCTACCTGGTGCCGCGCGAGGCCGAGCGCTTCGCCCGCGCCGCCTCGCCGGCCAGCCGCCTGGCGGAAGAGGGCGCCTGGTTCGAGGCCATCAAGCAGCAACTGCGCGGTGACCTGCCGGACTACATGGTGCCGCTGCACTGGCTGGTGCTCGAGCGCCTGCCGCTGAACGCCAATGGCAAGCTCGACCGCAAGGCCCTGCCGCCCCTGGAATTCGGCCCGCTGCAGGCCCAGGACTACCTGGCCCCGCGCAGCGAACTGGAAGCCACCCTGGCCGGCATCTGGGCCGAGGTGCTCAAGGTCGAACGGGTCGGCGTGCGCGACAACTTCTTCGAACTCGGCGGCCACTCCCTGCTCGCCACCCAGATCGCCTCCCGCGTGCAGAAGACCCTGCAACGCAACGTGCCCCTGCGGGCCATGTTCGAGTGCAGCACGGTGGAGGAGCTGGCGAGCTACATCGAGTCGCTGGAAGGCAGCGTCGTCACCGAGGAGAAGGCCGCACGGCTGGAGGACCTGATGGCCAGGCTGGAGATGCTGTAACGGCAGCAGGGCACGCGGAGCGGGGAGGGCTCCGCGTGCCCCGGCTGCATGGGGTGGCGCAGCGGCATTTCACCCAATCCCTGAACGCACGCACATAAAGGCCTGAAAAACCTACTTAAGTAGAACCCGCCGCCGCCGATACCAGAGGACGGCCCAGCGTTCGTGTCCGGTCCATTGCCGACCGGGCCGACAACGCCTGTGGCCACCTCATGTATCTGCACCTTTTTGAGCGAGTTCCTCCATGCGAACCCTGAAATTCAGCCACAAGATCATGGTGGCAGCCTCCCTGGTGGTGATCGCTGCCTTCGCGTCCTTCGCGCTGTACAACGACTACCTGCAGCGGAACGCCATCCGCCAGAACCTTGCCAACTACCTCAACGATGTGGGCCAGGTCTCCACGGGCAACATCCAGCACTGGCTGGTGGGCCGCATGCAATTGCTGGAGAACCTGGCCGAGTCCATCGAGGACGACGCCAGCGAGGCGGCGTTGGCCAAGAGCCTGCAGCACCGCAGCATCGCCGCCGCCTTCCTCTATGCGTACTACGGCCAGGCGAGCGGCACCTACACCCAGTTCCCGAGCAGCGAACTGCCCGCCGGCTACGACCCGCGCCAGCGGCCCTGGTACAAGCAGGCGGCGCAGACCAGCGGTCCCGGCCTGACCGAGCCCTACCTGGCCGCCGACCCGCGCGACGGCCTGCTGATCACCATCACCCGGCCGGTGAATGCCTCGGGCGCCCTGCAGGGCGTCGTCGGCGGTGACCTCAAGCTGAAGACGGTCGACGAGATCCTCAACTCCTTCGACCTCGGCGGCATGGGCTACGCCTTCCTGGTGGACGACAAGGGCACGGTGCTGGTCCACCCCGACCAGCAGCTGGTCCTGAAGAAGCTGCCGGACCTGTTCGCCGGCACTGCGCCGCGCCTGGAGTCCGCCCTGCAGAGCGTGAGCGACCGCAACGGCGAGGCGCGGATCGTGACCTTCCTGCCGGTGGAAGGGCTGACCGGGGTGCGCTGGTACGTGGGCCTGTCCGTCGACGAATCCAAGGCCTTCGCCGCCCTGCAGGAGTTCCGTGTATCCGCGCTGATGTCCACCATCATCGGCGTGGTCGCCATCCTCCTGCTGCTGGGCGGGCTGATCCGCATCCTGCTGCGCCCGCTGCACGTGATGAGCCACGCCATGAGCGGCATCGCTGAGGGCGAGGGCGACCTGACCCAGCGCCTGTCGATCGACTCCCGTGACGAGTTCGGCGAGCTGGCCGATGCCTTCAACCGCTTCGTCGAGCGCATCCACAAGTCGATCCGCGAAGTCGCCTCCGCCACGCGCGAAGTGCACGAGCGGGTGAGCACCGTGGTGCAGGCGTCGAACGCCTCCATGACCAACTCCAGCGAGCAGGCCGCCCGCACCGACAGCGTGGCCGCCGCCATCAACGAACTGGGCGCTGCTGCCCAGGAGATCGCCCGCAACGCCGCCGACGCCTCGGAGCAGGCCAGCGACGCCCGCCGCGACGCCGAGGAAGGGCAGGGCATGGTCGAGCGCACCCTGGTGGCGATGGGCGAGCTGTCGGAGAAGATCCAGGCGTCCAGCAACCACATCGAAGTGCTCAGCCAGAAGAGCAACGACATCGGCCAGATCCTCGACGTGATCAAGGGCATCTCCGAGCAGACCAACCTGCTGGCGCTCAACGCCGCCATCGAAGCGGCCCGCGCCGGCGAGGCGGGACGCGGCTTCGCCGTGGTGGCCGACGAAGTGCGCAACCTGGCCCAGCGCACCCAGAGCTCGGCGCTGGAGATCCAGCAGATGATCGAGCAGCTGCAGACCGGTGCCCGCGACGCCGTGGCGACCATGGGCGAAAGCCGCCACTTCAGCGACGACAGCGTGCGCATCGGCGGCCAGGCCGGCGAGAACCTGCGCGGCGTCACCCGCCGCATCGGCGAGATCGACGGCATGAACCAGTCCGTGGCCACCGCTACCGAGGAACAGACCTCGGTGATCGAAAGCCTGAACATGGACATCACCGAGATCAACGTCCTCAACCAGGACGGCGTGCACAACCTGCAGGCCAGCCTGAAAGCCTGTACCGAGCTGGACCAGCAGGTCAGCCGGCTGAAGCAGCTGGTGGATACGTTCAGGATTTGATGGAGCGGTACCGTTCTGCCCTGGGCTGAGTGGATGCCGACTCAACGCGGATAGACACCTGCCGCGATATGGCCATGGCCCAGGCCAGAGAACCTTCGCCTGAACCCGTAGGGCGTGACGCGACAGACCGGCTGGGTGCCGGTCTGTCGCTCCGCTGATCAAGACGTAACGCTCGGTGCCGCGCAGGCCCCGCAGCCCTCTGTAGCTACAAGCCCCTGCAACCGAAGAAAAGCCGCGTGCCCTGGCGACCCTAGATGACCTGTTCCAGCGTCTCTTCGGCCTGGGTCAGCCCCCGCGCCAGCAGTGACAGCAGGCAATGCAGGTTCGCGCAGTCCGGTTTGTGGGTATCGGCTACGAGCAGCAACCCCAGCAGCAACTCCAGGGCGCCACTCACCCGAGCCAGTTCGTGGCCGACACCGGGCAGGCGCGCCAGATCCGTGCGGATGGCATCCAGTTCATCGAGCCGTGTATCGAAATCATTGGATCGGAGCAGGGCGCTATCGGCACCGCGCAAGGGTTCGAGGTGGTCTTGCAGATCGTCCAGACGCCTAAGCGTGCAGCTGAGCATGGTGAGACTCCTGTGAAACGGTGCGTTCTCCGCTACCCAAACGCCAATTTGGGTGGGCGAAGCCGTGCGGGTTGGCGTACCGGTACACAGGAAACCGGCGTGCCCGAGGGCACCCACGCACGGCCCGCCCATTGAGAGCCAACCATGCCGGGGACACAAAAAACCGCCGAGTGGCGGTTTGAGTGTCCGCCTGTGTTCCGGGACGCCAATCCCAGGCCGCTGGCTAGCAGCGGCGGGCGAACGATAACGAGGGTGAGAAGAAGGGTCAACTACGCGGGGCCTGGGTGCATCTATTGTTGGCTCACTTGGCATGGTCAAGCGTGAAGCAGGCTTGGAAGGCTCTGGAATGGGGTTTTCAAGTAGAGTTTGTGGAATTTCAGGGTTCCCTGAACGGCTTCACAAAATCTTCACCGGCCCGATTGACGCTGATCTGCCAAAGGCGTTTTCTACGCCATCTCCCCGGAAGCCGACAGGATCGTCGACTATGGCCTCGCTCAAGGATGAACATGCCTATCTTGATGCTGATCGTTTTCACTCAGCGACCTTTTTCGCGTTCTCCAGGCATTCGCCCTGACTCTGGTATTCGACCAAGTACTTGTGTTGATGGCGTTTTTTAAAATTGCGCGACTTGGTGCAACCCGATTGGGTTTGCCGACGCCAGTGTGCCGTTTTGAGACCGAGCACGTAGGAGACGTATGTTTATTGGATTTGGACGATCCAGGCTTACCGCTCCTCCACGGTGCCTTCTTCCTTTGATGGGCCTGGTCTTTTTCTTGCCGTTTTCAGGCGCTCCGCTTGCAGCGGAGGCTGGCCTTGATAAGGCGTTGACCACTGAAGAAGTGCCCCACGGAAATGCCTTCTATTCGGACATCAGGAAAATGGTCCGGGTGAAGAACGGGGCGAAGACCAAGACCCTTTTGTCAACGAAGCGGCCAGCGGGTTTTTATCAACTGGCGGGTGTTCGGGACGAAGCGCTTTGTGCCGAGTTCCTGGAGGACATGAACAAAGAGGGTGGATCGGCGGGCAATCTCGTTGAGTGGCTCTCCAGCTCCAGTCGCAGGCTGGCTTTCCAGCCACTGGAAGAGTCCAGGGCGATGCCTGAATGGACGGGGGTGGAGCGCGCCTTGGAATTCGTGTCGATGGACGTGGATGGCGATGGATCGATTGAGCAGGTCTACAGGAGGACTGGAGTTATCCGGGAGCATGGAACTCAGCAGTTGATGATCACGGATGGGGCTCTTCATGAGAGGCCTGACAAGCTGCTCCCACATGGTCCTGATTGCTTGAAGTGGCAAGGCAAGAGAGGACGATGCGATACCGCAGCTGGGCTTATTCAGCATGTGATGAATCTACCGGCGAACAGCAGGCTGGCGGAGGAATGGGTTTCCACCAGGCAAGAGCCGATTTCACAGGTTACCGGCGATGCGAAGTCCGGGCAGTCGATATATGGGCGGCAGAGGAATCGCCCGGTTAGAAATGTCGGGCTGGGGTCCAGTGCCTATTGGGCGGTGTACCGGCTCCACAAGGGGCCGGTCTTTGTGTCTGTACCGACGCGTACCTTTGCTCCGCCCGAGCTTCTTGTATTTTCAATGCGCCGAAACGGCCCGTCCGAGTTGCAGTGCTTCGTCATGCCAGTTGCCTGGGAGAAGTGAAGTGGCCATGACGACAGCGTCGCGTGCCCGGAATGTCCGAAGTAGGTCCCTGCCTGGTCATGCTTTTTGTTTGCAACACATGGCTTTGCTCACCCTTGCATGGGCCCTTTGTGGAGCGAGTCAGGCCCGGGGCGCTGAAAGTGCTATCGAGGGCTGCTTCAACCTGAGCAATGATCAGGTCGTGGCGTGCATCGAGCCGCTTCATCAACGCTCGGAAGATGAACTCGATGCGACGGTGCAAGGTATTCGCGCGCGTTTGAAGGTGGACCTTCAACTCTTTGATGCGGCCCAACGTGCCTGGCTGGAGTTCCGTAGCCGCGAATGTGCCGTTCAGTCAGTTACGGCACGGGGTTATCGCGACCCGGAGAGGCAGAAGGCACTGTTCCTCGAGGCTTGCCAGGTTGAGTTGAATAATGCGCGTATCCAGGGGCTCGAGCGGCTCCAGTTGTACTGTGATAACTGCCTGCACTAGGTCGAGCCCAGTATTCACGCTCGGTTCTTCAGGAAGTGGAAAGCATGTTCTGCAAGGCCGGCTGTAGCCAGCGCTGTACCTGCAATCAGGATGGAGTGTCGCGGCCTCGAACTGCGGCGAGGTTACTGACCGAGGAGGATGAGACGGGAGTGGGTACGAGCGATGCTCGGCGGTTGTGCTGATTCATTGCCGGCTCGGGGTTGAAAACGCTATACAGCGGCCCTGATTTCCTTCTGCACTCGAACCCTCGAACAAGGATGTTCCATGCGTTTTACGCCGTTGCTTTGCCTTCCCCTGATGCTTTTGCTCGGCGCCGCACAGGCCGCCGAGGAGCCTGCAGGCCCCTCGCCCGTCAGGCCCTGGTTCACCCCGGTACTGGTCGAAGGCAAGGGTGCGCTCTGCGATGAGGCCATCAAGGCCGCCAAGGCTCATTTCCTGTCGCCGAAGCGCTGGGCGTCGTTCGAGCTGCCTGGGGCGGAGCAGGTGCAGCCTTGGGGCGATGATCTTGTCGACGCGAAGGGGCCGATCCACGTCCAGGTGTATACCCATGGCGGTTGTGGCAGTGCATGCGAACGCTATCAGTATGTGGCGAGCCGAGGGCCTGAGCCGAGCCGTGAGCATCTGGAGGTGATGGCGAAGGGCTCACCCGCACCGGCTGCCGACATCGCGCTGTTCAAGGGCGCGGATAAGCGACTCTTCAGCATTGCCAGCGGTATTGATGGAGAGCCCGACACGGTCGAGGTAAACCGGCTCAACGATGACCTGACCTGGACCGCTTGCCGGATCAGCACGGCTCCAGCGGCGGACAGGGTGATTGATATCGCTCCTGCCGAATTGCGTGCATCGGTCCGCGAACTGAGCGCCCGCACATCGAATATGAGGCAAGGGGCGGGAAACTGGTGCGGCAGCCTGCGGACCCACGAGCGCTGGAGCGAGCGTATCGGGGCCAGGCTGCAGGAGGTTTACTACCGGCCCTGGGCGGTGCGGGATGATGCAGGTGACAGTTATGGCTCCTATGAGCAGGACCTGAGCAACCTGCAGATTTGGGCGGCCACGGGTGTTGCCGAGCACAAGGCATACCGGGTCTTTCTACAGCAGATGACCAGCAGTCAGGCGGCGATGGCGGCATTCTACAAGCGGCGCTTCGGCTGGAGCGATGGGCAGGCCCGTACCGTGGCTCGCCAGGCACTGGAGGGAGCGATCAGCAGCGGCATCCGCTTCTACATGTACGAACCCTTTCCCAAGGACGAAACCGCCCTGCGCAACGCCATCCTCGCCCATCGCCCCATGGACGAGATCCGCGCCATCGAAGGCCAGGTCCGTGACCTGTCCATCGCCATCGAATACCCCGAGGCGCTGGCGTACCTGATCGAGAAGGGTGCCGACGTCAACCAGGCCAACGCCTTCGGCAAGACGGCGCTGATGTACGCCGCGCACTACGATCAGCCCGAGTCCGCGCGCATCCTGCTGGCGCGGGGTGCCAACCCCAATTCGGTGACCGTCATCCCCGAGGACGACTGCTACTACAGCATCACCACCCGCAATATGACCGCGCTGCACTACGCGGCGCGCTACGCCTCGCCGGCGCTGGTGCGGTTGCTGGTGGATAACGGGGCCGAGCCCTTCATCCAGGCCCATCGCGAGGGGGAGGAGGGGAGTACGCCGCTGGACTGGCTGCACCAATACACCGCGGCGAATGCCGAGGAGCCGAACCCGAACATCGACCCGGACCAGGTAGCGGAGGTCGAAGCATTGCTGCAGCCGCCTACGGACGAGGCCTTGCAGGCGCGTGCCAAGCGGCTGGTGCTGGAGGGCGAGAAGGCCTATGGCGCAGGCGATCTCAAGCAGGCGCTGCGCACGCTGAACCTGGCGATCAATATCCAGCCGCACAACGAGCGGGCCCTGAGCGACCTCTCCCTGGTGGCGCTGCGCGATGGCGATCTCGGCGTGTCGCTGCAGGCCGGGCAGGCGCTGATCGACAGCAGCCAGGACGCCAGGCTGCTGGCCAATGCCTGGTTCAACCAGGGGCTGGCCTGTGACGCCTCGGACAGTCCATGGCCCTTCTACAACGGCACGCGCTACTGCCGGGCGAGTGCGGTATACGCCTATTACCAGGCGCTGGCAGCCCACCGGACGGAAGCGCGCGCGGCCAAGCTGCTGCAGGTGCTGCAAGCAGTGCCGGACGCCGAGGTGCACAGGTTTCCGTTCGAGGGCAATGAAGTTCGCATGGTGCAGAGGTACGGGCCGGACCATTCGTCCCTTTACCTCTACCTGCTGCATCCCCGCGACCTGGTGATACCCGCCGAACGCATCGGCTGGAGGCTGTCGAGCGAGAGCAAGGGCATACGGGAGATCACGCCCTCGTCAGTGGGGCGCGAAGTACTGGACGATGATTGGGCTATGACCGTGCTGAGGCGCGACGAGCGCGTCGATGTCGGTTCCCTGCACATCCGCCCGACAGCGCCGGGTAATGGGGCCCTGTAACGCTACTTCGGCCCACCCAGCCACTTCCGCTCCAGCGCCACCAGCCGTCCATCCGCGCGCATCTTCTCCAGCGCTTGCTGCCAGCGGGCGACGATGCTTGCGTCGGTCTGCCGGGAGAAGGCGATGTAGTTGCCCTGGTGCATCACCGGCGCGGCGTAGCGCAGTTGCTCGGGGGCGAGGCCTTCCTCGCGGGCCATGGTTTCGACGCTGAGGGTATCGGCGGCCACCAGGTCGGTTCGGCCCAGGCGTAGCAGGCGCATCATCTGTTCGGGGGTGTCGACGCCGTAGAGGTTGGCGAAGCCCATCTCCTGCAGGCGGCGATAGACCAGCCATTTGCGCGGGGCGGCGATGCGCTGCACCTTGCGCGCCTCGTCCAGGCCGGTGATGGCGGGGGTGTGGTCGGCGCGGGCGTAGAGTGCGGTCTCGACCTCCAGCAGCGGGCCGACCAGTTGGTAGTCGGCCTCGCGCTCCGGGGTGCGCAGGATGGTGAAGACGGCCACGTCCGGGCTTTCGCGGGTGATCAGCAGGGCCCGCAGCAGCGGTACTCGCTCCAGCTGGAGCTTGTCGCCGGTCTCCTGGGCGATCTCGTGCAGCAGGTCGACGGCGAAGCCCACCAGCTCGCCATCGCGCTCGAAATGCAGGGGCGGGTGGTCGTCGGTGAGCAGGCGCAGTTCGGCGGCGCCTGCGGCCTGGATGGCGAGCGCGGCACCGAGCAGCAAGCGGGTGAAAAGCCCTTTCATGAGGCGGTCTCGAAAGTTCTCGGATTGAGCGTAGCCGGGCGACGCGTTATCGGACGCGATGGAGCACCAGGCTGCCGAGGTCGATCAGGCGGCCAGGCTCGTAGCGCTCGATCACCAGCTTCTCATCCCAGCGTTTTTTCCTGAACGCATCCGGCTCGTGGGTCACGGTCAGCAGGTTGCCCTTGAGGGTGAAGCGCAGGGTCGCCTGGACGCGGTTGCGCACCTCCATGCCCTTGCGGTCCATGCGCACGGTGCTGGAACCGAATACCCAGTAGCCACGCAGGGGCGAGGCGAAGTCCAGGTCCGACCAGGTGCCTTGCAGGTCGGCCAGGGTCATCAGCGGGGGATTGGCCTGCTCGGCCGCCGCGTAGCTCGCCTCGGTGTCGTCTTGCGGCGCGGCATTCGCGGCGGGGCGCTCGGCGCTGCCGGGAGCCGGTGCCGGGGCGGGGGTCTCGTGGGTGATCTCTTCCTGGTTTCCCGGGGTGCCGCAGGGGTGATCGGAAAACTGGGTGGCGCCGTTGGCGGCCTTGCATTTGAAGATGGCGGCGGATGCAGGTGCGGTGGGTGTGAAGAGCAGGGCGCAGGCGAGCAGGGCGGAAACGAGGGGCGGGCGCATCGAACATCCTTGTGACGGGGCCGGGATGGCGCTGGAGTCTATCCATTGTCCCAGGGCGACGACAGCCTCCTGTCCGCGGGCCGTACCGAGGCCGACCCGTACAGCGGGGGTTGGTTGGGGGCGCTCGTGTTCCCGGTACGCACGCTCATGAGCTTCCGCCCATCGCCTGCCGATACTGCCGCGGCGTGAAGCCGGTGAGCTGCTTGAACTGGCGGCTGAAGGCGCTGTGGTCGGTGTAGCCGCATTGCAGGGCGACGTCGGTGATGGGCAGGCCTGTCTGCAGCAGGCGGTGGGCGTGTTCCAGGCGCGCCTTGCTGATCATCTGCCGGGGCGTGAGGTGGAACACGCGCTTGCAGTGGCGCTCCAGCTGGGCGACGGAGAGGCGGGCGATGCGGGTGAGGGTCTCCAGGGTGATGGGCTCGTGGAAGTGCGTGCGGATGTGCTCGTCCACGGCGGCCAGGCGTTCGTAGGCGGGGTGGCTGGCGCTGGCCGATTGCAGGTCCACCGAGATGCCCACCAGGCCGATCACCTGTCCGGCGCGGTCGTGCAGGGGGCGCTTGTGGGTCAGGCACCAGCCGGGTTCGCGGCTGCCGTAGAGGTGCAGCTCCAGCTGGTCCTCCAGCACCTGGCCCTGTTCCAGCACGCGGCGGTCCTGCTCGGTGTAGCCGGGGCCGAGCTGGGCGGGGAAGACCTCGGCGCTGGTCTTGCCCAGCAGCGGTTGCAAGGCCTTCAGGCCGCAGCGCTGGACCAGGGTGCGGTTGGCCAGCAGGTAGCGCGCCTGGGTGTCCTTGATGAAGATCGCCGCATTGGGGATCGCATCCAGCATCGGCAACAGCAGCCGTGCGCTGGCCAGCAGCGCGTCCATGCTCTCGGGGCGTTCCAGCCCCTCGTCGGCGAACAGTCCTTCCAGCGGGTTCTGCGGCATCGTCCTGCCTCCCAGTGCGCGGCGAGCCGGCAGGTTGCCGCAGGCGGAGGAGGCCTGTCGAGCCTTGCTCGGTCATTCCGCCAACTGTGCCGATTTCGTCATGGGAACCGAGGAAATGCATCAAGCCCGCAGGCGCCCGGGCGGGCCAACCTATGGCCGTTGCAGACCTCGGGGCGCCGTCGCACCGGTTCGCCTCCGTGCCTGATTCGTCGCCAGGCCCCGGTGCTGCACAGGGATCTCTCCAGCCCATCCAATAACGCACAAGAAGGCTACGCCATGTCTGGAAAGTTCAAGAAACAGCTGTCCCTGACGGACCTCACTTTCATCGGCCTCGGGGCCATCTTCGGCTCCGGCTGGCTGTTCGCGGCCAGCCACGTCTCCGCCATCGCAGGCCCGGCGGGCATCTTCTCCTGGCTCCTCGGCGGCTTTGCGGTGCTGCTGCTGGGCATCATCTACTGCGAGCTGGGGGCGGCGCTGCCGCGTGCCGGCGGGGTGGTGCGCTACCCGGTGTTCTCCCACGGCCCGCTCCTGGGCTACCTGATGGGCTTCATCACGCTGATCGCCTTCTCCAGCCTGGTGGCCATCGAGGTGGTCGCCTCCCGGCAGTACGCGGCGGCCTGGTTCCCGGGCCTCACCGAGGCGGGCTCCAGCGACCCGACGCTGATCGGCTGGCTGGTGCAGTTCGGCCTGCTGTGCCTGTTCTTCTGGCTCAACTACCGCAGCGTGAAGACCTTCGCCCGCGCCAACAACCTGGTCAGCGTGTTCAAGTTCATCGTGCCGCTGCTGGTCATCGGCGTGCTCTTCACCTTCTTCAAGCCCGAGAACTTCCAGGTGCAGGGCTTCGCGCCGTTCGGCCTCTCGGGCATCGAGATGGCGGTGTCGGCGGGCGGCATCATCTTCGCGTACCTGGGGCTGACGCCGATCATCTCGGTGGCCAGCGAGGTGAAGAACCCGCAGCGCACCATCCCCATCGCGCTGATCCTCTCGGTGCTGCTCTCCACCGCCATCTACGTGCTGCTGCAGGTGGCCTTCCTCGGCGCGGTGCCGACCGAGCTGCTGGCCAACGGCTGGGCCGGGATGTCCAAGGAGTTCGCCCTGCCGTACCGCGACATCGCCCTGGTGCTCGGCGTGGGCTGGCTGGCCTACCTGGTGGTGGCCGACGCGGTGGTCTCGCCCAGCGGCTGCGGCAACATCTACATGAACGCCACCCCGCGGGTGATCTACGGCTGGGCGCAGACCGGCACCTTCTTCCGCATATTTACCCGCATCGATGAACAGTCCGGCATCCCGCGCCCGGCGCTGTGGCTGACGTTCGCCCTGTCGGTGTTCTGGACCCTGCCGTTCCCCTCCTGGGAGGCGCTGATCAACGTGGTTTCCGCCGCCCTGGTGCTGAGCTACGCAGTGGCGCCGGTGACGGTGGCGGCCCTGCGCCGCAACGCGCCGGACATGCCGCGCCCGTTCCGCGTGCGGGGCCTGGCGGTGATGGGGCCGCTGTCCTTCGTGATCGCCGCGCTGATCGTCTACTGGTCCGGCTGGGGCACCGTGTCCTGGCTGCTGAGCCTGCAGATCCTGATGTTCGTGATCTACCTGCTGTGCCGCCGCTTCGTGCCCACCGAGCACCTGGGCATCGCCCAGCAGGTGCGTTCGTCCGCCTGGCTGATCGGCTTCTACGCCGTGACCCTGCTGCTCTCCTGGCTGGGCAGCTTCGGCGGCCTGGGCGTGCTCGGCCACCCCTACGACACCCTCGCCGTGGCCGCCTGCGCCCTGGGCATCTACCACTGGGGCGCCACCACCGGCGTGCCGGCCGAGCTGATCCGCCTCAGCGGCGAGGACGAAAGCGAGGAGGGCACCGATGCGGATGTCGCGCCTTCCACCACGGCCTTTCCCAGCCGCGCCTAGCCCACTGTCTGCAACCCGATGACCGGAAGGAGTCTGGCCATGAACGACCTCATCAACCTCAGCCTCGACCAGGTACATGCCCTGGCACTGCGTGCGGCGACCGTCAACGGCATGGGCGAGGACCATGCCCGCGCCATCGCCGACACCATCACCCGGGGCCAGCGTGACGAATGCCATTCCCACGGCCTGTACCGGGTGCTGGTGTGCGTGCATTCGCTGCGCAGCGGCAAGGTGGACCCGCAGGCCCAACCAAGGGTGAGCCGCCTGGCGCCAGCCATCGTCCGCGTCGATGCGCAGCGGGGCTACTCGCTGCTGGCGCTGCAGACCGGCCTGCCGCTGCTGGTGGAGCAGGCCCGCGAGCTGGGCGTCGCCGCCCTGGTGATCCGCAACTGTTTCCACTTCTCCGCGCTGTGGCCGGAGGTGGAGGCCATCGCCGCCGAAGGGCTGGTTGGGCTGGCCATGACCCCCAGCCACGCCTGGGTGGCCCCGGAAGGCGGCCGCCAGGGGGTGTTCGGCACCAACCCGCTGGCCTTCGCCTGGCCCCGCGAGGGGCGCGAGCCCTTCGTCTTCGACTTCGCCACCAGCGCCATCGCCCGGGGCGACATCGAGTTGCACGCCCGCCAGGGCAAGCCGATTCCCCTGGGCTGGGGGCTGGATGCCGAAGGGCGGCCCAGCACCGATGCGCGGGCCGTGCTGGAGGGCGCCATGCAGACCTTCGGCGGGCACAAGGGCTCGGCCCTGGCGGCGATGATCGAGCTGATGGCCGGCGCGCTGATCGGCGACCTCACCAGCGCCGAATCCCTGGCCTTCGACGGCGGCGCCGGTGCCACGCCGCTCCGCTCCATGGCGAGCTGCTGCTGGCCTTCGACCCGGCGCGCTTTCTCGGCAGCGAGCTGGCGGCCGGCCGGCAGCGGGCCGAGGCGCTGTTCGCCGCCATCACCGACCAGGGCGCGCGGCTGCCGTCGCAGCGGCGTTTCGCCGCCCGCCAGCGCAGCGAACGCGAAGGCGTCTGGGTCGGCCGGGCGCTACTGGACGACATCCAGCGCCTGATCGACCACCCCCATTCCCCGACCTGACGGAGCCGCCCCATGAAGCGCATCCATGTCATCGATTCCCACACCGGCGGCGAACCCACGCGGCTGGTGATGGACGGCTTTCCCGAACCCGCCGGCCGCACCCTGGCCGAGCAGCGCGACAGCCTGCGCGAGCACCACGACCACTGGCGCCGCGCCTGCCTGCTGGAGCCGCGCGGCAACGACGTGCTGGTGGGCGCGCTTTACCGCCCGCCGGTGACGCCGGGCGCCACCTGCGGGGTGATCTTCTTCAACAACGCCGGCTACCTCGGCATGTGCGGCCACGGCACCCTCGGCCTGGTGGCGTCCCTCCGGCACCTGGGGCTGATGGCCCCCGGCGAGCACCGCATCGACACCCCGGTGGGCACCGTCAGCGCCACCCTCCACGAGGACGGCCGCGTCACCCTCGGCAACGTGCCGGCCTACCGCCATCGCCGGCAGGTGCCGGTGGAGGTGCCCGGCCATGGCGTGGTCCATGGCGACATCGCCTGGGGCGGCAACTGGTTCTACCTGGTCAACGACCACGGCCAGCGCCTGGAGCTGGACAACGTCGAGGCCCTGACCGCCTACACCTGGGCGATGCTGCGGGCCCTGGAGGCCCAGGGCATCCACGGCGAGGGCGGGGCGCTGATCGACCACGTCGAGCTGTTCGCCGCCGACGCCGAGGCCGAGGCCGACAGCCGCAACTTCGTCATGTGCCCCGGCAAGGCCTACGACCGCTCGCCCTGCGGCACCGGTACCAGCGCCAAGCTGGCCTGCCTGGCGGCGGACGGCAAGCTCGCCCCCGGCCAGCGCTGGGTGCAGGCCAGCATCACCGGCAGCCGCTTCGAGGGGCACTACGAGTGGGAGGGCGAGCGCATCCGTCCCTTCATCACCGGGCGTGCCCACCTCACCGCCGACTGCACCCTGCTCATCGACGAGCAGGACCCCTTCGCCTGGGGCATCTGAGCCCCGTTTTCCCGAACCCTGAATCCCTGCTCAAGGAGCGACAGCATGAACATCGACATCTTCCGTGGCTGCATCCCCGCCCTCATGACCCCCTGCACCGACGCGCGCCAGCCGGACTACGACGCCCTGGTGGCCAAGGGCCGCGAACTGGTCCAGGCCGGCATGAGCGGCGTGGTCTACTGCGGCTCCATGGGCGACTGGCCCCTGCTCAGCGAGGCCCAGCGCCAGGAAGGCGTGGCGCGCCTGGTGAAGGCCGGCGTGCCCACCATCGTCGGCACTGGCGCGGTGAGCACCCGCGAGGCAGTGGCCCACGCCGCCCATGCCGCCAGGGTCGGCGCCCAGGGGCTGATGGTGATCCCGCGGCTGCTGTCCCGTGCGGCCTCGCCGGCGGCGCAGAAGGCACATTTCACCGCCGTGCTGCAGGCCGCGCCGGAGCTGCCGTCGGTGATCTACAACAGCCCGCACTACAGCTTCTCCACCCGCGCCGACCTGTTCTTCGAGCTGCGCGGGCAGCACCGCAACCTGATCGGCTTCAAGGAGTTCGGCGGCGCCGACGCCATGCGCTACGCCGCCGAGCACATCACCTCGCGGGATGACGAGGTGATCCTCATGGCCGGCGTCGACACCCAGGTGTTCCACGGTTACGTCAACTGCAACGCCACCGGCACCATCACCGGCATCGGCAACGTGCTGCCCCGCGAGGTGCTGCAACTGGTCTCGCTGAGCCGCCAGGCCGCCCAGGGCGATGCCCGCGCACGCCGCCAGGCCCTGGAGCTGAGCGCCGCCCTGGACGTGCTCTCGTCCTTCGACGAGGGCTGCGACCTGGTGCTGTTCTACAAGTACCTGATGGTGCTCAACGGCGACCGCGAGTACCGCCTGCACTTCAACGAAAGCGACGCCCTCAGCGACTCCCAGCGCCGCTACGCCGAGCAGCAGTACGGCCTGTTCCGCCAGTGGTACGCCAACTGGACCGCCGAGCAGAACCTCGCCTGAACCCGACCGCCCCGCCGCCCATGGGCGGTGGGGCCCACCCGCCATCCAGGATGCCCCATGACCCTCACAGGCAAGATGCTGATCGGCGGCGCAGCGGTGCCCGGCACCCGCGACGCCCTCCACGCCATTGACCCGGCCACCGGCCAACCCCTGCAACCCGCCTACCCGGGCGCCAGCCGCCAGCAGGTGGAACAGGCCTGCGCCCTGGCCTGGGCCGCCTTCGACCCGTACCGGAACACCGCACCGGCCGCCCGTGCGGCCTTCCTCGACGCCATCGCCGATGCCATCGAAGCGCTGGGCGAGGCGCTGATCGAGCGCGCCATGGCCGAGACGGGCCTGCCCCAGGCACGCCTGCAGGGCGAGCGCGGCCGCACCTGCCAGCAACTGCGCACCTTCGCCCGCACCCTGCGCGCAGGTGAGTGGCTGGACGTACGCATCGACCGCGCGCAACCCCAGCGCCAACCCCTGCCCAGGCCCGACCTGCGCCAGCGCCAGGTGCCCCTGGGGCCGGTGGCGGTGTTCGGTGCCAGCAACTTCCCCCTGGCCTTCTCCGTGGCCGGTGGCGACACCGCCTCGGCCCTGGCCGCCGGCTGCCCGGTGGTGGTGAAGGCCCATGGCGCCCACCCCGGTACCAGCGAGCTGGTGGGGCAGGCGGTGGCCCGCGCGGTCGAGCGCTGCGGCATGCCCGAAGGCGTGTTCTCGCTGCTGTTCGGCGCCGGCCGCGAAGTGGGCCTTGGCCTGGTGACGGACCCGCGCATCAAGGCGGTCGGCTTCACCGGCTCGCGCAGCGGTGGCCTTGCCCTGTGCCAGGCGGCCCAGGTGCGGCCGGAGCCGATCCCGGTCTATGCGGAGATGAGTTCGATCAACCCGGTGCTGCTGTTTCCCGCTGCCTTGCAGGCCCGTGGCGCGGCCCTGGCGCAGGGTTTCATCGCCTCGCTGACCCTGGGCGCCGGGCAGTTCTGCACCAACCCGGGCCTGCTCATCGCCCCTCGCGGTGCGGCGCTGGATGCCTTCCTCGCCCACGCCGCCGAGCAGCTGCGCCCGTGCAAGGCCCAGGTGATGCTCACCCCCGGCATCCACCAGGCCTACGCGGCCGGGGTCGCGGCCCTGGCCCGCCACCCGCAGGTGCGCCAGATCGCCAGCGGCGAACCCGGGGAGGGGCCGAACCGCTGCCAGGCGCAGCTGTTCGTCACCGATGCCGAGGCCTTCCTCGCCGACCTGCAGTTGCACGGCGAGGTCTTCGGCGCGGCGGCGCTGGTGGTGCAGTGCGAGGGCGCAGAGCAGGTACCCCGCATCCTCGATGCCCTGGAGGGCCAGCTCACCGCCACCCTGCACCTGGACGACGCCGACCTCGATGCCGCCCACGCGCTGTTGCCGGCCCTGGAACGCAAGGCTGGCCGGGTGCTGGTCAACGGCTGGCCCACCGGGGTTGAGGTGTGCGACGCCATGGTCCACGGCGGGCCGTTCCCGGCCACCTCGGATGCCCGTTCCACCTCGGTGGGCACCGCCGCCATCCAGCGCTTCCTGCGCCCGGTGTGCTACCAGGGCTTCCCCGATGCCTTGCTGCCGGTGGCGCTGCGCGAGGCCAACCCCCTGGGCCTGCGGCGGCTGCTCGATGGCGAGCGGGAGGCCTGAACATGGGCGATCTCCAGCCAGCGGACGTGGATGTCGCGGTGGTCGGTGCCGGCGTCATCGGTGTCGCCTGCGCCTTGCAGCTCGCGCGCCAGGGGCTGCGGGTGCAGGTGTTCGACCCGGACGGCGTGGGGCAGGGCGCCTCCTTCGGCAATGCCGGGCACCTGGCCACCGAGCAGGTGTTCCCGATTGCCGACCTGTCGATCCTCAAGCGCCTGCCGGGCATGCTCCTCGACCCCATGGGCCCGCTGCGCCTGGACTGGACCTACCTGCCACGCGCCACCCCCTGGTTCCTGCGCCTGCTGCTCAACCTGCGGGCGGCGCCCTTCGCCCGCACCGTGGCTGGGCTGCGGGCCCTCAACGAAGCCAGCCTGGGCGCCTGGCGCCGCCTGCTCCAGGCCATCGAGCGGCCCGACCTGCTGCGCGAGGACGGTTCGCTGCTGGTGTACGAGCAGGACGCCTCCCGCGCGGCGCTGCAGGCCCTCCAGGCACGCATGGCCGGGCAGGGCGTGCCGGTGGCGTTCTGGGGGGCGGAGGCCGTTCACGCGGCGGCGCCCCAGCTCAGCGAGGGGATTCGCGGCGGGCTGTTCTTCCCGGCCACCGGGCACTTCATCGACCCGCACCGCGTGGTCGTCGAACTGGCGCGGGCGGCCGAGGCGCTGGGCGTCACCTTCCATCGCCAGCGCGTGCTCGACGGCCAGCGGCTGGCGGGGGGCGTCGCCCTGAGGCTGGACGACGGCAGCCTGCGCGCCCGCCAGGTGCTGCTGGCCTGCGGCGCCCACTCCGCGCCGCTCACCGAAGGTCTCACCGGCACGCGGGTGCCGCTGGACACCGAACGCGGCTACCACCTGATGCTGCCCCGGGAGCAGGGGCGGCTGCCGTTCGCCGTCACCTCCTTCGAGCGGCGCTTCATCATGACGCCCATGGCCGGCGGCCTGCGCCTGGCCGGCACCGTGGAGTTCGCCGGGCTGGAGAAGCCGGCGAACATGCCCCGCGCCTGGCAGCTGCACCGCCTCAGCCAGGGGCTGTTCCGCGACGAGCTGGACACCGAGGGCGCCAGCCCCTGGATGGGTTTCCGCCCCTCGCTGCCGGACTCGCTGCCGATCATCGACCGGGTGGGTGAGGGCCGCGTCCTGCTCGCCTTCGGCCACCAGCACCTCGGGCTGACCCAGGCCGCCGTCACCGCCGAGTACATCGGCCAACTGGCCCAAGGGCAGACCGTGGCGGGGCTGGAGGCGTATCGGCTGGGGCGCTTCGCGAGCTAGTGCACCCGGGTGCTGGCGCAGGCTGCCGAGGGCATCCAGAATGGCGGGCTTCTGCACAGGAGCTTCGCCATGGACGACCTTTTCCCCAACCCCTTCCTGCTGGCCGGTGGCGCCCTGAGCGCCATCGCCGCGCTGCTGCACCTGGGCTGCATCCGCTACGGCGCCCCCTGGTATCGCTTCTTCGGTGCCGGTGAACGCATGGCGCGCCTGGCCGAGGCTGGCAGCCCGGTGGCCACACTGGTCACCCTGGCCATCGCCACGGTGCTGGGGCTCTGGGCGCTCTACGCGCTGCTGGCCGGGCTCGGCCTGCCACTTCCCCTGACACGGCCGGTGCTGTGCCTGGTCACTGCGGTGTACCTGCTGCGGGGGCTGGGCGGGCTGTTGCTGGTCAAGCGCGGCCTGGGCCGCAGCGCCGCCTTCTGGCTGTGGAGCTCGGCCATCTGCCTGACGCTGGGCGGGCTGCACCTGGTGGGGCTGGCGCAGGTGTGGGGCGCGATCCAGGGGACCTGACCCGCGAGCCGGCTGCCCGCCGGTGATTGCGCCGTAGGGGCATGCCGGCGCCGGGGGCAGGACGGGTGCGAACCCGCCGTGCGCCTGTGCCCACGCCCTCCCGCCCGACCCCGCTCAGGCCCTGCGCCTGCTGCCTGCGCAAGCGCCTGCGTCGTTTCTGGGCGACGATGACGGGCTCGGGCAGCGCTCCGTCGTCCAGGCTTTCCCCGTGCTAGAAGGCCCCGTCGAAACTCACAGAGGGAATGACGGGATGAATCGCTTATCCATCAGGCAGAAGATCCTCCTCCTGGCGTTGCTGCCGGTCGTGGCGCTGGCCACGATCAGCGCCTGGCTGTTCGTATCCCAGGCCCGGGAACTGCGCGATCTCAGCCGCGACGACCTGCGCGAGTCGTTGCTGGCGGCCAAGCGCGAGCAATTGGCCAACTACATGGAGCTGGCACTGAGCGCCGTGGCGCCCCTGGCCAACGGCGGCTCGGCAGCGGGCCGCGAGCGCATCAAGGAGGCGCTGCGCAGCCTGCGCTTCGACGGCGGCAGCGGCTACTTCTTCGCCTACGACAGCCAGGGCGTGCAGGTGATGAGTGCCGACAACCCGGCCCGCGAAGGCACGATCTACTGGGACTCCACCAGCCCCGAGGGTCGCCATCTGGTGCGCGAATACGTGGAGGCCGGCGCCGCCGGGGGTGGCTACGTGGAATACGGCTGGGCGCGGCCCGGCGAGGAGGAGCCCTCGCCGAAGCTCGCCTACGTGGTGCCGATGCCCGACAGCGACTGGGTGCTGGGCACCGGCTTCTACATCGACGACCTGGAAACGCAGCTCGCCGGGCTGGAGCGGGAATTCGCCGCTGCCGTGCGCCTGAGCCTGATCCGCAGCGCCGCTTCCGCCGCCGTCCTGCTGGCGCTGATCGCCGCCCTGGCGACTCTGCTGGCGCGCAGCATCCATCAGCCCCTGGACCAGGCGGTGCGGACCATGGAGAACATCGCCCGGGGCGAAGGCGACCTGACCCGCCGCCTGGACCCTTCCGCCGGCCACGAGCTGGGCACCCTGGCGCGGGCCTTCAACCACTTCGCCGAGCAGGTCGGCCAGCTGGTGCGGCAGACGCGCTCGTCCGCCGCCACCCTGGGGGCCGCCAGCGAGGAGCTGGGTGCCTTCATGGAGCAGACCGGCCAGGGCATCGCCAGCCAGCACGTGGAGAGCGACCAGTTGGCCACCGCCATGGAGCAGATGTCGGCGGCGGCCCTGCAGGTCGCCAGCAGTGCGGCCGGCGCGGCGCAGGCGGCCCAGGCCGCCGAGGACCGGGTCCAGGGGGCGCAGGGCCTGGTGCGCAGCGCCGCCGAGGTGATCGACGGGCTGGAGGGGCAGGTGGAAAGCGGGGTCGAGATCATCCGCCGGCTGGGCAGCGAGTCCGAGGGCATCGGCGGCGTGCTGGATGTGATCCACGGCGTCGCCGAGCAGACCAACCTGCTGGCGCTCAACGCCGCCATCGAAGCCGCGCGTGCCGGTGACCAGGGGCGCGGCTTCGCGGTCGTCGCCGATGAGGTGCGCACGCTGGCGGGGCGCACCCAGAGCAGTACGGCGGAAATCCAGGAAATGATCGGCCGCCTGCAGGCCGGCGCTCGCGAGGCCATCGCCGCCATCGGCCAGATCCGCGGCGGCAGCGCCCGCGCCGTGGTGGAGGTGGGCCGGGTCGGCCAGGCCCTGGAGGCGGTCGTCGAGGCGACCACCACCATCAACGGCATGAACGCGCAGATCGCCGCTGCGGCGGAGGAGCAGACCCAGGTCTGCGAATCCATCAACGCCAACGTGCACCAGATCGCCGCCATCGCCGAACAGACCGCCGCCGGCTCGCGCACCGCCAGCGACATCACCCAGCGCCTGGGTGAGATGGCCGGTGGATTGCAGCAGCTGGTGGGGCGCTATCGGGCGGATTGAGGGAAGAGGGCGGGTGCGTTGCCGATCGTCTCGGCGACGCACCGGGTGGCCTGCATGGCGGTGCATGGGCTCCCGGGCTGAAACCCGGGCCAGGCCTAGATATCGGTCAGGGACACCAGCACTTCCAGGCGCGCCGCCGGGGCACTGTGAGCGGCTAGCTGCATCCGATTGAGCCAGTCGAGCGTGGCTTCCGTGCTGTCACGTACGGCCTTGGAAGAGAGGTCGAAGGTCACCGAGTGGCGCAGCGAGTGCAGCAGCTCCCAGAGTTGGCAGGGGGCCTGGCTCTCGTTGATGATCTTGAGTATCTCGCTATTGATCTCGCTGATGCGGCTATGGATCAGGCTGCTGGTATTGCCCGTGGGGAACAGCTCCTTGGCCTTGAGGCGGATGGCACTCATGCGCTTCACATGCAGGCTCGGATCGTCCTTGGTGTCCTCGTAGGTCGAGCTGTCTCGCAGGTAGGTCGCGAACTGGTCGATGCTCTTGCGGACGATCTCGATGGCCTTGTTGATGTCGGCCCTGTCCGGTACCAGGTTGGCCGGCGTGCTGTTCAGGCGTTTGGCAATCATCAGCATCACCCCATCCGGGGTACTGGGGATGCGCTTCCACTTCCTGGATATCAAGGGGGCCGTCAGGTTCCGGTAGAAGTCCTTTGTCGATACGGAGTCGCTCTTCAAGGCGTTGAAGGTGGCTTCGGCCAGCTTGCGGATGACCTGGCTCCAATGGAGCATGTGGCGCCTATCCTCCACATGGCCCTTCTTGGCGTTCTGGTTGACCTTCACCTTGGTCGCCTGGGAGGTCCAGGCTGGCCGGCCCTTGATCCTGATCTTCCGCGTGTTCGGGTCCGATTCGATCCGGAATCGGCTGGTCTTCCTGGGGCCCCGTGGCATTTGGCGTTCCTCCTTGGATTGGCTGCTGCGAAAGACTAGACCAGATCGCCTTCCGTGCACGCGCCTGATCCGGCAGGTGGGGCGTTGCGCTGTGCCCAGGCTCCCGGGCTGAAACCCGGGCTACGGATGGCGGTTGCGCCGGGCCAGGGCCTCGATGGAGAGCACGCCCGCCTGCATCTTCAGCACCGCCGAGGCGTTGGCCGAATGCACGCTGATGCGCGGCGGCACGAAACCGTGCAAGGCCACCGCTTCCTCGATCCACAGGATCACGTCGTAGCCGGTGCCGCGCTCGTCGTCGCCCAGGTCGTGGTCCAGGCTCAGTTCGCTGACCTGGCCCGTCTTCAACAGCTCGATCACCTCGACCGGCCACCAGGCGCGGACCCAGCCGTCGGGCGTGGCGCGTTCGTCGTCCAGATAGACCTTCATGGCTTCAGATTTCCTTAATCCAGCGTTCATCGACACCGCTCAGGGGCGGGGGAAGCTGATTGAGGCACACGGCTTCCTCGTCGCCGCAGTTGAAGAAAACCAGGTAGTCACCCTCTTCCAGGGTGACTCTGAAACCTGCGAGAAAGAGCGCGTCTTGGTTGGAGTAGGTGACCTGTAGCCCTTCGACCTCAACCACCTTCAGTCCGACGAGATGGCCGGCATCCAGGGTGACTAGCAGATCCTCGGCCCTCCAGTCACAACGGTCGTTATCACTGATCTCGAACCCCTCGATGACTTTAAGTGCCCGGGCTGTGGCCAGAACGCTTTCGCCGTCGGAGGCAAGGGAGAAGGTCACCCGAACTCCGTCTTCGCAGGCGAACTCGATCTCGCCAACGGCCTCTGCATTGGGGGTGCCGTTGAACAGGTAGCGGGCGTTGCGAACTCCTGCAAGGCTTCGACCCAGCAGGGCACGCGCCGTCTCGAGGTTGGCACGGGCCTGTTCCGTAGTCTGCATCGAGGCTTTGCTCCCGGGTTTCGAGGCGCGCAGTGTAACGGTTCTCTTCTCTGTGATGCCGCTGCCGGCAGGTGGCTAAATCGCCAACCCGCTCCATCGTCTCCTCTGCACAAGGCCGAGAAGCGCCACAAGCGCACGGCCCGGAGCTTGATGCCACTTTATCGAGGGTCGAAGGATGCAAGCCGCTACCAG
Organism: Pseudomonas tohonis; assembly: GCF_012767755.2. Lineage (NCBI taxonomy): Bacteria > Pseudomonadati > Pseudomonadota > Gammaproteobacteria > Pseudomonadales > Pseudomonadaceae > Pseudomonas > Pseudomonas tohonis. The sequence continues at coordinate 3,019,013 of NZ_AP023189.1, forward strand.
CCTCAATGCCAGCCTGCCGCTGGCCGCTGAAGAAGAGACGCTCTACCAGTTCGAGGAGTCGCCGCTGCTGGCCCGCCAGAAGCAGCAGGAATCCAACGCCCGCAGCTACCCCCGGCGCATCCCCCTGGCGCTCAAGCGTGCGCGTGGGCTGTATGTCGAGGACGTCGAGGGCCGCACCTTCATCGATTGCCTCGCCGGTGCCGGCACCCTGGCCCTGGGTCACAACCACCCGGTGGTGATCGATGCGATCCGCCAGGTGCTCGCCGACGAGCTGCCGCTGCACACCCTGGACCTCACCACCCCGGTGAAGGACCAGTTCGTCCAGGACCTCTTCGGCCTGTTGCCCGAGGACCTGGCCCGTGAGGCGAAGATCCAGTTCTGCGGCCCCACCGGCACCGACGCGGTGGAGGCGGCACTCAAGCTGGTGCGCACCGCCACCGGGCGCAGCACCATCCTCTCGTTCCAGGGCGGCTACCACGGCATGAGCCAGGGCGCCCTGGGGCTGATGGGCAACCTGGGGCCGAAGAAGGCCCTGGGCGCGGTGCTCGGCAATGGCGTGCAGTTCGCCCCCTATCCCTACGCCTACCGCTGCCCCTTCGGCCTGGGTGGCGAGGCCGGCGTGCGCGCCAACCTGCATTACCTGGAGAACCTGCTCAGCGACCCCGAGGCCGGCGTGCTGCTGCCGGCGGCGGTGATCGTCGAAGCGGTGCAGGGGGAGGGTGGCGTGGTGCCGGCGGACATCGAGTGGCTGCGCGGCCTGCGCCGCATCACCGAGAAGGCCGGGGTGGCGCTGATCGTCGACGAGATCCAGAGCGGCTTCGGCCGCACCGGCAGGATGTTCGCCTTCGAGCACGCCGGCATCGTGCCCGACGTGGTGGTGCTGTCCAAGGCCATCGGCGGCAGCCTGCCGCTGGCGGTGATGGTCTACCGCGAGTGGCTCGACGTCTGGGCCCCGGGTGCCCACGCCGGCACCTTCCGTGGCAACCAGATGGCCATGGCCGCCGGCTCGGCGGTGCTGCGCTACCTCAAGGACCACGACATCCCCGCCCACGCCGCCGCCATGGGCGAGCGCCTGGCCGGCCACCTGCGCGAACTGCAGCGCGACTACCCGCAGCTGGGCGATATCCGTGGGCGCGGGCTGATGCTCGGCGTCGAGCTGGTTGACCCGTCCGGCCCCCGTGATGCGCTGGGTCACCCCCCGACCTTCAGCGCCCTGGCCTCGCGCCTGCAGGCCCAGTGCCTCAAGCGCGGGCTGATCCTCGAACTGGGCGGCCGCCACGGCAGCGTGGTGCGCTTCCTGCCGCCGCTGATCATCACCGCCGAACAGGTGGACGAAGTCGCCCGCCGCTTCGCCCGTGCCCTGGCCGCTGCCCTCGTCGAACCGGCCTGAGCCCGTTCCCGCCCGCAATGGGCCGCTTACACGCCTCACATGATGGGGGCGTGCGGCGGCCATGCCGTCCATCACGAGCCGAAGCAATGCGCGCCCTGTCCGATCGCCACGAGCTGCCGCCCCTTGCCCCGCGTGGGTGGTCGGCTGCCTGTCGGTGGGCTGAATGACGCCCGCTCTGCAACTGTTCTGCGTTGCCTGCCCCGGGGTCGGCGCGGTGGACTACCCGGCCTGGGGCGCGCTGTTGCCTGCCTGGGTGCAGGTCCGCCCCGTGCCGCTGGTGGAGGTGCCCGGGCTGTCCGCAGCCGTCGCCGGGCAGCTGGCGCGCAGGGTGGAGATGGACGTGCGACGCCTGCCCTATGCGGTCATCGGCCACGGCTTCGGCGCGCTGGCGGCCTGCGAGCTGCTCTATGCCCTGCGCGAGCGGGGCGCGCCAGGCTCGCTGGGCCTGTTCGCCTCGGGCTCGGTCGCGCCGTCACGCTGGGCCGAATACCAGCGCGGCATCGCCAGCTGGCGACCGGCCGCCTGCGTGTCCCAGGCCGCCTATCGGCACCGGCCGCGTACGCCGCTCGCTTGCCCTGTGCACGTCCTGGCCGGCGTCGACGACGGCCCCCGCAAGGCGCAGCTCAAGGCCTGGAGCGAGGAAACCACAGGCCGGCTGCAGCTCAGGCTCTTCGAAGGGGACCATCGCTTCATCCGCGACCGGCAGGCCGACGTGCTCGCCTACCTCGTCCGCCAGCTGGACGGGCTCGCCGGGCGCTGGCCGGGTGCCGAGGCCGTCTGACCCTCCGGCCTATTCCCGGCAGGCCACGGGCGGCTCGCCCAGGGGCCGGATGCCGGCCAGGCGCTGGTTGCGCTTCACCAGCGCCAGGGTCGCCTGGGCGGTGCGCTTGCTCCAGATCAGGAAGCCGCTGAGCACCATCAGGCTCAGCAGCAGGCCGAAGACGAACCAGATCGCCTTGCTCCAGAGGCCGCCGAAGTCGCCCGTGTGCAGCGGGTGCATCGACTCGGTGACGAACTCCAGCGGCGTGCGGTCGCCGAGCCTGCGCACGGCCTCGACATGGCCGTCGAAGGGGTTGAGCGCAACGGACTGGTACATCAGCGGGTAGCGGCTGTTGCCGTAGATGTACAGGGCGCTGTAGGCGTCCTCGGGGAAGTACAGGGCGTTGGCCTCCAGCGTCGGGATGGCCTGGCTGGCGATCTCGATGGCACGGTCCAGGCCGATCCGCTCCACGGGCTTGCCCGGCTGCGCCACGGGCACGGCGTCCCGCGCCAGCACCGGCGGGATGCCCTCGCTGGACAGGGTCACGTGGTTGTCGACGAGGATCGCCTGGACCAGGAACCACAGGCCGGTGATGGAGATGACCGCGATGAACCAGATCGACCAGATGCCCGACAGGCGATGGAAGTCGCCCCAGAAGATGCGGGCGCCCTGGTCGATGCGCAGGCGCGGGGTGAGAAAGCCCTTCCAGAAGCGCTTGTAGACCACCAGGCCGGTGACCAGCGAGGCGAGCATCGGCAGGCCGAGCAGCGACACCAGGTACCAGCCCCAGCTGTAGCCGTTGGTAAAGGGCACCAGCCACCAGCCGTGCAGGGCGCGGGTGAACTGGCGGAAGTCGAAGCTGGAGCTGTGCCCCTGGATCACCCCCGTGTAGGGGTTCACGTAGAGGCTGGCCTCGCGGGTGTCGGGGTAGCTGACGTCGACGACCAGCGCGAAATGGTCCTCGCCCGGCCGGCGGATGGCGCTGATCGAGGCCTCGGGCTGGGCGTCGCGGATGCCCGCGACGATCCGGTCGTAGCCCAGGCGGGGCATGTCGGCCTGGGGCCGGCTCGCGCGGACTTCCGGCTTGGCCAGCCAGACCAGTTCCTGGCTCACCACCGCCAGGGTGCCGGTCACGCAGACGATCAGCATGAAGCACCAGATCGGCAGGGCCAGCCAGCTGTGGACGAGGAACCAGAGGCGGGAGCGGGACTTCTTCGGCATGGGCGGGGCTGTTCCTGGGGAATGACGACGCTGCGCGCTTCGTTGCCCGAAAGCGGCGCTGCCTTATGGACGAACGAGGCCGCGAAAAATTTAGGACGCGCCCGCCGATGGCCCCTTGAGGGCCTTCCTGCCGTGGCACGGGTGCGGTCGTCGTGCTGTGTCCGTGGCATTGCCGCGCAGGTAATTTTCCGCACCTGCCGTCCGTTCTCCTTGAGCAATCGAGCACGCATTGCGTGCTGCCCACGAGTACGGAAACGACAGATGAACGCAGAAGACTCCCTGAAACTCGCCCGCCGCTTTATCGAGCTGCCCCTGGAAAAGCGCCGGATGTTCCTGGAGAGCCTGCGTGGCGAAGGGATCGACTTCTCGGTCTTCCCGATACCCGCCGGCGTCGAGCACGCCGACAGCCGGTGCCCGTCCCATGCGCAGCAGCGCATGTGGTTCCTCTGGCAACTGGACCCGCAGAGCGGTGCC